>JAJPIB010000019.1 GCA_021324995.1 Chlamydiia bacterium | reverse complement strand
GGTTTTGAGTTGCGCGCGTTGAGCTTCGCTTAAGAAAATCATGTTCAGCAGGTTACATGTCAAGCTGAATTTTTATCAAACGGTTTTTTGATTCACGAGAGGTATAACCACCGAATAGGCAAATACGCCTGCTAAGAGGTATTTCCAAAAATGAATATCGACGATGATTTGATAGTATCGAGTAAGCGTGCGATACATCGCTTCCTTCCAATTGGCTTTAGCTAATGGCTTAGGTGATGTCTCAGGTAATTGAAGGAAGGAATAAATAAATAGAATAATGCCAATGACACAAAGAGCCAAGAAATTGGAGCGCCAGCCAAAAAAGATTTGAAGATAGGCACCGATTAAAGGCGATAAGCCTAAGCCCACAGCAAATCCCATCGATAAATGAGAAGCGACACTTGCTAAATGGGCTCCTTCATAACGATCGCGCAAAATCGCTCTTGTAAGAGTGACGATACTTCCAGTTCCCACACCTTGAAGAAAACGGAGAATGAAAAAGGCTTGCAAAGAGCTAATCCAGACATTGATAAGACTAGTGAGACAAAATAGTCCAATACCAAAAAGAAGAGGAGGTTTGCGGCCAAATTTATCAGAAAGAGGACCGTAAATGAGCTGAGAAATACCAAATCCCAGAAGAAAGACTGTCAGAGTCGATTTCATTGCATGAGGGGCAAAATGAAGATCTTCAGAAATGGCTGGAAAGGCAGGGATGGGCAAGGAAAAGCTAGTTTGTCCTAAAGAGACCAACCAAGTAACGAGCCATGGAAGGGGATCTTTAGCTTTTTCCATAAGAATCTGCTTCTCTCTAACCTTAGAGACTATTGTCGAATTCGGCAATAGTCTCTTACAAAGAAATAGATGAGACGGAGGATTTCTGCAAGATAATAAGGAGGCCAAAACAGTAGCTGCACGGTGTTCATCCGTTCTTTATTCCTCTTTAGAAAAAATTTTAGATCTGCTTAAATCACTCTTAAGCTTTTTTAGTGGAGACTTATGAAAAAACTGCTCGTATCTGTTTTGCTACTCATTTGCTCAAGCTTATCTGCAACTCAGGTGCTTGTTTTTGCGGGAAGTCTTCGCTCTGGCTCGTACAATAAACTTTTGGCTAAAGAAGCCGCAGAGCTTGCGCGCGCAGAAGGTGCTGACGTTGTCTATATCGATCTTAGAGACTTACCAATGCCTTTTTATGATGCAGACCTTGAGACATCAGAAGGACTTCCGGAGAATGCAAAAAAACTGCGCGATTTGATGATGGCAAGCGACGCGGTCATTATTGCTTCGCCTCAGTATAATGAATCTGTTTCTTCCGTATTAAAAAATGCCATTGACTGGGTTTCTCGCGGAGAAGATGGACGCGCTTCAAAAGCTGCTTTCAAGGGAAAAAAGTTTGCGCTGATGAGCGCGTCTCCGCGAAAAAAAGGGGGAGCAAAAGGACTTTCTCACTTACGAATTATCCTCGACGATTGCGGAGCTGATGTGATTGAGCCTGAAACTTCCATTCGCTTTGCCGACCAGGCATTTGATAGCGAAGGTCATCTTGTCGATTCAGAAACTCTCACGCTCTTACAGCAGCAAATTCAAGTCTTGCTTCAAACGTTGAGGTAGGAAGTCGATCTCTTAGGTTTAGTAAGATCATCGCTAGGGTATTGTTGACGATATGAGCAGCAATTGCTGCAGCAAGACCATATTGCGCAGCAGTCACACCGAGAACAATGCCTCCAATGCTTGCCATCACTGCTTGGATTCGGGAGTTTTTATGATCATTGAAGGCGTGAATCAGGCCGAAAAATGCTGCCGTCGCAACAATTGCAACTGTAGTAGCAATGCTTAATCCAGTGGCTAGGAACGCGCATGCAGCAGCGGGGGAAAAGGAGACAATCGAGCGCGCCACCCAAGGCTGTAGTATTCCGCGGAATAGGCTCTCTTCTAAGAAAGGAGCCACCAGCGTTGCTAAAAGAGGAATTTCCTTGAGTTTGCTTTCATACGGGTTGTTCGAGTCTTCTTTGAATAGATTTAACTGATGCAGAACAAAACTAGAGGCTAATCCCAAAGCAAAGTTTCCCAATCCCACCGCAATTCCCACAGAAACATTACTCGCGTAGATGATTCCCAACGCAAGCACGCTGATGGTGGGGATCAGAAAGGAGAAGTCTTTCGAGATGTCCGACGAATTTTGAGACGCTTCACTAGCTAAAAAACCTATGTTTCGTGGCAAACCTAAGGAAACTGCTATGCTCATCGAAATACCTGTCAATTTTCAAGAAACCGATTGAATCATTTTCGGCATAACTGTAGGTATTTCTTTTTTTTACTCCTAGCATTTTTTTTTCGGGTCAAAATAGAGGAAAAAAAGTATGGTCTATCATTAAAGTGATTCAAAGAGGTAAGCCTATGTCTAATTTTACGCCTTACAAATTGCCTGAACTCCCTTATGATTTTTCTGAGCTGGAGCCAGTGATCTCTGCAGAAATCATGCAGTTGCATTATTCCAAACACCACAATGCTTATGTCACCAATTTAAATGTTGCTTTGGAGAAATATCATGAGGCGGAAGCCAAAGGTGACATCGCTGCGATGATCGGCCTGCAGCAAGCGATCAAATTTAATGGCGGCGGCCATGTAAATCACTCCGTTTTTTGGACAAATCTTGCCCCAATTGGCAAAGGTGGGGGAGAGGTTCCCAGCGGCGAACTTGCCCAAGCGATTCAAAAAGAATTTGGATCGGTGGATGCCATGATTGAAAAATTGAATACTCTTTCTGTAGGCGTTCAGGGGTCAGGATGGGGATGGCTAGGGTTTAATAAGGGGTCGGACCGTTTGGTATTGGCAACTTGCGCAAATCAGGACCCGTTGAGCACGCTTGGACATGTTCCCTTGCTTGGGATCGATGTCTGGGAGCACGCTTACTATCTGCAATACAAGAATGTACGTCCTGATTATGTAAAAAACATTTGGAAAATTGTGAATTGGAAAAATGTGGAAGAAAGGTTTCAAAAAGCGAAGAAATAATTTCTTTCCTGCTTTATTAAATTTTTTTGTCGCATGATGCTGATTTGACTATTGTCGCAGGAATTCCATTATGTTATATTGGTTGAAATCTTAAAAAATTGATGGTGGATGTTTATGGGATTATTTTCGCGTAATAAACCGAAAATTAAAGTCCAAACGACAAAAAAAGACGGTTACAGCGGTTGGGTAAAATGTACGCATTGTAAAGACATGGTGCATGCAAACGAACTCCAAAACAATTTGCACTGCTGTCCGAAATGCAACCACCATTACCGTCTATCCGGAACGCAGCGCATTCAATTGCTTGCAGATGAAGGAACGTTTACAGAACTGTTCACGCAATACAAGCCCCTCGATCCTTTAGAGTTTGTGGACACTGAAACCTATGCAAAGCGCATAGAGAACGCGAAGAAGAATTCAGGGCGTGACGAAGCGGCGCTTGTAGGAACCTGCACCATTGGCGGAAAGCCAGCAGCTCTTGGAATCCTTGACTTTTCGTTCATGGCAGGTTCAATGGGATCCGTCGTCGGCGAAAGGCTGACTTGCATCATTGAGTACGCCACCTCCAAAAATCTCCCTGTGATTATTGTATCTGCTTCCGGTGGAGCGCGGATGCAGGAGTCGGCGCTCTCTTTGATGCAGATGGCTAAAACATCGGCGGCTCTTGCCAAGCTTCATGAAAAGGGACTTCCTTACATCTCTGTTTTAACAAACCCCACTACTGGAGGTGTCACCGCCTCCTTTGCAACACTTGGAGATGTGATTATCGCTGAGCCTGAAGCATTGATTGCATTTGCAGGGCCACGAGTTGTTGAGCAGGCGATGAGAAAACCGCTTCCCCCCGGAGCGCAACACTCAGAATTTTTGCTCGAAAGAGGAATGATCGATTGCATTGTTAATCGCCATGAATTAAAACAGAAACTGTTCCAATTTTTGGAGTATCTGACAGGCAACGAGCGCACGTTTCAAGAACAGTCGGCATATCGAGTGATGTACGGACAATCGTTGGATAAATTGCCGCAAAAATTGAAAGAGCTTTTGACCTTAGCAGAGATGGAACCAGTGAAATAAGTTTTCAGAGGCAAGCAAAACTTCAGCGATTTCTCTCGCGCCAGTTTGCAAGTTGCCTCTTTAGTCACCTTCGGTTAACGTAAACGCGGAATCGCTATGAAAGAAGTAGATGTTCCAACAATTGCAGAAGATGCTGAGTTTTTGCCTACGTATGCTACAGAACACGCTGCAGGCGCTGATGTAAAGGCTTGTATCAAGAGCCAAATCCTCATCGAACCTGGAGCTTCCGCTCTTATTCCAACTGGGTTGCGATGCGCAATCCCTTCCGGGTATGAAATTCAAGTCCGCCCTCGCAGTGGTCTGGCATTTAAGAATCAAATTACTGTGCTCAATACACCAGGAACGATTGACGCAGATTACCGCGGCGAAATCGGAGTGATCCTAATCAATCATGGAAAAAATGCTTTCGCTGTGCTTCCAGGAATGCGCATTGCGCAAATCGTTCTAGCTAAAGTGGAACGAGCAAGTTTTTGCATCGAAGAGTCGCTTGTATCAACTTCTCGCGGTGAGGGTGGGTTTGGCCATACTGGCACGCATTAATCATCAACTCGCTGCTGGTTTTGGCGATTTGATAAAACTCTTTAAGAAAGGAAGTTGTGTGGCGATCTCCGACTACTTGGATGCGGGCCTCGTCTTATTTTTAAATGCTGGTTCGCGCGACGAAGCTCTTGCTCAAATGGTAAGCGTTCTTGAAAAAGAAGGGAGATTAAAAAACTCACAAATCTTTCACGACGCGGTTTTAGAACGCGAGAAAATCGTTTCCACTGGTATCGGACTGGGCGTCGCTATCCCTCATGCTAAGCTGCAAGGCTACGATGATTTTTTTATCGCCATTGGCGTTCAGCCAAAAAAAGGGATTGAGTGGAACGCCCTTGATGGATCGCCCGTGCACCTCATCTTTATGATTGGGGGACCTGAGAACGAACAGACGAAGTATTTGAGAATTTTATCTCATTTAACCATAGCGATAAAAAATGAAGAGCGGCGGAAAAAGCTATTAAAGACTTATGATGCAAAAGAAGTAATTGCATTATTTGCCGGTTGCTAAGAAGGGATAGTCTCTAAGGAGTATTGCTATGGATCTGAAGATTAAAGATGTTGCTGAACTGCTTCACGTTTCAGAAACAACCATTCGCCGTTGGCTTACCGATGGCAAAATCCCGGCCTATCGCATTAATCACCAATACAGGTTTAGTCGCATTGAGATCGAGAACTGGATGATGGGCTGTAAACTCAAATCTACTGAAGTTGGCAGTTCTTTCTTTAATGAGACGCAGATCTATCCTCCCAAAGAACAGAAAGAGGAACGGGAAGGGGTTGTCCGTGGTGGCATGCAGCACTTTTGCTTATATCGGGCAATTCATCAGGGGGATATCTTTTCTACTATCCCTGGATCTACAAAAGAAGAAATCATCCGTCATACGACAAAAGCGATCGCCCCAAAACTCAACGTTGACGCTGAAGTTCTCTCTGAGCTACTGATCGATCGAGAAGAGCTCATGTCAACAGCTCTTAATAATGGAATTGCAATCCCACACACTCGCGATTTTCTCCGCAAGGGGTCGCTTGATATGGTCTTCATTGTTTACCCGGAAAAACCGATTGAATATAATGCCCTGGATGGGGTGCCTGTTTACGCGCTTTTCTTTCTCTTTGCCAGCAATGACAAAGGACATCTGCAACTCCTTGCCAAACTTGCTCATTTTGCGAGCAATTCCAAAGCGCTTGATTTTCTAAGGATGAAACCAAATAAAAAGGAATTCCTCGAATATATTCGCTCTTGGGAGAGCCAAGTCCGTGCCCTTTAATGGTACGAGAGTCGTCTGATCGTCTTATGTTTTTCTGCTCGAAAATTAAAATAATAACTTTAGATTATCGACCGAATTTGCTATTTTAGATAGCAAACTCGGTTCTGTTTGTCTTTAGACCAAAAGCCTTAATTTGACAACAGTCTCTGAGAGATTTTGTCTTAAAATCCCATGCATGGAGGGGAGGTTTTATGTCCACTATGTCAGTACGGATGAAAGCCGCAAATACAGTTATCACAGAACCGATGTTGATGGGTTTTGCGGAGAAGAAGAACGCTGCTTTCCAGGAAGCCTATGACCACTTAACCGAAGGAAGACTTAGGCTGAACGGAATCGATGGTGAAGTTGCGCTATTTAAAAAAAAGGTGCTCAAAACGATAAAAGAATACCAGCAAGAGGTAAAACCTTTGACTTCGCGGGTTGAGGTTGTTGGGGGAAGAGGTAGGCTTCGAGAAGAATATGCGGAATTTATATCCCTTTATGTAAAAGCAAGCATTCTCGCTTACAAAACGATGGAAACCATTAATTATCTTAAACCGGCATATCGCGCTTTTTCAGAGGAAGAAATCTTTAGAAAAAATGAGCCTGATATCTATAGACAACTTAAAGAACTTGATAGAAATTGTTCGACGCAGGCTGATGAATTACAGAAGTTGGTTACTCAAATTGTTCATCAAAAAAATGCATTTTACGCATTAATTTATGATCCCTCTTTAATATGTGCATTAGAACAACTGGACGCGGTTGTCGATGTGAGAGATCCCCCCTCTTCCCGGGTTTCTCAAATCTTCAGTTACATCACTTCCTATGTGTCTCCACCGGAGAATGAGGAGGCTCTTGCAACTCCTTCAAAATTGCAACAGCGCTCTCATCTTTTGTTAAGTACAGATCCTGGACCTGCGCCTAAGACAGCGCCGCTGAGACAGAGAGCATCGCTCTCGATTCCTGTAGAAAAAATGCCTCAGAGGAACACAACCACTTCTCCACTTCTCAGGCGAAGATCCTCCACAATGCAAACGTCATCCCCGAGAAGTTCCTCCGGGCATTCTCCTCGCTTTTTAGACATTCCTCCTATTGCAAGACAACGAAGAAGTTCTGTAGATTCGTGGGAGAGTATTCCTCTTTCTTCTCGATCGGGATCTTTACCTCACCGGTCGAACTTCACAGAGGAAACAAGTTCTTATCCTTCCACATCCTACTCTTGGCAAACTTGTACAGAATCTTGGGAAAATATCGGTACTATAAATAAGGCGACAAATTCTTTACGGCGATCCAACGCGCAAGATGCAGGATCTTCTTCAAAAGAAGAAAAAAAATTGAGATCGTCTCACTCTGAACTTTTCGGTGAAAAGACACCTTCTGACTTTCGAACTGAGCGTAGGCTTGTATCTTCGCGCGATTCGACGTCTCCTTCCTATTCTCGGAGAGATCTAGATCGTGTACTTTCCAAAGAGCCTCGTTCAAAACTTTCTTACTCGGGTAGCGAAACCGTTAAACTTACCTCTTCTCGAGAAATCTCGCGATATCCCCAGGAAGAGCAATCGCGGGAAATGCCTTCTTTGCATTCCTCACGAAGAGAACCTTATTATCGCGATGAGAAAAGGATAACTCCGAATCCACAAGAAAAATTTCTTCAGTCAAGCGCAATGGATAAACAGGGGCGTCAAACAAGGAGTTCTTTCCGAGACACATCTAGCCCCGCTGTTGAGGATAAGCCTAAGCATGACAGAACGAGAAGGCTTTCTTTGAAAGGATTTATTCACCCTAAGAAAGAGGGATAGTTTCTCTATTTTTACTACTCTAAAAACCGGATTCGTTTTACACTTGTTATACCCAACGTGATTGAAAATTTGGATTTAAGACCGAGCCAAAGCCCCGGGATTGGACGATCGAATCTAGCCCCTATTTCTAATAGGGGCGGCGATTCGATCGCGCCAATCGCGGGAGCTTTCGCTTTGGTCCTAAACCAGATTTTCAGTCACGTTGGGTATAGATGTTCAAGTGTTTTTGGTTTTTTTTAAAAACATTTGGAGCCAAAATAGAGACAATCTGTCAAATCTGTTTTTAGGAACGAGTTTGAAGGTTCTCTCAATCGGAAATGAACACTAGAGGGCTTGCCCTCTATGACCCATGATAGGATGTATGGCAAAAGAAAAAGGTTTATTCGTAAAAAAATCTATTAAGTCACTTCTTGATGAAGCGCAGAGTTCCCAGCACGGAATGAAGCGCTCCCTTGGAGCTGTTACCCTTACCGCGATGGGCATTGGCGCAATCATTGGCGCTGGTATCTTCGTCCTCACCGGTCCTGCTGCCGCCGAGTATGCTGGCCCAGGTATCCTTATCTCATTTATTATTGCTGCACTCATCTGTGTCTTTGCAGCTCTTTGCTATGCGGAGTTTGCGTCGCTAATCCCCATTTCGGGGAGCGCCTATACTTATGCTTATGCGACGATGGGTGAGTTTACCGCTTGGATCATCGGGTGGGGATTGACAATGGAGTACCTTTTTTCAGCATCCACGGTATCGGTCGGTTGGTCAGCCTATTTTGTGAGCATCTTGAGGGATGTGGGAGTTCATATTCCGCAGGCAATTGCCTCTGCACCCTTTAGCTATGAACTTGGTAAGGGCTGGGCCGAGACAGGAGCTTTACTCAATGTACCTGCGATGGTTATTGTAGGGCTGATCGGAGCGCTTGTTTCTGTGGGTATTCGAGCAGCGGCAAGCTTCAACAATTTGATGGTTATTATTAAGCTGGGAGCTATCGCGCTCTTTGTGGTTTGCGGTATCGCTTTTGTCAATTGGGACAATTTGACACCCTTTATTCCGGAAAACACCGGAACATTCGGAGAATTCGGCTGGAGCGGTATCTTGCGAGGCGCAGGACTCGTCTTCTTCGCTTTCATTGGTTTCGATGCCCTTTCCACAATGGCGCAAGAATGCCGCAATCCTCAAAAACACCTTCCCATTGGGATGATCGGCTCTTTGGGGATTTCGACGATTGTCTACATGATCATCGGCGTTGTCCTTCTGGGTGTTGTGAGCTATACGACTCTGAACGTGGCAGATCCTATTACCGTTGCGGTGAACGCGCTCGGCCCAAAGTTTATTTGGCTGCGCTTTGTCATTAAGCTTGCGATTTTGGCAGGGTTGACGTCAGTTGTGCTCGTCATGATTCTCGGACAGTCTCGCATCTTTGCGACGATGTCTAGAGATGGAATGTTGCCAAAGCCAATCGCCGGCATTAACAAGCGGTTCCAAACTCCACTTCTTTCCACCATCATGGTAACAGTTGTTTGCATGATCTTTGCAGGAATCTTTCCTGTAGGGATTTTAGGACAGCTGACTTCGATGGGAGCTCTTCTTGCTTTTGCCATCGTTTGTTTCGGCATCTTGGTGTTGCGCTACAAGCAACCTACATTGCATCGTCCTTTCAAGACACCTTTTGTACCCTGGATTCCGCTCGCGGGAACGCTTGTTTGCGTGATTCAAATGATTGCCCTTCCAGGCGTGACTTGGATACAGTTTGTGATCTGGATGGCGATCGGATGCGCCATTTACTTTGGCTATAGCGTTAAGCACAGCAAAGCGCGCCTTGCTTTAGCAAAGAAGAAGTGATTGAGTTATTAGGATAAGAGCTTAAAAATCGAAATTCTATAGCCGATTGAAACGGAACCGGTATAGTTCATTCTGCAACAGAGCTCGGCTGAGGATCTTCCTGGGTCGAGCTTTTTTTTGTCCTGCTGAGCGGAAGGAGGAGAAGAAGTCCTAAAAAAATCCATCCCATGACAAAAAAGCAATCATTGATCGATAACATATCGGCTTGCTGCCCTAGGACTTGATTCAGTTTTTCTAAAGCTGTTTGTTTGTGAAGTCCAAGACTTCCCAGATTGTCGAGATAAGTGGTTGTCTGGTGTGAATATGAAGTGAGGTTTTCTCCTACCGTCGCGTGATGGTAAGCGCTGCGGCGAATCCACATCGTCGTGAAAATCGAAGTGCCAATTCCTCCCGACATCGCACGGACAAAATGGAAAACACCTGTGGAACTGGCTAATTTTTCTTTGGGAACTCCTTCCATGCTTAAAGCGAAGAGGGGAGTGATAAAAAAGACGAGCGCTGTTCCCAAAAGAAAGCGGGAAAAACCGATATGCCAAATATCGACATCCGTATCAAAATAGGCTGTGTAAAAGCAAGAGATCGAAAAAAGAATAAAACATAAGGAAAGAAGGAGTGTAACGCCATATTTCCCGAGCGCTTTTCCCATAAAGGGACCGACGATGAAAGGTGCAATGCCAATGGGAGCGACTGCAATGCCTGCCCAAATCGAAGTGTAATTCATGCTTGTCTGCAGCCACAAAGGCACGAGAACGACAGAGCCGAAATAGATGGCATACATGATACCGATATAGAATACGGAAAGCGTAAACGTCCGAATTTTAAAGAGTTTCATCTCGATCAATGGCTTCTCTGTGGTCAAACTCCAGACAAGGAGCAAGGTAAAACAAATCAAAGAAGTGACTGCGCAGGTGACGATGAGGGGAGAATTCAGCCAATCGTATTGTTGACCTTTATCCAGGAGGAATTGAAGTGCGGTGACGCCTATCGCCAAAAAAATCAAGCTGACCCAGTCCACAGGGATCTTTTCCTTCGGGGTCTCTCTATTTTTGAGAATAAACCAAATCACAAGCACACTGAAGATCCCAACAGGAATGTTGATATAAAAAATCCAAGGCCACACATAATCGTAAGAGATCCAACCTCCCAATATGGGACCGACAATAGGAGCGGTGATGACAATAGTGCTCCAGGAAGCGAGAGCTGCATTTTTCTTTTCGGGAGGAGTGCTCATCACCAGCAGCGTTTGGCTCAAGGGGATCATCGGACCTGAGCTAAGCCCTTGTAGAAAGCGTGAAATGATCAGAGATAAAAAACTTGGGGCCGCGCCGCATGTCCAGGAAAAGAAAGTGAATAGGATCAGAGAAATGCAAATGAGCTTAACGGCTCCCACTCTTTGAGTGAGCCACCCAGTGATGGGAAGGGCGATCGCGTTGCCGACTGCAAATGACGTGATCACATAGGTTCCTTGATCCACGGCGACTCCCATGTTTCCGGAAATATAGGGAATCGATACGTTGGCGATGGAGTAATCGAGAACGAACATAAACGTTGCGGCCGATAAAGCGAACGTGATGATAAAACGTAAGAACCCAGAAAGAGGCTTCACTCTACCTCTTCAGTAGGGTTGTTATTCTCAATCCAAGGGGTGGAAAGGTTTTCAGCGATCACTTCGGCAATGATCGATTCCGCTCCTTCTTCTTGCGACGAGAAAATATTTGTTTCAAACAGAGGCTTATCCGGTCTGATTTCGGGCAGGTAAGGCTTATTCGTATCGTGGATATCTACCGTCACTTCCATCGACAATCCCAGTCTTAAGGGATGCTGCTTGATCTGCGTTTGATCAAGAGCGATTCTTACAGGAATTCTCTGCACAATTTTGATCCAGTTGCCCGTTGCATTTTGCGGAGGAAGAACGGAGAACACGCTTCCTGTTCCGCCGCCAATGCCTGCGACCTTTCCGTTAAAAACGACGCTGCGTCCATAGATATCGGAAAGAATCCGCACCGGTTGGCCCACTCTCATTTTAGAGAGCTGCCCCTCTTTATAATTAGCGCTGACCCACATTTGATCCAAAGGAACAATAGCCATCATCGGTTGCCCTGCTTCTACCCATTCTCCAACCTGCACTGTCCTTTGAGCAACAATCCCTGTGACGGGCGCTTTGATGGTGCAACGCTGCAGCGTCACGAAAGTGTCTCTCACCCGACTTTTCATCTGCTCAACGAGCGGGTGAGTTTCTACAGTTGTGTTTTCAACTTGTGCCGCTGCTCCAACGTATTGATGCTCTGCAGCAATAAGATCTGAAAAACTTGCCCGAAGCGCAGCAATCGAATGCTCGAAATCTTCAAGAGAGACACCGCCCTCTTCGATCAAATTTTTTCGATGTTCATAGTCTTGCGCTGCCTTAACAAACTCTGCTTTTTTCACTTCGATTAGCGCTTCGTACTGCTTTGCTTTTTCAAACATTCCTACCACATCCCGAACAGCACTTCCCAAATCTGCAACTGCTTTTTCAAGAGCAATCCGCGCATCGGTCTTATCAAGTTCGACAAGAATTCTTCCCCGAGGAACAAAATCGGCATCAATGACAGAAAATGACTCCACAATTCCGCGTACTTGTGGGCTTAATACGACATTATTTCCATCGACATAGGCGTCATCTGTGTATTGATAAAAACGGCCCCAGATGAACCAGTAGGCAAACCAGACGGCGCCAAGCAAAACAAAGGCCAGAACAGTGATCAGAATGGCTCTGTTTCTTCTGCGGTTTTTTGGGGGGGCTTCCGGTGAGGGAACGGGTATTGTCATCGATCACCTGGGATTTGATGAGCGTGGTAGCCACCGCCCAGAGCTTTGACCATTTTTAAGACCGCCAGCAAATAGTTGCGCTCGAAGGCGAGAAGTGCGTATCGCTCGGAGAGAACTTCGTTTTCTTTTTCCATGACGGAAAGAGCATTACTGACCCCTTGTTCATAGCGAGAATTTTGAAGAGCAAACTGATCTTTAGCTACTTCTAGCGTGCTCATTTGGATGCCAAGTGTATCAAAAGTGAAGGAGAGTATAGAAATCTGATCAGCCACTTCCTTTGCCGCATTGAGAAGAAGTTCGTTGTAACGGTGCGTTTCCCGATTGAACTCCGCAACTTTTTGTTTAAGATTGGCGGTTAATTTCCCTCCTGTAAAGATGGGCAGATGTACTGCAGGAACAAGCCCGCCTTGTCGACTGCTGATATTAAACAGCTTATTGAAAGAAAGGCTCTCTAATTGTGCAAACGCCATGAGGTTAACTCGCGGATAAAAGTCCGCTTTTGCTGCGCCAATCTCTTTTGCTGCCGCTTCAATGCGCCAAATCTGTGCGGTCAAATCGGGTCTCCGAGCCAATAGATCACAAGAGAGGTCTGAAGGAATTTTAACCGGTCTTTGAAAGAGCGCGCGCATCGCTTCTGGAGCGACATCTTCGTCAGGGCTAGCCCCGACCAGAATACCCAGCATATGTTTATCGAGAGCGATCTCCTTATTCATGTCTAATAGAGCTTCTTCGACTCGATAGAGTTCACTTTCTCTTTCGAGGATAGGAATAAACGGCTCAAGTCCATGTTGACTTCGCGAAGCGGTAAGCTCAAAGAGGCTATTGCGCAAGCTCTGTCTTGTTTTTAGAATGTCTAGCATCGCCAATTTTGTTTGCAGTTCGATGTAAGTCTGGACAATGAGTGTGGTGATCATTAAGGTTGCTTGCTTCGCTTCAGCCCGCTCGGCGCGAGCTCTTCCAAGAGCCGCTCTAAAGAGATTTCTATTTCTTCCAAAAAAATCGATTTCATAATTGAAATAGAGGGAGAGGTCAACTTGATTATCTGTAGCTCGAATAGGAGGTCCATTCGGAGGAACGGGATAGAAAGAGCGATACAAACCATTTTTACTAAAATATTGCCAGTTCTCCAAATAGTCGAAATCCAAACGGGGAAAAAAAGCCGCTTTTTCCTTTCTCGCTTCCTGCTCAGCCTCTGCGACAATCGCTAAAGCTTTTTGAATCGTTGGGTTTTGTGCCAGGGCCCGCTCAACGACCGCATTGAGCTGGGGGTCACCAAACATTTCCCACCACGCATCTGTAGGCCATCCTCCTTCTTCAAAAAATTCTCGCGCATAGGCGGATTCGAGCGATCTGTCTAAGGAAATAAACTCAGATCGGTGGGCTAAATCGCTTTTCGGGACACGCGCGCATCCCGATAAAAATAAAAGCAAATAGAAGATGGGTTTGAATCGAATTTTTCTCATAAAATAATTCGCGCGCATCTGGATATAATTATTTAATTTTCTATTAGTAACAGATAATTCAATGGGAATTAATATTCAAAGTAAAAGAATCGAATTTTCTCCTTTTGAAAAGCTGTTTGCCATAAAAATATTTGATAATATAATCTTTTTGCTTTTCCTTTTTTTGGGAGATATTCTCTATGGCAACAATACCTGACTTAAATTCATCTTCTGCATTCCCTTCCTGTATCCACATGCGCGATTCGGGTAAAAGCGAAGAGTTCTCCGGCTTAAGTGATTTATGTCCGGAATCCTTGAGAACGCTCATCAGAAATGAATTTTTTCTCCCTTTATATAAAAGCGCCATGGCGCCAAATCTTCAAAAAGATCAGGAAGCAGCCTTAACCCGCATGCAAGGGCTTACAGACTTAAGTATTTTGTGCAGCCCGCAATTGAAAGTTGTTCGCGAGTTTTTTTCAGTGCGCGATGTTCCTGTCTGTATCGAAGGAACAACACTTCGTACATTCATCGTGCGTCTCTTTGAATCAAAACAACCTGTCCATGGAAAAAAACTGCGGATCATTTTATTCAGCTACAATGTGAATAAAGAATCTTCAATAAAAGATAAAATTGAGAAGAGATGGGATCCGTTAACAGTAAAAGATCTGAGCAATGGCCCTCTTTCTGTTCTGAAGGCCATGGGCGAATCGGGAATTAAAGTGGATTCCGTTGTGACAGCCTCTTTGGGGAATATGCTATTTGCAAGAGCGATCGATCTTGTGGGGCCAGAGCAAGCAAAGGTGATTCCTCGCACGATTGTGATTAATCGGGGAATGACCTCGGTGCAAAAGGTGGTTAACAAACTTTACTCGCGGCCATTGAATTACTTCCTCTATTTTCTTGCCAAATTTAGCGGATGGGATGCAGACCCTGAAAAAGAATTAATCGGCTTTCTTGAGAAGAATAAAAAAACCAAACGCAAAGTCATGGTCATTGAAGCCCAAGAAGATTACTACTTCTCTAGAGAAGGGGCTTTTGGTGAAAATTTTCATACCAAAATTATCCATACGGATGCAAAAGTATTTCGAGCGAGTTTTTACCCTTACCCCTTTCACCCGCGCGCACATCATGCGTTATCTCTAGAGTATTTTGAAAATACGACAACTACTAATGTGTCTGCAAATACGATCCCTCTTTCTTTTGCACAGCAGGAAAAAGTGACTTCGGTGATTGCCCGAGAACTTTTACATAAGGGAACCCAACAGTGGCATACCTGCTTTTATGTCGCCGGAAACGATGCAACGTTGGATACAGGAGGAATAAGAGATATTGTTCCTTTAGCTTATGAATTTATTCAAGAAGGACAAAAGCTGGAACAGAAGGACCAAAAACTTAGAAGCTTTTTAACATCCCACATCGAAGTTTGACAATCTTTCAGAGGATCATCCCGCCGCCTAGGCAGATCTCTCCCTGATAGAAAACGATGGATTGGCGTGGAGTGACCGCGCGTTGAGGCTCTAGAAACTGAACGTAGGCTTTTCCTTCTTCAATTCTCTCAATCCTACAAGGTTGTTCGGGCTGACGGTAACGCACTTTCGCTGCGCAAGAATAGGGAAGAGTGGGCTGTAGTCCGGAAACCCAGCTTAAATCTGTAGCGACCAGCTCGCTCTTATATAGAGAGGGGTGATCCTCTCCTTGCTCGACTAAAACAACATTCCGCTCGCTATTTTTCCCTACAACAAACCAGGCGTCTCCAGGACCGCCGATAGCCAGGCCTTTTCGCTGTCCAATTGTATAAAAAGCGATGCCGTCGTGTTTGCCGACAATTTTTCCGGAAAGGGTTTCAAAATTCCCCGGATGATAACCGAGATAGCGGCTGGTGAACTCTTTAAAGTCTCGCTTGCCAATGAAGCAAATGCCCGTGCTGTCTTTTTTTTCTGAGTTGGCAAGCCCGTATTCTTTAGCGATTTTGCGCACTTGCGATTTGAACAAGTGGCCAATAGGAAAAAGGACCTTTTGTAGGGCTGCAGTTCCAAGGGTGTAGAGGAAGTAACTCTGATCTTTGAGCGGATCCAAACCCTTCAACAATTGGAGATGTTCATCACGCCTGCAGTAATGGCCTGTCGCCAGATAATCCGCGCCTAGGCTAAGCGCTTTTTCTAAAAAAACTTTGAATTTGATCTCTCGATTGCAAAGGATATCCGGGTTGGGAGTATAACCCGCCTTTAGCTCAGCGAGAAAATGGGAAAAGACTTGATCTTGGTATTCTTTGACGAAGTTCACAGAGTAGTAGGGGATGCCAATCTGTTCGCAGACCTTAGCCACATCTTCATAGTCGCGCGAGGAAGTGCACACGCCATTGGCATCGGTCTCTTCCCAATTCTTCATAAAGAGCCCTATGACGCGGAATCCTTGTTGTTTTAGCAAAAGAGCGCATACAGAGGAATCAACTCCCCCAGACATGCCAACGACGACGATTTTGCTTTCCATTAGAATAAACTCATGATTAATGCTAAATTATAAAAGATCGCTCAAATACATTCAGCATTAATTAAAAGAATAAAATTAATTTTTCCTCTAAAAATCAAGACGCAGTTCGATTGTAAGCCCTTGCATACCAATATCTTCCGAAGCAGGGTGAAAAGCGTTATTGATGCTCCCGAATTCTGGGAGTTGGTTTTGATTCCACCAATACTGGCTTTCATAACCCATTTTAATCATAAAATGGTACGCATCCTCTGCGAAGTTGTCCTCAAAGACCGCTCCGATGCCTAAAGCCGCATTGGGAACCATGCGATGGACGTGATAATGCAAATTATAGAATGTGGCTCCTGTCGTTTTGCTCTTTTCACGTTCTCTAACGGAGAATTTTCCCCATAGTAAATTCCCTGAGAAATTTCCGTAAAAACTCAAGTATTCATTATAAAACAAGCGGGTATTGAGTCCTAAGCGAGCGCCAATTCCCCAAAAATCGTTTTTGCTTTTAAGGGAAACCCGATTGCTGTCGAGGGTAACAAAGTGAAAAAAGCGGTGTTGATCGATCCAAGCCGTCGCAAGGCCTCCAAAGGGATGTAAAGCGAGGAATTTACTCACGAAAAAGTTTCTGCCCGCGACAATGTCGAGATTTTGGAAATGCACTTTCCAGTGACCTTTAGAGCGGTCAAAAGTGAATCCTTCATTTCCGACAAGAGGATAAACAAAGTTTGACGAAGCTTTGTGAGAACCATGGGTTTTATACCAAGTATATTCCATGTAGGCATTACAAGAGTCGTGTTCAAAAACATAGCCAGCGCCAACTTTAAACCCCGGCTCCCATTTAAAATTGAATTGTTTGGCCGTCCCCGGATCAGGAAAGATCGATTTGCTCTTGATGACATACTCCGTTGCGCCTTCATACAGTTTCCACCATAAGAAATCTGCTGTTGCGAAGAAACCATAGCCATCGAGTTGGGGATTTGCAGGGGCAGTTTTGGCGCCAAAGTTGCCATAAGCGGTTTCTGTTTTTACTTGCTGCATATCCGATTCGAGTTTACTAATGCGCGAATCGAAGCTTTTATCTCGCGCTTTGCGCTTAGCTTCTGCATCAGCATCGCTGATGAGTTGGTCGTTAGAAATCAACCCTTCCACAGGATCGGTTTGCAACTGAGAGCTTGCATCGCCATAGGCTATATGGGAAGATAGTAGGATGCTACATCCAATAGGGAGAAAGCGGTAAAGGTTTCGATGCATTTTTGCCTCATCATTGATTAAAATTGTCTATAAAGGGGAGCAATAGATGTTTTTTACAGGAACTTGCAAATTTAAAAAATAAAAATTGTGCGATAGAAGAACAATTCATCTAGAACGTAGGACGACAAATGATACATCCTGTAGGAACATGTGTGCCGCTGAGCGGCTACGAAGAAAAAAGAATGGCAGAACCTGAACCCGTTAGAAAGACTTTAGATAAACATCTATATCTTTATCGAGGCGCACATCCTAGAGCCGAGGGAACTTCATTTCAAGTCTTTGCACCGAACGCGCGTGCGGTATATTTAGTGCTAACTGCTTACGGGAATGAAGAACATGTGGTTCGAATGCACAAAAATGTGATGAATGTCTGGGAAGCTTTTACAAAATATGCGTCCGTTTACAGAACGTATCGGTATTGCGTTGAAGAAGCGCAAGGTCATTGGAAAAACAGGACCGATCCTTTTAGCTTCAGAGTCGTAGAAAGAGAAGGCATCTGTGAGTCGGTTGTTTGTGCACTTGATACTTATTCTTGGAAGGATGAGAGATGGATGCAGATGCGTCCAAACCGCAACCCGCTTCGCGAGCCTCTGTCGATTTATGAACTCAGCGCAGAACATTGGAGAAAGCGCGATGGTTCTATTATTTCTTTCAGCGAGCTCGCCCATAAAATTGTCGAATATCAGCGCATTTTACAATTTACACACATTGAACTTTATGGCGTTCTCGATCATAAAAATGAAGGATCTTGGGGGTATCAGGTCGATCATTTTCTTGCATTGAACCGTCGGATGGGCAGCGTTGATGATTTTAAATATCTTGTCGACGTATGTCATCAGAATGGGATTGGGGTGATCCTCGACTGGAATGCGACGCACTATAAACATGAACATCATGGAGACAGGTCACAGTCGTTACATGACTACGATGGCACGCATCAATTTGGAAAGGAGTATTCCCCTTGGGGGACTGTTTTTTTTGACTTCGATAAAGAAGAACCGCGACGGCTCCTTTTAGCCAGCGCACTCTATTGGGTTGAAAAAATGCATATCGATGGTCTTCGCCTCGACGCTGTAGGGGATATGTTAGAGCGGAATGGAAACGTAGAATGGGGAGCGGTAAATTTTATTAAAGAGCTTAACGCCCTGATTCATGAACAATATCCCGGTGTCCTAATGATTGCTGAAGATTCCGGGAGCTTTTTGAATGTAACAAAACCAATTTCTGAAGGAGGATTGGGATTTGATGCTAAAGTGGGAATCCATATGCAAGCGAAGATTCGCAATTACTTCAAAACCCCTTATCAGGAGCGTGATTGGAAAGAACATCACTTGGGTAAGTTAATAGCGAATCTTGGCGAAATTAGCAGAGAAGAGCATTGGATGCTCGCTCACTCTCACGACGATGCAGCGGATCAGCGCTATGGAACGCTTTATAGCGCTACCCCTACCCAAGATTTTTGGAGGAAATTTGCAGACATGCGTTTATTCCATGCGTGGAATTTATTAACACCCGGGGCCGGTCATCTCATTCATATGGGCGATGAAATTGGTCAAAAATGGGCTTGGAATGGACGTTTAAACGCTTCCGAGGGAGCAGTAGAGTGGCATTTGCTCGATGAGGAAACCTCGTGGCATCGTCGTCTTTTCCACTATGTTGGCGATCTGAATCGATTATATCGCTCGAAACCTGCCTTCTGGAAACATGGCGAATATGGATATAAGATGATTTCCCATTTTTGCCAGAATAAAGTTGTCGGTTTTCATCGCTTGGATTTTGAAGGAGGAAGACTTGCGCTTTTTTATAATTTTTCGACAATGGGATATCCTCAATACGACTTTCCACTGCCTGCATTAAACGATGATACCGAATTGTATTGGGTACGAGGAGTGAAGGAGATTTTCAATTCAGATGCAGTACAATATGGAGGGACGGGAAATTTTAGTAATGAATGGCTTACGATTCTCAAAAGTGAGCAGGGAATCCCCACTCACTTTCGTTTTGCGATGCCACCTCTTTCCCTTTTAGTCTTTGAAGAATACTGGGAGTGAGAGATTAGTCGAGCACATCTTGAAGAGCATTGATCAACACCTCGAGATCGTCTGCAACGTGATTTTCTCCCCAGCCGTTACCGCCTTTAGATGAGTCTGTGGAATATTCATAGACTTTTCCATAGATTGTATGTTTTGTGACTATAGGAAGGGGGTTAAACTGCGCCATGATTAACGGCTTGCGCTCTTCTGCAGACAAGTTGTGGAAATTGCCATCAAAAGCAAGATTCATCAGGTTTTCCAAGACTTCCTGGGCGGTGACTTGTTCTTGAGAAAGGGCTTCCACAGGAATAGCCGGAATAGAAACAATGGGCTCTTCTAGGATAGGCAATTCGACCACTGCTGGAGCGGGAGGAATTTCTTCTGGAATAGGAGATTCTGGAAGAGAATCAAAAGTTGGAGTTTGGCGCGAAGCGGCGAGAAGCAATGCCTGGCTTTTCAAAGGAAGGGGGGTTTTCTCGTTAAAGAAAGTCTCTATTCCAAACTTATTATTTCCGCGAGGACAGCCGCTGAGTTCCCAAATCGCAAAAAAGACAGCCTCTTTCTCTTTATGAGAAAATGTCTCAAAAAGTTTTGCTGCCTGCATTTCTTTTTGTGCTTCAAAAAGCTCCGCACAACGCAACATCTTCAAGACGTTATTCCCTTTTTGCAGGGATTGCGCATTCAACATCAGATTTGTTTGCGAACCGATAAGGAGATCGCTCAATCGAGCAGCAAAGTTGCGTACGGCTTGTTTGCGTTGCTCGTATCCACAATGGTATTTTTTGTCTAGGCTTTGCTCGTTTTCGAAGGATGCTTTTCCAAAATCACCATGGATGCCTCTTGGAGAATTAAATAACATCCATGTCTCTTTGTAAATGCCATATTGAAAGGCTAGGGGGAGTTGGTGAAATGCCTCCATGAATCGATGTTCGGGAAGATCCAAAGTTTTGCTGATTTCGCTTTCAACGCTTTCCAACTTCTTTAAATGTTCCGCAAGAGTATCGCAATTTCTTAAAGAGTTTAATAGACCTTTGCAAATCGGATGATCATAGTCAAAAATAACGAGCATTTTTGAAAAAGCAACCCGCTGATCTTTTTGTGTGACGGACCAGAAGATTCCAAAAGGGGAACCGGGAATAGTTTCAAAATGGGCATTGTCCGGGGAATAAAGCATGGTTGAGCTATGTTTTTCCGGATGAACGTGTACGCACATTGGGCTTAGCTTGGAAAAAGCAATCGCTCCCTTGTGGGAGTGATTTTTAAAACCGATTTCGGGGAAGATACCCATATTGACATCTTTTTCTATAGAGTCTTTTACGAGAGCGTGAGGGTAGGCCCAAGTATGAGTTGACAGATTAATTTTTGTATTGGGTCGGTTAAGAATATAACCTGAAACAAAACGCCTACCATCGATTGCCGTCCAAAAAAACTCAACCTCTTTTCCTTTGAGATCTCCTGCCATTTGCTGAACTTCATTAGGAATATATTGGATCGCACTTGGATCTAAAAGGATGATACTCATGTTTGAACCAATCTCATAATAGTTAGAAATGGTAGGAACGCGCATCTTATTGTAAGCTTGGCAAAGCGGTGTTGGGGCTAGCCCAATCTGTTTCATATTGAAAAAAAGCACATGGCCTTTTAACCCATTGACAGGAACGTGATGCAAATGAGAGGCGCGTTCGCGCAATAAGCTGGACAGTTCTTCCCTTTTTTGCTCATCGTGTATCGGGCTGGATATAATTTTAAGGAACTTTTCGTGAAAATTCATTTCTTGTCGGATTGTAACCAAAGGAATGTGTGGCTGACTGGTTACTCTATCAAATAAAATTGGGTTCATAATTAATATCCTTATTTTAAATATTGATAATAATTATTATATCCACTTGTTGCATTTTATTCAATTTGTTTGAAATGTAAATAATTAATTAATCAGAGGAGAAAACGGCCAGCAGAATCGCTGGCCGCAAAATAAATTATTTTTTTGGTTTTTCTTTAGAAGAATCCCCTGTCAGAGCAAGGTCTTCTTTGGGCAACTCGGGAGCTTTTTCCACTTCGTTAAAAATGAGCTTTTCACCTTCTGCAGAGACCTGCCAGCCGCCTTCTTTGCCCGGATGTAAAAGTAGCTGTTCGGCCAGAGGATCTTCGAGATATTGCTCGATGACCCGGCGCAAAGGTCGCGCGCCCATTTCGGGTTGGAACCCTTTGTTGACAAGAAATTCTTTTGCTTTTTCGTCGAGAAAAACATCGATTTTTTTGCGGGCGAGGCGTTTTTTGACCTTTTTGATTTCCAGCTCGATCACTTGGAAGAGGTGCGCTCGGTCAAGGGGTCTGAAGATGACAATGCCATCCAAGCGGTTAATGAATTCCGGTTTGAACGCTTTTTTTACTGAAGCGTCGATCTTTTCCTGCATTCCTTTGAAGTCTAGCATGCCTTCTTGAACGCCGAAACCCACCTCTGTTGACCTGCGGATCAGATCAGCGCCAAGGTTGGAAGTCATAATAATGATGGTGTTGCGGAAGTCAACCTTTCTGCCGAAAGAATCCGTCAAACGTCCTTCTTCTAGAATTTGAAGAAGGAGGTTCATGACATCGGGATGTGCTTTTTCGATCTCATCGAAGAGCACGACGCAGTATGGTCTCTGACGCACTTGTTCCGTGAGCTGCCCTCCTTCTTCATGCCCAACGTATCCCGGAGGCGATCCCGTCATGCGACTGATCGCAAATTTCTCCATGTATTCCGACATATCAACCTGAATAAGGGCATCTTCACCTCCAAACATATTAGTCGCAAGCTGCTTGGCAAGAAGAGTTTTCCCTACGCCTGTGGGTCCCAGGAACAAGAAGGCCCCAATGGGGCGGTTGGGATCTTTGATATCCGCTCTACTGCGGCGTATCGCTCTACAAACAGTGCCTACAGCATCGTCCTGACCGATGATGTTGGTTTTAAGCACCTCTTCCATTTTGAGGACTTTAGACGTTTCTCCTTCCGTCAGCCTTGTGAGAGGGATCCCTGTCGTTTTTGCAATGATCTGCGCCACTTCCTCTTCGTCGACGATGACTTGGTGCTCATCTTTATTGCTTTCCCATTCAGAACGGATTTGCGCCAAACGATCGCGCAACGTTTTCTCTTTGTCTCGCAATTTTGCCGCTTTTTCATACTCTTGCTTACCGATCGCTTCTTCCTTCTGCAGGCGCATCGCTTCGATTTCAGCTTCGAACTTGGTGATATCCTGCGGCGGGTGCATCATGGCAATGCGTGCTTTAGCTCCTGCTTCGTCGAGTAGGTCGATCGCCTTATCCGGCAAAAAGCGGCCTGTGATGTAGCGGTCAGAAAGGTAGACTGCCGCTTTGAGAGCAGCATCTGTGTAAATGCACTTGTGGTGCTCTTCATACTTGGCTTTTAAGCCCATCAAAATCGCGGTTGTTTCATCCACAGACGGTGGGGCGACAAGAATCTTTTGAAAACGGCGCTCTAAAGCGGCATCTTTCTCAATGTGCTTGCGGTATTCGTCAATCGTGGTTGCGCCAATACATTGGATCTCGCCTCGCGATAGAGCAGGCTTTAAAATATTGGAAGCATCGATTGCCCCTTCTGCAGCACCGGCACCGACGATGGTGTGCAGTTCATCAATAAATAAAAGAACGTTTCCGTTCTTTTTGATTTCATCCATGACCGCTTTGATTCGCTCTTCAAACTGACCGCGGTATTTGGTTCCCGCGATCATTAAAGTTAGGTCAAGGGCGATTAACCGTTTTTTAGCGAGATGATCCGGTACTTCCCCCTTTACAATCGCTTGGGCAAGGCCTTCTACAATCGCTGTTTTTCCAACACCGGCTTCTCCGATAAGTACGGGGTTGTTTTTGCGTCTGCGGCAAAGAATCAGAATGAGGCGTTCCACCTCTTCTTTACGTCCGATGACGGGATCAAGTTTACCTTCGCGGCTAAGTTCAGTGAGATCGTGACCATAGGCTTTTAACGCAGGCATTTTTTCGCCTGAAATTCCTCCGGCCCGCTCTGATTTGGAAGAAGGGCCGGCAGTCGGTCCCTGAGGAGATGTGCCCATCGGTGGCAGTTGGAGGTTGAATGTCTCCAGCTCTTTCAGAATTTCTTTGCGGATATCCTTGAGGCTGATGTTCAGGTTTTCTAATACTTGGGCGGCCACACCGTCGGATTGACGAAGTAAGGCGAGGAGTAAATGTTCTGTTCCGACATAATTATGATTCAATGCCGCAGCCTCTTCATTGGCAAACTCAAAGGCTTTTTTTACTTTTCCCGTTAGAGCGGGATCTCCATAGACCTGGATTTCAGGGCCAAAGCCGACCAAACGTTCAATCTCGGCGCGAATGATATCGTAATCGAGATTAAAGTTGCGGAGCACATTCACGGCGATCCCCTGACCCAACTTGAGAAGCCCGAGCAAAACGTGCTCGGTGCCTAAGTAGTTATGATTAAGGCGTTGGGCTTCTTTTTTAGCGAGCTTAATGACTTGCTTAGCGCGATTAGTAAATTTATCAAACATGCAGTCTCCTCGTGAGGGTTACCCTCATAGTGCATTGTATGCGGATGTTCATTTTTTGGCAAATCCCTCAATTAAATAATAATAAATCATTCGTTAATTCCTAAGTTATTAAATCTGAATTCTTTGCGAATTGCAGTTGAGCGCGCGGATTTTGTTTGCTATAATCGTTTTTTAAAAAATGAATTGTCGGATTTAGATGACAGGTTGGGAAATCCTAGATACGGGAAAGCAGAGTGCAGAAGAAAATATGCGCTTCGATGCTGAACTCCTTGAAAAGGCAGAGCGTTTCACGAAACCCGTTCTCCATCTCTATGAGTGGGAAGGTGATTGTGCAACATACGGATATTTCATCGACCCGGCCAAGCTTCTGAATTTGGACAAGGCGAAAGAAAAGTCCTTAAGCCTTGCGCGTCGACCCACGGGTGGGGGCATCATTTTTCACATTTGGGATATGGCCTTTTCCGTTATGGTCCCAGCACAGTGCCCCGAATTTTCGACTAGCACCTTAGACAATTACGCTTTTGTGAATAATGCCGTACTTGCAGCCATTAAGGACTTTTTAAAAGATCAACCGCCCCTTTTCCTAACCTCCATAGATTTTTCTCCCTGGGATTCCGACTGTGCTCATTTTTGCATGGCAAAACCTACCAAATACGATGTCATGTGGGAGGGAAAAAAGGTGGCGGGGGCCGCTCAAAGAAAAACAAAAAAAGGATTTTTGCACCAAGGGACGATTGCACTTATTATGCCCCCTCCCGACTATCTTTCTCTCATTCTTCGCCAAGGAACCCAGGTGGGAGAAGCGATGCAAGCCCATACGTGCCCTATCCTTGGTCAGACTGCTTCTTTTGATCAGGTGAGCTTAGCGAAGAAGAACCTTCGATTAGCTTTAGCTACACATTTAACCCAAGCCTCGCTATCTTATTCATCTCAACAAGTAGGAGATTGAGATGAGCAATAAGCCGCAAACAGCCATTCAGCCCACACGTGATGAAAACTATCCCGAATGGTTTCAGGCCGTGATTAAAGCGAGCGACATTGCTGAACATTCTCCTGTGCGCGGCTGCATGGTTATTAAGCCTTGGGGTTATGGGATTTGGGAAAACATGCAACGTATCCTCGATGGAATGTTTAAAGCTTCCGGCCATGTCAACGCCTATTTTCCGCTCTTCATCCCTTTAAGCTTTCTTGAAAAGGAAGCAACACATGTCGAAGGCTTTGCAAAAGAATGCGCTGTTGTCACCCATCATCGCCTTGAAAAAGGGAAAGATGGGAAATTAGTTCCTGCAGGAGAGTTAGAAGAACCCCTCATCGTTCGGCCCACTTCGGAGACAATCATTGGAGCTATGTATGCTAAGTGGGTAGAATCTTATCGCGACTTGCCCATTCTGATTAACCAATGGGCCAATGTCGTGCGCTGGGAGATGCGTACGCGTATGTTCTTGCGCACAACCGAGTTCCTCTGGCAAGAAGGACATACAGCACATGCGACAGAAGCAGAGGCTAGGGAGGAGACTCTGCGTATGCTAGAAACTTATGCACATTTTGCCGAAAAGTACCTCGCTCTTCCTGTCATTAAAGGAGAGAAAACACCCTCAGAAAGATTTCCTGGAGCGGTCAATACTTATACGATTGAAATGATGATGCAGGACAGAAAAGCTCTCCAAGGAGGAACCTCCCATTTTCTCGGGCAGAACTTTGCCAAAGCGTCCGATATCAAATTTCGCGATATCGATGGCGAAGTGCGTCACGCATGGACCACTTCTTGGGGAGCGACAACACGTCTCATCGGTGCAATGGTCATGGCCCACAGCGATGATGATGGTTTGATTGTGCCTCCGCGGGTCGCCACATCTCACATCGTCATTTTGCCTGTTATCCATAAGGAAGAGACAAAAAAAGATGTCCTCAGCTATTGCCATTCCTTAGCAGGAGAGTTGCGACACGTGAACTATGAAGGACGGCCTTTAAACGTGATCGTTGATGATAGGGAAATGCGGGGGGGTGATAAGCTTTGGTCTTGGGTAAAAAAAGGCGTCCCTATGCGGATTGAAGTCGGCCCTCGAGATATCGCAGCGAATCGATTGCCCATAGCAAGGCGCGATCGGGGACACCGAGACTTCACCCATCAATCGCGCGAAGAACTCGTCTCAACCATCATCGATCAGCTCGAGGACATCCAACAGAATCTATTTGATCGCGCAAAAAAATTTAGGGATGCCCATATTAAAAAGATCGACACCAAAGAAGAGTTTTACGCCTATTTTACCCCAAAAAATGGGGAAAATCCCGAGATCCATGGCGGATTTGCTTCCTGCTATTGGAGCGAGGACACTCCGACGGAAGAACTGATTAAAAAAGATCTCGGAGTCACAATTCGGTGTATCCCCCTCGATTCTCCTGAGGAAGAGGGGAGTTGCCCTTTCACAGGCAGACAAACCTCGCGTCGTGTAATTTACGCTAAAGCTTACTAGAGCTCTGCAAATAAAAATCTTGGCGTCTTTGCTTTGATTGCTTTTCAGTTACATAGTTTTTTTTCTATTTTAGAAATTCTGCTTTTCCTTGTATCATCGTCAATTTACGAGGGGGAATCGATGTTGAACTTCTTGCGCAAATATCAGAAGTATTTTTTCTTTGTCATCACGGGTGCAGTCGTTGTGTCCTTCTGCTTCTTTGGAACTTATGGCAGCATGGGACAGCCTGACGTCATTCCGGACAAGGAAATTGGACGAGGGGTTTGTGGGAAGCCATTAATGCAGCATGAGTTGGCTGCGCTAACCGCCCTTATAGAAAGTTCTCCTTTTGATCATTCCTCTCGTGAGAAGGGGAGCATGCCGAACTTCTTCAACGATGGCGTTGTAGAAAAAGATTTCCTTTCGACAGGACTTGGAGTGATTCTCGCAAAACGTTATTTTGATGAGTTGAAGTCTGATCTTGACCAAAGGGTAAAAAAGATTCATCAATTTCGCTCCTATGCTCATCCCCGCTCTTCTCAAGTAAGCGCCGAAGGGGCGTGGGCGCGCTACACGCCCGCTTTGCTCGAAAAATTTCGCATGTTGAAAGCTAAGAGTGATCAGCCTACGATTCAAAATTTTGGTCTCATGTGCCAACTTTATGTCGATCAAGCGATGGTACCTCCAGATGTCTTAAGACAAATTTTGACCATGCAGCAAAACCAATTGGGACTTGCTTCAGATCCACAGCTCGCGCATTCCGATTTGAGTCTTTTTGGCTTTAAATCGATGGGCGATTGGTTTGGCCCAAGGTTTGTCTCATTAGTCGCGCAATTCATTTTAAACTCTGCCCAGATTGCGGAAGAAAAAGGCTATGAGGTAAAAATCGAAGAGGTACGAGCAGATCTTTTTCAGAACATTTGCAATGGCTATCAACAGTTTGCCAGAGAATCGAAGCTCTCGACTGAAGAAGTAGAGCGCTATTACCAAATGAAAATGAGAATGCTGGGATTTGATGAGCCGAGATTGATCAATAGCTGGAAAAAAGTCATGCTTTTTCGCAGGCTTTTTAATGATGGCAGTGAGAGTGTGTTGATTGATCCCCTTGCATACAATCAATTCAACCATTTCGCAAAGGAAAATGTGCAAGTTGCGCTTTATCAACTTCCGGCTTTCCTTCAATTTTCAGACTTCCGCTCCATGTTAAAATTCCAGTGTTATTTAGAAGGAATTTCGCCAGACCCTGCCCGTCTCCGTACTGATTTGCGCTTGCCGCACCAAATCGCTGCACTCGAACAAATCGAAAGAAAAGCCCCGGAATTTGTCGAGCGTCAGGTTGAACTCGCATGGAAAGCGATCAATAAAGAGGATCTTTGCAGAGCAATCAGCGTCAAAGAAACGTGGGATTGGGAAGCTTTAGATGTCCATTGGGAAATTCTGAAGAAAAACTTTCCTGAAGTCGCGAGCATCAAAGCGCAGACTTCACAAGCCCGTATTGCCGCTTTGAGCCAATTGGATGAAAAAGTACGCGGCAAGATTGATCAGTTTGCCCGCCAAAAAATGGTCGAACAGCAGCCGGAAAAAATTCAGCAAGCCTTGGACTTGGCTTCTACGGAAACTTCATTTATCGGGCTGAAATTGCGCGGCACGCTATTTCCCATCCCAGGTCTCAAAGAAACTCCTGAGCTTATCGCTTTGCTTGAAAATGCTTCTTTGAAAGAAGAAGTACCCAACGTTGCGTCTGAAAAGCTCAATTTTTATTCCACAGGTGGAGAGTATTTTTACAGAATCCAAGTACTTCAAAGAAATCAGAGTAAGAAAATCCTCACCTTTGCAGAGGCGTCGACAGATGGTACACTCGATCGACTCCTCGATAGAAAACTAGAAGAGGCTTATCCCGAGATGCGCAAAAAAGATGTGAAATATTTCCAATTGAGCAGTGGGGAGTGGAAACCTTTCAAAGAGGTGAAAGATCAAGTGGGAAGATACCTTTTTGCCGACTTACTCAAATCGATCGAAGAGAGCTATCGCACTTACTATGGTTTTCTTCCAGGAAAAGAAGGGGAGCTTCCCTTGAACTTCTATAGCAATGCACGCCTTTTTTCCTTTATGCAAGAGGCTCAAAAAGCACTTAAAACTAACCCTACCCATTCCGCTTGGCTAAAAACAGAAGGAACGGAAGAGAGCCTTTCTTCCCAATGGCTTCTGGAACGCAGAGAGAAGATGATTGAGCGTTGCACGGAAGTTTCATTTTCTAAAGAGGGGTTGTTTACAATGGAATCTGGGGAGTGGTCATCGGTCAAAATGGGTGAACGGGGGGCCTTAGCCTTCTATGTCGTTCAAGAAAAAGGTTTTTCCCAATCAGCGCCGCTTCAGAATGTAGAACAAGGACACCAGATTCTTTCCTTTGATACAAAGCGCGATATGATGTTGCAAATCCTTGAAAAAATTCATCAGAAAAAAGCAATTGATATTTCCTCAATGATTGCAGAGGAAAGTCGATGAACCTTGAGGTCTTTGAAAAATTACCATCGCTAAATCCTTTAGAGTTTTTTACGTTAGAAGGTGAACTCAAGTATTCCAAAATACATCCTTCTTCCAAATCCCTGCGGCGCAACTATTCCCTTATCCCTACTTCAGAATGGCTTGCAGAAGAACGTTTTGCAGAAGTGTCGCTAGCATGGAGCGAAGCGGGTATTTTTGCAGCAGTTTTTGTCGATAAGCCCTTCGAAGAAGCCTCTTACCCTCGCTTTGCAGAAGGAGATGCTATCGAGCTCTTTTTTGACACGCGGGATCTAAAAACTGCTGGCTTCGCTACGCGTTTTTGCCACCAATTTGTTTTTCTACCGCAACCTGTTCAGGGAATTACAGCTCAGGAGATCACACACTTTCGCACGGAAGACACACATCCTCTTTGCGATTCAGCTGATCTGCAAGTCATCGTTGAAATGGGCAAAAAAGATTATGAAATGCAGATCTTTATTCCCGCACAATGCCTACACGGAT
Organism: Chlamydiia bacterium; assembly: GCA_021324995.1. Lineage (GTDB taxonomy): Bacteria > Chlamydiota > Chlamydiia > Chlamydiales > Rhabdochlamydiaceae > CAJCIW01. The sequence goes on along the minus strand of JAJPIB010000019.1, from coordinate 30,647 downwards.
TTGATCCTTCTTCCTTTGAAAGGATCGGCTTTACTTATCGGATTCACCGCTACCGAGGCTACCCGCAGCACTTTGCGCTAAGCTCTCAGCATTTTTCCATCGAGCAACATCCGCGTCTTTGGGCAAGTTTTAAATTCACAAAATAGGAGTTGCAACGATGAGATTTACAGATTCGCATGAATGGATCGAAGCCGAAGGCGGCATTGGTATTGTCGGTATCACAGATCATGCTCAAAAAGAACTAGGCCAAGTCGTGTACGTCGAGCTTCCAGCCGTTGGCAAAACTGTTAAAGCTGGAGAGGAGGTAGCTGTTCTTGAATCGACAAAAGCAGCAGCAGACATTTACTCACCTGTTTCAGGAGAAATTGTTGAAATCAACCAGAAGCTTATCGATTTCATCCATCTCATCAACGCTTCTGCTGAAGCGGATGGTTGGCTCTTTAAAATCAAGTTACTCAAACCCCAAGAAATGGATACTCTCTTAAAAAAAGAGGAGTATCTCCAACTCGTCCTGTGATTCTTGCCCTAAAATCACGCCACCCCTATATCTAAGTGATGAATGCAGGAGAGGTCAGCTGATGAGCGAGCACAAAAAAAGCATTTCTAAAGAAGAATTGTTAGATGCAGCCAAGCGCGTTAAAATCCGCAAAACCGATGCCGTTAGTCTCTGGGAAGCGCTGCGAAAAGAACATTCTGTAAAAGCGGGCTTTAAAATTATCCATGTCTTCTATTTTCTCGGCACTTTGATCGCCTGCTTTGCTTTAGCTTGGTTCATGGCCTCCCGTTCCGACGTATACGGCATCCGCAACTTGCTTCTGATTGCACTTCTTTACGCCATTGGTTTCTATGCAACAGGCTTTTACTTTTGGAAATTCAAAAAAAGAGAGCTGCTGGGTGGACTGGGGATTTTTCTCGGCGTTTCAATGGTTCCCCTCATTGCTTATACGTTTCAAAGCGTGATGGGGTGGTGGCCGGGACATAGCCCGGGAATTTACACTGACCTTTCCTTATGGGTAAGCAATGGGTGGTTCGCTTTAGAAATCGCCACGATTCTCGTTGTTTTAGCTACTTTGCATTTTATCAAATTTCCCTTCCTAACAGTCTTGTTTTATTTGGCGATCTGGTTCATGGCCATGGATGCCGCCCCCCTCTTTTCTTCATTGAAGTCGAGCGACTCCCATTATTACGCCCATGTGTGGTACATCCGTACAGTCCTTTGCATTATTTTAGGTCTCCTCTTCTGTGTGAATGCATTTCTGCTCGACAGAAAACACAAAGAAAGATTTGCGTTTTGGGGTTACTTCTTTGGAGCGACTATCCTTTGGGTGGGTTTTAGTGTCGTCAATGATCCCAACTGGTACCAAAGCGCGATGTACTGCGTCTTCAATGCGTTATTCATCATCGCATCTCCGTTCTTGCATCGCAGGGTATTTTTAGTCTATGGTGTGGTCGGAATTCTCATCTATCTTTTCGACATCGGTTATCATCGCTTTGCAAGCTCAGCCTCATTCCCCTTCGTTCTCAGCGGAGTCGGTATAGGTATCGTGGTCTTGAGCGCGCTCATCCAGAAAAATTGGAATAAGATCATCCACATCCTCCACGAAAAACGTTAAAAAACCTAAGTTTTGAGTTCCTTTCATAGAGACTTACTGCATCTTTCAGCCAATTTTGCACATTTTGTCTCGAAATCTACAGCAATTCTCCATAAAACTAACCCAAAACTCAGGTTAAAAAAATATTTATCTACACCCAAATGCATTCAAGAGTTGGTTTTTGGCTACGTCGGCTTCGCGGTAAATTTTTGGTCTTCATTCATGCCTTGCCTCCTGGGCAATGGTCACTCACTCCAGACACAAAAATTTGCGCGGCCTTCTTGCTAAATTCCCAACTTTTGAATGCATTTGGGTATACCCTTTTCTTGTCTTTTTTGGTTTATATTTTAGACATTAAATTCAGTTTTTGGTTTATATTTTAAACATAAGGATAAGGATTTTGGTTTGATTTATGAGCATGAAAAGACTAATCGACTGGCATTTAATGGCTTGGAAAGAAGAAAGAAAGCGCAAGCCCTTGTTGCTTAAAGGCGCTAGACAAATTGGGAAAACTTATTCAGTCAGGCAATTGAGCAAGCATTTCGAATCGCTAGTGGAGATAAATTTTGAGCTTACCCCCGAGGCCAAGACGATCTTTGAAAAAGATTTGCAGCCAGAAAGGATTCTCTGGGAACTAGGACTTTTAACAAATATGAGCATCACGCCGAGCAAAACACTTCTTTTTCTCGATGAAGTGCAGGCCGCTCCTCAAGCAATTTTAGCTTTGCGCTATTTCTATGAATTGATGCCCGATTTGCACGTCATCGCTGCAGGTTCTCTAGTGGATTTTGCTGTTGAAAAAGTAGGCATGCCTGTGGGACGAGTGAACATGCTCTACGTTTATCCTCTCTCATTCATGGAATTTCTTGCAGCCACAGACAATGCCCAATTTATCGCGGCTATTTTGAGAGAAGAGCCATTATCAGATATTCTCCATAACAAGCTTCTCGATCTTTTGGGCCACTATCTTGCAATTGGAGGAATGCCTGAGGCTGTCAGGGCTTGGGTTGAAACTAAAGATCCTCGGGCGAGCTATGAGGCGCAAAAAGGACTTGCTGAGACCTATCGTCACGATTTTCCCAAGTATGCGAAAAGACATCAGTTAAACTATTTAGATATTCTTTTTAATCAGATTCCTCATTTCCTTGGAAATCAGTTTAAATATTCTGAAATTCATGGTGAGTATAAAAAAAGGGAACTGGCTCCCTGCATCGATCTCTTGCGCAGGGCCAATGTGATTCATCAAATTACCCATACCTCGGGTAACGGGTTGCCTCTAGGTTCCGAAGTGAACCTTAATTGGTTTAAGATCATTTTTCTTGATGTAGGTATTGCTCAGAATCTTTTGGGACTTGACCTACCAGCCTGGTTTCTAAATCCCGATAAAAGCCTAGCCAATAGAGGTGCAGTGGTAGAAGCTTTTATTGGCCAAGAACTTCTCGCGTATTCATCTCCTAAATCGAAGAACGAACTTTATTTTTGGAAAAGAGAATCCGCAAGCGCCCAGTCTGAGATCGACTACGTTTATGATTTTAAACAGGAAATTCTCCCCATTGAAGTTAAAAGCGGCCATGGCTCAACTCTTCGAAGCATGCATCAATTTTTAGATGAGCACAGAAAATCTAAAGTAGGAATGCGCTTTTGGGCTAAAAATTATTTAACAGAGGATAGAATTAAGTCTAAACCGCTTTACGCTGTTGCCAGCTTGGCGCACCCAGATCAATTGGAGGCGCTATTCTCACTAAATTCTTAATCGCCATCTTTTTTGCATGAGTAATCATGCGACTCAACGCCAAGGCAACTGCATTTCTTTGCCATCCATGTCAAAAATCTTGGAGTCGATCCCGAGAACAAGAATCTGATCGGTCGGCTCTTGTCCCACATTGATGAGTTGATGGGGAATGTTCGCTGGGCAGATCAATGTGGAGGGCGCTACGCAGCGCACTTCCTTGTCTCCAATAATCGCTAACATTTCTCCTTTGAGAAGGATGAAAACTTCTTGGGTCTCATGACAATGCCTTGGAGTCTTTGATCCCACGGAGAGACTCGACCTCCAGATCTCAAAGGAATCTGAGCCCATCGCTTTTGTGGCAAGACCTTTTTGGAAGTTGCCATGCATCGAAAATTGTTGGATTTCATTATGGGGAAATGTGTAGGTTCTCTCTTCCGCGGAGAGAAATGTAAGACTTAAAATCCCAACCATCAGACAGCGTTTCAACATAAAATACCTCCCATTGCCAATTGGGTATAATTTCAAAATGATTTTGTAGCAAGCACTTCAATGAGCACGTCGATTTGCTCTGAAGGCAATGTGCGGTGAAAATCGGTACAGAGCTGTTCCTCGTATATTTTTACATGTTGGATCTGAAATCCTGAAGCGACGAGGTAAGCTTGAATCGACTCCGGCGTATGAAAATATCGACTATACGAATGGCCCTGAGACGTATAGGTGGTCATTCCGGTTGACGGATCAAAGATTGAGTTTTTCTTAATTTCCAAAGATTCATCAGAACGGACGACGACAAATAGCCTTCCCTCTTTTTTTAAAATGCGGTAAAGCTCTTCGAGTGCGCGTTTCAGACTGGGTTTGGGAAGATAGTGAAGAACGAGACGCGCATAAATAAAATCGAAATGCTCATGGGGATAGGGGAGAGGAGCTGAAACATCTTCGATCTTGATGGCGATTTGATCGAGAAGCCCTGCATCCTTCCATTGCTTTTCTGCAAATTTTGCGCCCTCCCGATCAAGAGTTGTTGCGATGATTTTTCGGGTTGCAGAGGTCTTTGCCATACGAGCTTCAGCAATTCCTCCTGTGGACACGCCTACACTATAGATAAACCTATCGCTGTCTTTAAGGGCAGCGATTCCATGTTCTTCACTAGTCGAAGAATAGATTTGTCTTTCCATAAGTGATTTGAAATTATTGATTTTTTACTGTTTTTTGCGTTATAACATTCTTTCAATGACACAGACTAAGCGGTTCAAAAAAAAGTGGCTCTTCGCGGGTATTACATGCGCAGGCCTCCTCCTCTTTCACCAACCTCTTTTGCTCTTTGGCTGCAAAATGATACTCAAGAGAGCCATTTCAAGCCAAGAGGGAAGGGCCGTCGCCTATGAGCAATTGCAATGGGAGGGAGGAAAGATTGTTCTTTCAGGGTTGCATATCGACAATCCGGGTGTCGCATGCCTCATCGATCGGATCGCAATAAGGTTTTCGGGAAATTTTTTTAAAGCCCGGTTCACTCCGATTATAGAGGTGATCCATCCTCAATTCTCTTTAAAATCATCGGACTCTGCGCCTTCGGCTTCTTTGGGATTTCTCTATCGCTCTCGATTCTTTCAACCGCGTTGGACTGTAAAGAATGGCGTTCTTCAGCTTCCTTCTTCTGATTTCTATTTTTCTATGGATCCTGGGGGTGGGGAAAACCAGATTGGATCTCTAAAATTCTCGCATGATCCCCATTTGTTAACAAAGCCAATGTTTTCTGCGGAAATTGGACGAGAAGGAAATAGGCTGCAGGTCGGATTTAAGCTCAAAGAGAAGGAGCTGGAGCGCTTGATGCCTCTTGCTGGACTGATCTTTGCGGATAGAAAAGCGCAGTGGGAGCGGGCCTGTGGCGAAATAGAACTAGAAGGCATGGTCTCTTTAGGACCTGATTTTACCCTTGATGAATTGCATTTCCATGGAATCGCGAAAGAGATCGCGCTCTCCAGCTCCAAAATGGGGGTCATTTTAGATTGCAATGAGCTGCAGGGATCCTTTTCTTTTCCTGCGGAAGAAAGACAAGTTTTTTTCTGGGATAGATTTTCTGCCTCGCTTGTCTTGAGCGGGGGCGAATGCTTTTTCAGCGCGCCCCTTTTCGAGCACACATTTGGGGTAAAAAATCTGAACGGGACTCTATGTTTCCAGCCGCAAAAAGAACCTCAGCTCATTCTCAACGGCACTCTGCTCCAGGAGAAGCGCAAGGTGGACTTCAGTCTGCTAGGCAAAGGCGGGGTTCAGGAAAATTCTACTTTTTGGTCTGAAGTCGATTTTGTCCTGGGTTCTTTGCGCGGCAATCAGATGCATTCTGTTTTTTCGCTGTGTAGCCATGAGGATGCTTCTTTCGCTTTGCATGCCAAAGTAGAAAATGCTCGCTTCGACCACATCGATTTTCTTCGCGCCTTTGTCGGCCTTCCAGGGGAGTGCACTGGAGGGGTTGCAATGGCAGAAGCGATGCTTCTTTACAAAGAGGGATGGCAATCCATCGCTTTTGAAAATTGCATATTGGATAAAATGCGCTGGTCTTTTCCTCAAGAGCAAGTCACCTTATTTTCAGAGCTTATCGAGGGGAGTTGCGCGTTTAGTGCAGGTCAAAAATGGACGCTTGAAGACGTCCGTCTGCATATTAAGGAAGGAGAGTATCTGGAGCCTGCCTTTCATGCAAAACACTTATCTGCCGATGTGACTTTTGAGAAAGGGACCTTACTTCCTTCTTCTTTAAGCGCCGAGTGGAAAGGATTGAAGGGGGTGATTACCCTTTTAGGTTCTGATGCGGATCATTTTGCTGACTTGCACGTGAGCGGGGATGGAAAAGAGTTCTTGTCTCAGAGTTTACCTGTTTCTTTACAAATGGCTATTCAAAGAAAAGGCGACGCTTTTTATCTGGAGGGAGGGGGAACGGTTGCAGAAGAAGGAATCCGCGGCAATGCCGCTTTTACGCTTACTTCAATACCAACCCCGGTGGACCTGTTTGCGGGACACGTTCCCGCATTCCGTTTCAAAGAAGGAAAACTGTTTGCCGAAAAACTCACTGAAAAAAGCTATGGAAAATTTGCATCGTTTTTAAACGGTGACTTAAGCGTTTCGGGCAATGTCAGCTGTGAAGCCTCTTTTTCACCTATGCATGCAGACGTTAAACTGTGGGGGGAAGAACTGCGCGGGTATCACCCCCTCGCCCAATTCTATCTGCCCGAGCTGAAAGGAAGAACGGCACAATTTTCTTACGACACCCTGTCGAAAAAATGGCAGGGGGAAATTCCTATTAGTCAAGCGCAACTCAAGCTAGATTGCTATACAGTAACAGGAATCGATGGCATGGCGAAACTCGAAAAAAAGGGTGAAGCGCCATGGAAGCTTACCGGGCATTTTCACAATTTATCACTGCCTGTGAACGAGGAAACCTCGATCGAAGAAGCGCATTGCGATGTGGCTTTTGATGGAGAATCCAGGAAATTGTGTATAGAAAATGCACAAGGAGCGTGGAGGTTTAGAAACGGAAAATCCTTTACTGTCGAACTTCCGAAGATGTCCGTACTTCTCGATGAGAAAAAAGCTTTGGATTTTTCTTTGAAGGTGCTGCATGGAAATAAAGAGTTTGCTTGCCTTGAAGGAAAAGCAGCTCAGACCGCATCGGGCTGGACTGTGGAGATGTTGTCTCACACGACGCATTTCGGAGGGACTCTTCTCCACATTCGGCATTGCGCTTTAAATCCCACTCTTTGCTTAACGGAATTTGAGATGGAGCCGGTTTTCAAATGTAAGGACATGCCATCGCAAGCCGCTTTTCTAATCGATGCGGGATTTCTCTCGAAAGCATTTCCTGTCAAAGATTTGAAAGACTGGAAGCCCGAAGGAACTTTAAAAGCCCGAGTGTCATCCAGTGACATGACAAAGGGATTTGTCTTCCAGGCTGAAAGCAACGATTTGAGAGTAAAAGGAAAGCCTCTTTCTTCCTTTTGCTTAAGGGGGAAAAAAAATGGAAAAGACCTCCGTATTGAGCACTTGGCTGTGGATAACCTTTCGGCAAACGGTGTCCTTGCTTTTGATGCAGGAAGAATTTCTTGCTCTAAGTTTGAAGGAAATTTAAAGGGCCTTTTGATGAAAGGAAGCGGATTTATCAAAATAGACGAGAAACAGTTTGCTTGTGCAATCGAATCGATAAAAGGGGATTTGTCCTTTTTTAAATTCGATTCAAAACCCCCATTCTTGCCCAAAGGAACTTTTGTCGCTGCAGCCGCACTTAAAGGAGATTTTTCTGACGCAAATGAGCCGCTGCGTATCGAAGGAGAAGCTAAGTTTCTTGTCGATCTTCATTCTCCACTTCCCCTTGCGATGAGCACACGTAAGGCGATGAAGTTTTCTTACGACAAAAAGAGAGGTATTGCCTGTAGAGGACTTGATGCACAGATTAAGCATAAAATCAGTGGAACTTCTGTTGCCGAAGTCGAGATTGGCAAGTGCAGCCAAAGAGGCGAGGATTTTTCTTTAGAACAGATGCAGTTTTCTTTATCTCCCGCTTTGATTGGCCACGCGATCGATGCTAAGATTGCTCCTGCATGGATCCAAGAAATTCAATGGGAAGGAAATTTAGAGGGAAACGGAGATTTTAGTCGGACAAACGCTTCTTGCCTCTTTCAGGGAAACCTATCGCCTGGCCGCTATGGTTTAGACGGAAAGAGCCTGCCCTTTGAGCAGTTGCAACTGCGCTATGAGAAAGACATTTTTACAGCCAAAGCCAAAGCGCTACTCGAACAAGAGCCTTTTTGGGCGTCGCTTCAGGTTCATCTAGCAAAAGAGCCTTATGGCATGCTTAAACTTTTCGACAATCCCAAGGCGGGAGGGTTGAAAATCCATTTCAAAACCAAACAGACGCAAGCCACGCTAGAAAGCGTCGAAGGGAGCTTCTACGGCCTGAGTTGCGCGCTTGCCAAAAGCGGACACCGAAGCGTTTCTCACGCCACCGTTTTAACGGGGGATGTGCAACTCGATGGGAATGCATTTTGTCCGTTGCTTCCTAAAACTGTTCGCGAAGAACTTCAAAATCTCAAGTTTGGCAAGGGCTATCACTGGCAAGGCGATTTAGTTCTCTGGAATGAATTCAAGAAAGGATTTGTTGCAAATGGCATTTTGTCAGGCAAAGACTTTGAGGTGCTCGGGCACCGCTTGCACCGCATGCATGCAGAGATGGAAGCCTACCCTGACCGCATTTGCTTATCCCATTTGAGAATCGAAGATCCTGCAGGATCCGTTCAGGTAAAAAAAATCGAGATCGTTAAAGCGGAGGCATGGAATCTCAACATCCCCCACGTTTTAATCCAAGGATTGCGCCCTAGCCTTCTGGAAAAAGTCGAAGAAGAAAGAGGAGAGCTAAAGCCCTTTTTGATTAAAGATTTCACGCTAACCGATGTTTGCGGACAGTTAGGAAAGACAGAAAGTCTACAGGGATCAGCGCATCTAACCTTTGCCAATCAATTCAAAAAAGAAGTCTCCCTGTTCGACACTCCCATTGAGATGCTTAAAAAGCTTGGACTAGATCTGGGCATTCTAACTCCAATACAAGGAGAGATTCAAATGGAACTGCACGGAGATAAGTTCTATTTAATCTCCCTTGATAACGCCTTTAGTGAAGGAGATCGCTCCGAGTTTTATCTCGCTCCTCAAAAAAATCTTTCCTTTATCGGCTTAGACGGTAAAATATCTATTGATCTGAAAATGCGGCAAGACGTTGTGCTTAAGATCACAGAACCGTTGACATTAACGATTCGTGGTACGCTAGACAAGCCGCGTTACGGATTACAATTTTAAAAGGAGATTTTATGATGAAGAAGCTTGGATTCCTTGTCTTTTCCTTATTGACTTGCCACATTTCTCATGCCTGCGATTGTAATTGTTCTCATGCTCCTGAAGCGGTGGGCACGATTGAAGACCAAACAATTTTTGCTAACAGCACAAATTGCGGTCCCAATAGTTTACATTTCGATCTATCACCGTACTTTGATTCTTATGGAGAGCCACTCAGTTACTGCTTAAGCCATGTATCAATTGAGGGACAAGTATCTAACTTGAATCTTTCAGTGAATCCTTTTACAGGGATACTCGAGGTACCTGAGGGATGGTTCGGCGTTGAGACAACTCTTCATCTGAATATCGTTGGAAAAAATCCTGAAGGTAGTGCCATGCAGCAGATGACGATTTATCTCGCACCATGCGGCGGCTGATTTTACAAAAAGGAGCAGACGCATTGCTGCGTCTGCTTTATCCCTTGCTTTGCATGCATTGTCACAAAGAGCTCTCTATTCGGGGACCGCTATTTTGTTCTATTTGCCTTGAACAGCTTTCTCTTGTTGAAAGGGAGGGAAGATGTCGTACTTGCTTTTACGAGCTGCACAAGGGGCGGTGTGAAAAATGTATCCATCGCAAAGTGGTTATCCACCATCAATTGGCAGCTTGCGAACAGATGGGGCCCGCGCACACGCTACTTAGAGAAATCGATCAAGGAAATAAAAAGGCTGTGACCGCCGTTGCGTCTCTCATGGCTTATCAATGGCTTGAAGCTCAATACCTTCTCCCCGAAATCCTCATCCCTCTCCCCATTTCCTTTTGGAGACAGCAGAAAATAGGTTTTGATCCGCAGCAATTACTCTCTCAAGAGATCGGCAAGATATTTAATCTATCCACGCTCTCTGTTTTGAGAAGAAGATTTGACCATTCCCATTTTATGACTCAAGGGGAATTTAGCTACCGCGTAGAAGGACGTAAGCAAAGAGGAGACAGTCTTTGTGATCGGAGGGTGCTTCTCATTGCCTTGGAACAAAACGACACCCTCTTTCGTTCAGCGGGAAAAGAACTCAAGCTCTTTTTTCCTACGCAAATCGATGCATTAGCATTTGTGGTCTCAGAAACTTAATTATCGCTATAATAATGGTCATCAAACGCGTCAACGATTGGTTCAGCTGGCTGTGCAATCGTCAGCATTCCTAAGAGAGAAACACCTTCATCGACGCTGATGAGCGGCGCAATAATATCGCCCCGTATCTCAGCGCGACCGCGCAGCACGAGACGCTTTTTCACTGAAATATTACCGATGACTTTGCCCGAGATAAAAGCTTCTTCAAGATCGATATTGGCTTTGACACATCCCGTCGGACCGATAATGATCTTTCCTTCTGAGGCGAGCTCACCCTCAAAGGAGCCATCGATGCGAATTAATTTTTTAAATGAAAGTTTTCCCGAAATAGAGACGCCCTCTGCGATCACTGTCTCAGGTTCTTCATCGTCTACATTATAGGGCGATGGATCAATCGTGTTCATGAGGTCGGTCGTGAAAGGATTATGCGGACGGTCGGCAAGGTCAGGGAAAGGGTGTGGCGCTTGGGGAATCTCTGGCTCTTGCGGGTTTTTTCCAAGCTTCTTGAACATAGGACCTCTATAATAGATCTGGTATCGATCCCTTCTTATACCAGAGATGAAAAATCCAAGCAATCTGTCATATTAAATTATTTATAACCTGAGTTTTGGGTTGGTTTTATGATACTGTAGATTTCGAGACAAATTTTGTATATTTTGGCACGTTCAAAAGCTGAAAGCACCTATGGACGTGCCAAAATGTGCAAAATTTGGCCGAAAGATGCAGTAAGTCTCTATGAAAGGAACTCAAAACTCAGGTTTATAGAGACAGTTGAAGTGTGATTTCTACCATGTCTTTGTTATTATAAAAATTAGGCTTCGATGTTGCGGCGGGCCATGTCGATCTGGCGTCGGAGCGTTTCATCTTTTTCGACTTGACCTGCGATTTTTTTCCAAGCGTGGAGAAGAGTGGAGTGCGTCTTTCCTCCAAAAGCGGAAGAGAGGCGCATGAGAGAGTCGTTGATCATTTCTTTGGCGAGATACATCGCCACCTGGCGCGGGAAAGCGACATCTTTTGTGCGGGAGCCGCTTTTTAAATCGCTGACGCGGACGCCGAAGATGGTCGCAACGCTTTTGAGGATGTTTTCAACGCTAATCTTTTTATGAGGTGCATACTGAAACAATTCGCTTAACGTTTTTTCGACGGCTTCTTCTGTTACATCGAGCCCCATTAACCGGCAATAAGCACCTAAACGATTGATCGCTCCTTCGAGCTGGCGCACGTTATTGAAGATGTGCTCAGCGATGAAGAAGGCAACTTTATGCGGTATTCGGAAACCTTTTTGCTCCGCTTTATGTTGCAAGATTGCAACGCGCGTTTCAAGATCGGGAACGCCCACATTCGCGACAAGTCCCCATTCCATCCGTCCAATCATCCGCTCGGAGAGCTTGAGCTGTCCAGGAGGTTTATCTGAAGTGATAATGATCTGCTTACTTTGATTGATCAAACTTTCAAACGTGTTGCAGAATTCTTCTTCGAAGTTGAGGCGGTTTTGCAAAAACTGGATGTCGTCGACCATAAGGACATCTAGAGAGCGATAAAAGCGCTTCATCTTGTCGATCGATTTATTGCGCAAGTGGTCGACGAGGTCATTGATGAACGCTTCTGTCGTGATACAGTGCACGCGCAGTTTTTTGTTATGCTGGTGGATATAGTGCCCAATCGCATGTAACAAATGGGTTTTTCCAAGGCCGACACCCCCGTGAATAAATAAGGGATTGTAGGACTTAGAAGGCCGGCTTGCAACGCCCATCGCTGCCGACTTTACGAATTGATTCGAAGGGCCTTCGATGAAATTTTCAAAGGTATAATTGGGATTAAGCTTAACTTCTGCAACAGTAGCGTTGTTATCGACAGACGGCGCGCTTGTAGGGGGCGCAGGAGCCACAGATTCAATGGGAGCTGCTTTTTTTTTCGCTTCAGGAATGACAAACGTTACATCGAGTTCACCAGATCCTTTTAAAGGAAGAAAAGAGCAGAGATCTTTTTTGTAGTTATCGAGAAGATACTCTTTCACGAAGATGTTTGGAACTTCAAGGATGATCTCATTTCCACTGCTTTCGAGAACGTGAACAGGAGCGAACCAGTTTTCAAATTCAGTCGCAGAGCAGTGCTCGCTGATGAATTCTAAAAACTCAGACCAAGTTTCTTGAGGTGTTTTCGTGAGCATACTCTCTCAGTCTCTATAGGTTGCATTGCGGTTTGATCAGGTTATGAACAAACTTTCCACATTCTTTTCATCGGGTGTTTTAACGGCGTCAAATTAGCATCGAGTCCTAATGCCCGCAACAAGTTTTTGTGCAAAAGGATAATCTTTGGCGTTAAATCGTTGAGCATCAAATGAGCAAAAAGCTGAAAAAAGTCTGCGCTTGACTTCTTTGAATCCTCTAGGAAAAGAGCGGTGCTGAATGTTTTTTGCCGATTTGAGAACGCTTTATTTTGACTTCGTATTTCATCGATTTCAATTGGATGCGCCCGTAACGTTTGCAACCACAGTTAGTGCGAATTTTTAAAGTCGCTTTCTCTTAAAATGCATGAAAAAAGTCGAGTTATCGACAAAACATTGCACAATGCCATATTTTGCAACTTGAAATTTTTTATTGATGGAAGAATGTAGGCATCGTGTTATATGAAGAAAATGATCTGAAACTTAGTCTACGCTCAGAGGGAGCGTGCAGCTAAGAGATAATAGGAAATCAACCGGGAGTTGAATATGGCCAGCCGTGGAAATGCAGCCGTTAATGAGATAAGCGTGATGAATAGTCTGGAGGGATCGCAACAAATTGCGATGGTTGAAATCGACAAGAATGTCGCGAAGAATCAAGAGAGTGCAAAACCTATTGCAATGATGGAAAAGGACAGCAAAATGATGATGTACGGAAAATCAGCCGCTTGTACATCGATGTTTCTTTTTGGAGCGCTTGTGATTGTTGGACTCATCACAATCATTATCTATCAAGCAAAGATCTTGCATGTGCTTCAGAAAAGCCTCAAAAAGAAATAAGAAGCTTTCTATACCGCTTCCACAGGAAAGTTGGAGTTTAGCCTAAAGCTGATGGGCATCTTCGCATCCGTCCCGCCTGGTAGTAACCTGGGAGGGATCGGATGCAAATCTGCCTCCTTCAGCGTTAGCAAACTCCCCAACTTTCAAGCATCAGCAATAGATATGAAGCTTAACCCAATGTGACTGAAAATTTGGATTTAAGACCGAGCCAATCCCGGGGCTTTGGCTCGGTCTTAAATCCAAATTTTCAGTCACATTGGGTATAATTCGGCACTGGGTCTATTATTTTAGTATAATTTTTTTTGAAGGCCGTTTGACTTGTCTTCCATTAAGCCATAGATATTCAGAAATTTATGAGATTGCCAGTCCTTTCTCGTTATTTTCTAAACGACTTAATTCTTATTCTCCTCGCCCCTTCCATTTTGATTACCCCCTAAGTACCAGTAACTTCTGAATACCGAGGGTGAAAATGATATTAAATTTATAAAAGTTAGATTTAAATAATATTTTATTGTAAAATATTTTAAATATTATAAATTAAAATGGTCATATTATGACAATATTAAAGATTTCTTCAGGGGGTTTTGATTTTTCCCTTATCTCTACCGGTTTAGACGATCGTTGCAATTCCATTCAAGCGACCCTAAAGCTGCTCCGTGAAAACTGCGATCCCAAAAATTATCGAGAAGCAACTAAAATGGTAGAATCAAGGCTTAATGAGAGAAAAGAAGAAGTAGAAGCGCGTCTTTCACTCAATCGCTATCAAGATTTAGAATCTTCAGTTTCTTCAGCAAAAGATTCAGACCTGAAAAAAAAATTGCAAACTGCGATTTCTGAAAGAGATGCCCTTAAACAGCAACTTAGTGAGCTAAATAGAGAACTCACCCAAAATAAAGCGATTCAATCTGTTTTAAAAATTGCGCATATTGAAGCTAAGTTGGTGGATTTATGCGGTCATTTCTATGGTGATGAAAGAGGTCTTTTAGATCAGGCATGGAAAGCCCATCAGAGGGGTAGGGGAACTTTAGAAGCTTATCACACTCTTGAGGCCCGTAGAATCTCTCTTATTGATAAAAAAATCGTTCTTCAATCTCTTTCGAATGGAATTGTTGTGACTGATGTGCACAACGCGCTACCTTTGATCATCAAACACCTTGAATTGGAGCACAAAACTCTGCAAGATATTCTTGAATTTGTGCGTGGGTTGAAGACGTGGTGTGATGGAGCCCCTCCAAAGGAAAAGTCCAGCAGAATGATTGCATCCGAGAAAATTTTTATATCCTCTATAAAGAAAGAAAATTCACTTAACCTAACAGGATTGAATCTATGTTGCTTGCCAAAAGAGATCGGTCAACTTGTGCACTTAGAAAAATTATATCTAAATCGCTGTCCACTTCAAAATTTGCTGAAAGAAATTGGTCAGCTTAAAAACCTTAAGCAACTATATCTAAATCGCTGCCAACTTCAGGATCTGCCGAAAGAACTGGGTCAGCTTGTTAATCTTGAGGTGCTTTTTATTGAAGATAATCAACTCCAAACTCTCCCCGAGGGTTTTCATGGACTTGTAAATTTAAGGTGTTTTTTTGCCTCTGGCAATCAACTTCGCATTTTGCCCAAGGATTTAGCTAGGTTGCCGGTTGGATCTTCATTAGACGCAAGGGAAAATCCCCTCTCGATAGAAGCAGTGGAAATATTTCAAAATGAAATCATTTTGCAAAAGCAGCTTGATCCACGATTTGGCCCAAGGTTTAATTTTATATCTCCTGGTTTGGACGAGGAAATTTTCGAGAAATTAAAGACATGGTTTAATGAAGTTTGCCCAGAAGGGGTAGCGGTTAGGAAAGCTGCTGCTGAAAAAATATTTGCAGCTTACAAGATAAAAGCAGTTCGGCTTGACCTAAGTGGAATGGGACTTTTTTCGCTGCCCGAGGGCATAACCTTCTTTAGAAGTCTCGAAGAGTTTAATATCGCAAATAATCAACTCCAAGTCTTACCTCTATCTTTAGCAAATCTGCCCCTTAATTGTGTCATTAATGCACAAGGAAATCCCTTGTCTGCTAAAGCAATAAGTATATTCCAAAATGAGATTGAAAGCAGACGTCTACTAAATAAAAAGCGCAAACCATTCGAGAAAGTAGGGCCTCGCTTAGTATGTTCAATCCCTGAAGCCGGATCCGCAGAGGCGACAATTATTAAAGAGGATTTGGATCCAAGAATCATACAATTGACATCACGCCTTTTAGAAGGGGGGCCCAGTTTCGTCGCTGAAGAAGAAAGAGATCGAAATCGTGACACCCGGCATGGTCAGACAATAGCGAAGATGCAAGGATGCTCATCCTTTTGCCACAAGATCTTATCGTGCACAGCAGATACGCCCTCCGTTTTGTCTCCGCAATATTTGAGAAATTGGCAAGAACAGAATCAATTACCCAATCGTTCATCCTATAACAACACTTACCTCTCACTAAAATATAAAAGAATTGGCCATGTTTTTAGTTTAGAAGGAATGATTGACCTTCCTTATCAAGATTGTGTTTCTTTAGAGGGTGCTAATGAAACTTTCTTATTTCCCCCATTTCTAGCAGCATTTAATCAGTTTGCATCGAGCAGAACAGACTTGATTAGCGATGAAATGCGCAGCTCAATTGCTGATTCTCTTTCAAAAGCAGTTTGGCATGAAAATGCAACAGAGGAAAAAATCGAACAGATTCACGCAAATATTCATGATCCTACTTTTTGTAATTCTATTGTTGTCGGAGGAGGCCATACGTGGCATTCTATCCAGTTCATCTTTCATAAAACATCTTCTGGGGAAATCATTCTTTTCTGTTGTAATCGAGGCGAGGGGGCTGATAACTATCCCGGAATCGTCATTGTTAAAGTGAAGAATCGACAAGCTATTACAAAAGATTTTATAAGTCGACTTGTAAGACGCTTGAGTGTGGTTAGAGGACGCCATTTAAGTTTAGAAAAAATCCAAGCAGAGTTGCAAGGGGTTCAAATTCAAATCGCTTACATGCGGATGAAAGAGGGGAAAGTGGGAAATTGTGTGTATTCCAATTATAAAGCGACACTCTACGCACTTCTTCTCATCGAAATCCTTAAGGAGGATCTAAAAATCCCTAATTTCAATTTTCCTTCGGAAAAGGTTGAATCCGCACAACAAATCTATAAGGAATTTGTTCGATTTGATGCAAGCGCTGTTTTAGAAGATTTTCTCTTAGATCTTAAGAATCCTCCTTCTAAGCAATCTCTCGAAGGAGAAAATACAGCATATTGGAAAGGATTAAAAAAAGTGACTGAGATTTTATACGCTAAATTGACTTGTTATTCAAAGAGTAATGACTTAGGGCAACACTCGGCGAAGGTCTCAAGTGAGTTATTACAAAAAGCGAGAAAAAATATTGAACATTTTTTAGAAGCCTTTTCTAGCTAAGAGACTGTCGTCGAATTATACCCAACACGATTGAAAATTTGGATTTAAGACCAAGCCAAAGCCCCGGGATTGGACGATCGCGGGAGTTTTGGCTCAGTCCTAAACCAAATTTTCAATCACGTTGGGTATAATTTTTACTGCTCCTAAGTATTCTGTAAAACAAAAATCTTGCAACATTTTCGGCATCAAAACCGCTCAAATTGCTGGTCGTAAGTTCACTCGTATTGCGTTAATACAGATGCACTTACGAACCAGTGGTCAGTGAATTGAGCGAGCTTTCGCGCTCGAAATTAGACCCAAGATTTTGGTTTACGATAGAAATTCAACCTCTATCTCCTAAGTATCAGTAACTTCCGATTAGTAAGGGTCACTTTTCTAAATAATCCCGATTAAATCTTAAAATGAGTGTCAATTAAATAGTTTATTAGGTATAATTATGTTTAAATAAAAATTAAATGGGTTTATTTATGATAATAGCAAATATTTGTTCAGAAAATTTTGATCTAAGGCTTATCTCTAGTGATTTAAGCAATCGATGTGATTCTCTCCAAGAGAAGATAGAACTCTTATCAAAAAGCGAATGCGATGATCAAAATTACAGACGTGCAATTAAAATTGTAAAAGCTAGACTTAATGAGAGAAATGAAGAGGCAGAAGCACGTCTTTGGTTACTTAAGGGCAAACATCAAGATTTGGACTCTCTCATCTATCAAGCTTCTTTAGCAGCAGATCCTGTCACACAAGAAAAACTGGAAACTCTGATTTCAGAAAGAGATGCCGTTAATCGAGAGATCAATGAGCTAAATAAAGAACTCATCCAAAATAAAGCAATTCAATCTCATATAAAACTTGGACATATTGAAGCCAAGTTGGTGGATTTATGTGGTCATTTTGATGGAGATGAGAGAGGTCTTTTGGATCAGGCATGGAAAGCTCATCAAAGAGGCACGGGAACCCTAGAAGCCTATCGCACTCTTGAAGAGCGTAGAAGCTCTCTTCTTCACAAAAAAACCGCTCTGCAATCGCTTTCGAATGGAATTTCCACGGCGGATGTGGACAATGCGCTGCTCGCAGTCATCAAACACCTTGCATTGGAGCACAAAACAATGCGAGATACTCTTGAATTTGTTAGAAATTTAGAGTGGTGGTGTAATAAAGTTTGCCCGGAAGGAAGAAATGTCCGGATGGTTGCTGCTGAAAGAATATTTACAGTTTACACGACAAAAGCTAATCATCTCGACCTAAGTGGGATGGGACTTTCTTCGTTACCTGAAGTAATCATGCAGCTCGGTCTTAAAGAACTTAATGCCGCTAATAATCAGCTCTGCAAATTACCCGCTTTTTTTTCTAGGCTACCCTCGCATTGTGTCATTAAAGTACAGGGGAATAAATTGTCTTCTGAAGCAATAGAATTATTCCAAATTGAGATTAATAGGCGATTTCTTTTCCTCAGAGCAAGGGGTCCTTCCTTAGAACTTTCAATTCCTGAAATCATCCCTCCTGAGGAGGGAATTATTACACAAGGTTTGGGTTTAAATGCTGATCAATTGACTGGAGGCTCTTTAAAAGGGCCTGGCTTAATGACTGAAGCAGCTACAGAAGATTTGGATCCAAAGATTGTGCAATTGACTGCAAATCTTTTAAAAGAAGGGCCTTGCTTTACCCCTGAAGTAGAAAGAGATCAAGGTCGAGAGCTTCGGTGTGGTAGGACAGTTGCTCAAATGCAAGGATGTTCAGCCTTTTGTAAAAAGGCCTTTTCCTGTACTGCAGGCACACCACTTGTTTTATCCCCTCAATACTTAAGAAACTGGCAAGAACAGCACCAATTAATAAATGATTTACCCTACAACAATACCTATCTTTCGTTAAAATATAAAAGAATCGGCCATGCTTTTAATTTAGCAGGAATGATTGAACTTCCTTATCAAGAGTACGCTGTTTTAGAAGGTAACAATGAAACTTTTTTATTTCCTTCTTTGCATGCTGCGTTTAATCAATTTGCATCCAGCCGAACAGACTTGATTAGCGATCAAATGCGTATTTCAATTGCGGATTCTCTTTCAAAAGCAGTTTGGCATGAAAACGCAACCGAAGAAAAAATCGACGAGATTTATGCAAATATTCATGATCCTAACTTCTGTGATTCAATGATTATTGGGGGAGGGCATGACTGGCATTCGATCCAATACATTTTTCGTAAGACCCCCTCTGGAGAAATTTTTCTCTTCTGTTGTAATCGTGGGGAGGGGAGCGACTTAAAACCTGGAATTGTCATTCTGCGAGTACAGAATCCGCAGGCGATCACAAAAGATTTTTTAAAGGGACTTGCGAGACGATTAATCACAACTAAAGAAGAACATTTAAGCCTAAAAAAAATCAAAGAAAAGCTTCAAGGAGTCGAAACTGCTTTTATCGCGATGAAAAGTGGAAAAGTGGGAAATTGTGTGTATTTGAACTATAAGACAGCCTTCTTTGCTCTTTTACTTATCGAAAACCTTAAAGACCACCTAGAGGTTTCTAATTTTAATTTTCCTACACAAAAGCTAGAATCTGTACAGCAAATCTATAAGGAGTTCAGCCGATTTGATGCGAGTGCTGTTTTAGAAGATTTTCTCATTGATCTCAAACAACCTATTTCTAAGCAATTTCTTGAAGGCGAAAACGAAACCTATTGGAAAGGGGTTAGGCAAATGGCTTGGCTTTTACAAGATCGATTCAATGGTTATTTAGATCGGGTAAACTTAGGGGAGCAGCCGAAGGTCTCGCATGAGCTTTTGCAAAAAGCCAGAAAGAATATTAATTCCTTCTTCGAGACATTTCCGCTCTGATTGAAAAATTCATGCGAAAGCCATGATGAGCGCTTGGGCTTGGCCAGCGATCTGTTCTTGATCGGACTTTTCCAGAATGCGCGCTTGAGAAAGACCCTGTTTTTTGTAGCCTAAGGCGAATAACGCTTTGGTTCGGTTGAGAAGGGTGGGCAAATGCGTGGGGTCGAGCTTGATCGCTTTTTCAATATAATTCAAGGCCATGAGGTTATTCCCTTTCTGGAGGTAAAGAGCGCCGAGGGTTTGGAGATCGTATAAGGACTCAGGAGCGAGAATGACGAGGGCTTCAAAAAAAGTGATCGCAATGTCGTAGCTTCCCTGTTTGATGTAAGAATACCCTACAAAGCGAAGATCCTCTAACTCTTCTTTATTCCAGCCCAAAATGGGCAACCAATCGATTTGACTCATATTACACCTAACCCTTTTGATACTGGTTTCTTTTCGAATTAATTTCAATGATAAGCTTATCAAATGTGCTAATGGTGTTTAAAACAGATATTAAAACTTTCTTTTCCTTTTCTTCTTCCTCGAGAGCTAGGCCCTCTTCATAGAGTTGGCGTTTATCCTTGGTTTCGAGGTTTTCATGGACTTTTTTCTCCATCGATTTGAGCTTGCTGAGGATTTTTTGGGCCTGCGATTCTTGCTTGTCTTCTGATCCCATGGAAGGGATGAGTTGGAAGGTGAATAGTTTTTTTCTTTGCTCAAAATAACCCAGGGGAGCGGTAAAAGATGCCCAGGTGACTTTAGTCGGTTGGATTTGGAGAAACTTGTCAATCTCAGGAGAAAGAAAAGGGGAAGAGACGTCGATTTCCGTCTGGACGGGAATCGCCCAGGATTCCTTGACCAGGGTATCGTCGAGAATTTTTTGATCCTCGGCGTAGCGAGTGGAAACATCCACTCCCAAATTGTCGATCGTGCGCGGAGGCATAAGCATCTCCTAAAAAAAAGTAATTATAATGACCTTTGCCACGCACTGCTTAATTTATCAACCTCTAATAAAAATGTCGGGAGATTGATAACAATATTCCCACAATTTCCCACCTCCAGTGAGGAGGAAATCTCATTGACGCTGAAGATTTTAAAGAAGGATGTGAACGTCTTCATTCGACAGTCTCTCGGAAAAAGAGTTGCTGATTTGTGGTTTCGGTGTTAAATTGTGGGAAAAGGTGGGAAAATCCCTTAAGACAATGATGGGCAAGTTCTTTTTTAGTGGTTCCACATCTGCAAAACTCGATGAAAAGGGAAGGTTTGTGCTTCCTCAGCAGATGCGCTTTGGCCTTGTTCAAGAAGGTGTTTTAGAATTCAGTCTTGCTCTTGGGTTGGGGGGATGCCTTGCGATTTATCGACAGAGTGATATCCAGAAGATCGTCGAGAGATTCCAAGCAAAGCAGCATCTCGGAAAATACCAGAAGTTCTTCACGTTGTTTTTCTCGACCTTGCATCAGACGACATGCGACAAGATCGGTCGTGTGATCATTCCTCCAACATTAAAAAAAGCCGTTGGGATTAAGACAGAAATCATGATCGCCGGTGTGCTCAATAAGATTGAGATTTGGCCGAAAGAGCGCTACGACTCCCAACTCGATGCGGTTTTGAGCGGTAAAGATCCTGAAATGAATTTAACGAAATTGACAGAAGAGGCGTTTGCTCTTCTCGAATGTGACCAAGAAGAGGAAGATGAAATCTAACATAGCTCCACATATTCCTATCATGGTCAACGAGGTTCTTGAGTCTTTAGAAGGAGCAGATCTTAGAGTTTTTTTTGATGGGACGTTAGGAGCGGGTGGCCATGCGAAAGCCATCCTTGAAGCGCATCCGGAAATCGAACGCTATATTGGGTGCGATAAGGATCCAGAAGCTCTTGAGATCGCGCGCAAAAATTTGGCGCCTTGGGCGCACAAGATGGAGTTCATTCATGGAGATTTTAGCAAGCTCGATGAATATTTAAAAAATTTGAAAGTCCGTTCTATCGACGGTTTTTTTTTGACTTCGGAGTGTCATCTATGCAGCTAGATCGTGACTATAAAGGCTTTAGCTTCTCCAAAGAGGGCCCTCTTGACATGCGGATGGATCCCACTTCGGACCTCACTGCAAAGGAAATCATCAACCATTGGCCAGAACAAGAACTTTCAAACCTGTTCCGAGATTTAGGTGAGGAGCCCAGATATAAAAGAGCTGCAAAGGCCGTCGTCGAAGCCCGTCGCAGAAAACCCATAATAACGACGACCCAGCTAGCTGAGGTGATTGTGGCTGCGCTAAAAACACCGCTTAAAGGGAAATGGCATCCGGCGACATTGATTTTTCAAGCGCTCAGGATTTGCGTGAATCGGGAGCTTGAGGCGATCGCAGAAGGCGTCTCCAAAGCGATTCAAATGCTGTCTCACGGGGGCAGAATAGGGGTAATGAGCTTTCATAGTCTCGAAGATAGAATTGTTAAGAACATTTTTAAAGAATGTTCGACTGGCCCGACAAAAGTCAATAAAAGTGCACCTCTTGCTGTATTACGGCTACTCAATAAGAAGCCTTTTGCACCGATTTTTACAGAGATTAAGAAAAACCCTCGCGCACGTAGCGCTAAGTTGCGCTTTGCCGAGAAGATTTAAAGAGATTGCTCTATGTGGGATAAAGGACCTTTGATACGCGTTTTGATTTGCATCGGGGCTTTTGGGCTTTCCCTATATTCCTACATTGACAAGCAAAATGCTGTCACAAAACGTCGTTTAGAAATTCCTGTTGTCGCTAAAGAAATTAAGGATTTGAAGGAGGCGAATACTCGCTTGCAATACGCGATCGATCTCTTCGAAAGTCCTGAGCATCTCATGGAACTTGCTCGTCACAACGAATACAGCCATCTCAAGCAACCCTTGCTTAAAGAGATCATCACCTTACAAGAGGGACTGGCTTTGGAAACATCTTCTGAATCTAGTGAGGAAAAAGCAGCAGGGAAGCCTAAACTCAAATTTGCGATCGGTGCTAAGCAGTACTAACCTGAGTTTCAAAAGGTCTAATTCCTATGGTCAACCGATCCCCTCGTGCGCTTCAGTGGATCGCTCGTAAGCGCCTGATTTGGGTCATTTTTTTCGTTTTCGCGCTTTTTTGCTGTCTTATCATCCAATTTTTTAAGATTCAGATTATTGAAGGGGATAAATGGACGCGCAAAGCCTTGGCGCAGCATCAGCGCGTGATTACCGAACCGTTTAAGCGCGGTTTATTCTATTCAAATACATCGCTAAAACGTGGTCACCCAGAAACGCCGCAGGCTTTTGTGACCGACATTCCCAAATTTCACCTCTTTTCCGATCCCAGCAGTATTCCTCTCGAGGCGCGCAGAGAAGTGGCTGACAAGATATGCTCTGTGCTCAAAATTCATGGCATTGAAGCACAAAATCTCCGGCAGCAACTCGACCGTAAAACGCGCTCGCGTAGGTTAGCTCTTTGGCTCGATAAAGAGCAATGCGACGTTCTTAATCAGTGGTGGTTTCCTTACGCCAGATCCAAAAAAATCGCTAGGAATGCTCTTTTCTTTGTTCAAGACTATAAGCGTTCTTATCCCTTTGGCAAACTTTTGGGACAAGTTCTACATACTGTCCGCGAGGATAAAGATGTGAACACGCATCAATCGATTCCTACGGGAGGGCTGGAATTGGTTTTTGATAAGATTCTTCAGGGAAAAGAAGGCCAGAAGCAGATTCTCAGATCTCCGCGACATCCGTTGGAAGCGGGAAAGATCCTTTGCCATCCGGAAGATGGCGCAGATGTCTATTTGACGATCAATCACTATCTTCAAGCAATTGCTGAGGAAGAGATTTGCAAAGCGGTTAAAAACGCGAATGCAAAAGGGGGATGGGCAGTCCTTATGGATCCGCGAAGTGGGGAGATTTGGGCACTTGCGCAGTATCCTTATTTTGAACCCTCAAACTATCGCAAATTCTTCAACGATCCCCGCCTTCAAGAAAATACAAAAGTTAAAGCGATTACAGATCCTTATGAACCTGGATCGACGATGAAGCCTTTAACAATGGCCCTTGCGCTGAAAGCAAATGCAGAGCTGAAGAAACAAGGAAAAAAACCGATCTTTTCTCCTCTTGAGAAAATTCCCACAGCAAATGGCTATTTTCCAGGAAGATCAAAACCCATTCATGACACGCGCAGCCACGGTTTTCTCAACATGGATTTGGCGATGTGGAAATCCTCCAATATTTACATGGCGCGCATGGCGCACCGCATCATTGAAGCCTTAGGTGAGAAATGGTATCGCAATGCATTGCAAGAAGTTTTTGGATTTGGAGTCAAAACCGGCATTGAACTTCCTTCGGAAAGCTTGGGGATGGTTCCTACTCCCGGAAAGCTTTATCCCAATGGAAAAATGGAATGGTCGGTCCCTACACCGTACTCGATCTCTTTTGGCCATAATATTCTGGTCAACAGCCTGCAGATGCTGAGAAGTTATGCGATTATCGCTAATGGAGGCTTTGATGTGCGCCCGACGCTTGTACGAAAGGTGATCCGCGAAAAACGCGATGGGTCACTCGACGTTCTCCTCGACAATACTGTGCCGGAAAGAGTGAAAAATTTTCGCCGTCTTCTCGAGCCGGAAATCGTCTCAGAAGTCATCAAGGCAATGAAATATGTGACTAAACCTGGTGGTACTGCCTCTAAGGCAGATATTCACGGGTACACAGAAGCAGGGAAGACGGCGACGACCGAAAAGATTGTGAAAGGAACCTATTCCAAAAAGGATCATATCTCCACATTCATCGGTTTTGCTCCAGTGAAAGAGCCTCGCTTTGTTCTTCTTATCGCGGTTGACGAACCAGAATTTAAGTACACGCCCGGTATCGGGAAGAACCAGCATGGCGGTAATTGCTGTGCGCCTGCCTTTCGCGAAATTGGATTGCGCACTCTTCAATACTTAGGTGTTGAACCAGATGACCCTTATGGTTATCCTGTTGGAGATCCACGTCGGGATGAAAATAAAGCCGACTGGATCAAAGAAACAAAAGCGTTGAAAGAGCTCTACCAACAATGGAACGGATAATAGCGCCCCTCAAACTTAGAAAACTCCTTAAAAATATTTCTGTCACAGAGATTAGAGGTTCTAAAGATGTTGACATCACGGGTCTGACGTCCGATTCCAAAAGGGTGGGGCCTGGAAATCTTTTTATCGCTAAAAAAGGATTGACAGTCGATGGTGCCCAATTTATCCCTGAGGTAATTGCAGCAGGAGCTTCTGCTGTCGTGACCGATTTCTATAACCCCTTTTTTTCACACATTACCCAGGTGATTCACCCCAATGTTGCAGAAATTGAAGCGGCTATTGCTAAAGAATTTTATGGCAATCCGGACCATCAACTTTTCCTCGTTGGAATCACCGGAACCAACGGAAAAACCACAACCGCTTATCTCGTCCGCCACTTGCTCGAGAAAAAAGGAAAGCAGTGCGGCCTGATTGGAAGCATTGAGTGGATCGTCGGTAAACACGTATTTCCGTCGACAAAAACAACCCCTGACCTGCTTCAAAATTATAAACTCTTTCATGATATGGCCAACAGGGGCTGTGAGAATTGCGTCATGGAAGTTTCCTCGCACGCTTTGGATCAGGGGAGGGTAGAGTCAATTGAATTTGATATCTCGGTTTTTACTAATCTTACCCAGGATCATCTTGACTATCATGCGACGATGGAAGAGTATGGCAATGCTAAAGCCAAGCTCTTTTCTTCTCTTAAAAAAGGAACTAAGAAATTTCTTAAAACAGCTGTTGTCAATGCAGATTCCCCTTATCTTGGGCAAATGCTTGCAGGTTACAGTGGCGCATGTATCCGCTATGGTCTCGATCATCCCTGCGACCTTAAAGCGACATCACTTACGCTCACGCCTGAGGGGATGGAGTTCGATGTGAATTATCGTGGCCAAACCCAAAAATTTGCTTCTCCCCTCATCGGCAGATATAACGTTTACAACGTGCTCGCTGCTGCTGGTGTGGGACTTGCTCGTGGCTTGTCGCTTGCTGAAATCGCTGAAGCCTTAAGGCGCTTTTCCAAAGTTCCGGGCAGATTGGAGCGAGTTCCCAATCCGCACAGCTTTCACGTCTTTGTCGATTATGCTCACACCGAAGATGCTCTGGCCAACGTATTGACGACGTTGCAAGAGCTAAAAAAAGGACGGTTAATCACTGTTTTTGGATGCGGAGGCGATCGCGACAAATTCAAACGCGCAAAAATGGGCGCTGTCGCTGAAAAGTTTTCCGACTTGAGCATCATCACTTCAGACAACCCTAGGAGCGAACATCCGGAAGAGATCATCCGTAGCATTTTAACGGGACTTAAAAAACCTGCCCAAGCCCTAGTAATCGTCGATCGGGAAGAAGCGATTCAAAAAGCGATTCAGATTGCCAGGCCGAAGGATATCGTTCTGATTGCAGGAAAAGGCCATGAGAATTATCAGATTCTGGCAAAAGAAACCATTCAGTTCGATGATAGAGCTGTGGCCATGGCAGCTTGTCGTCATAAAAAAAAGGAGCCTCTATGAAATGGATAGCCACGTCCTTACTGCTTTTGACATCCGCGCTCAATGCATCGGAAGAGGACTTTTCCAAAGATGCGCTCTGTTTTTCAAATGGCAATATTAGTGTTGTCTCACCCTTTGACACAACGACATTCATCACTACCTATTCTCCTACAGGGGAACCGCTTTGGGAAGTAGCTTTCACTTCAGAAGTCATCTCCTGGAACCACAGGGGGGTTCATCTCTATGTGTTCTCTAAAGCGCGAGACAATGCCGCTTATTTTTTGACTTGCATCGATGTTGATAATGGGACCTTCCTTTGGGAAAGACGCATCTTAACCCCGGAAATTTAGCGCGATTTTTTCCGGCAAGAACTTTTCCCGAGGATTTGATAAAGGATGCACCAGCTCATCGCTGCTTCAAAAAGCGTGAAAAGTCCAATGATTAAAGCGATCCAGCTCATCTTCCAATACGCAATGCCGAGAAAGAGAGTGCCGATGATCCCTCTCATCCATCTGCCCGAAGCATCTATATTTTTACAAAGTTTCATATTTTTTTTGGAATAAAGTTTAGGGACGCCGAGTTCATACAATAGCGTTTGCCGGTAGGCTCAGGGCCGTCATTGAAAACATGGCCAAGATGTCCTTCGCAGCGACTGCAAACGACTTCCACTCTCGGCGTGAGAAGATGGTGGTCTTCTCTGTAGGAAACATTTTCAGAATGGATTGGCTGGGTAAAACTGGGCCAGCCCGTTCCTGACTCATATTTTGACTCGGAATCATAAAGGGGAAGTCCGCACCCCGCGCAGGTATAAGTCCCTACTTCGTGGTGATCGTAGTACTCATTCCCAAAAGCGCTTTCCGTTCCGCTTTTTCGAAGCACTCTGAATTGTTCAGGACTTAAACGCTCTTTCCATTCGCTCTCACTCAATGTGAGCTTTTTTCCATCGTAACGCTTTTCCGCCATGCTCTATCTCTGTTTGACAAAAGTTTAAAGTAGGTATATTGATAGAGCATTATAATTGTAAAGGGATATGGAAGCTGATTTTATTGACACAGCCATTTTTGCAGGCGGCTGCTTTTGGTGCACCGAGTACGATTTTGACCATGTAGAAGGCGTGCTCGCGACGACATCTGGGTACACCGGCGGTCATAAGGATCATCCGAGCTACGAAGAAGTATGTTCGGGAGAGACAGGCCACGTAGAAGCGCTTCAAGTCATCTACAATCCTTCAAAGGTAAGCTACGAGCAACTTCTCGACGTTTATTTCGAAGGTCTGGATCCCACGAGAAATGATGGGCAGTTCTGCGATATCGGCAGTCAATACCGCCCTGTGATTTTTTACGCAAACGACGCCCAGAAAGAAGCTGCGGAATATTTCATTGCGCGCCTTGTGGCTGCTAAAAAAATCACCCCCTTTTTAGTGCAGCTCTTACCTGCGGTACCCTTTTATCCCGCCGAAGAATATCATCAAAAGTTCTATCGAAAAAATCCTGCCCGCTACAAATCCTACCGCGCCGCTTCCGGACGCGATCGCCCAAAGCATTAAGTCATTGCGAAATTTAACGATTGCGTCTAAAGTTAGCTCAAGTCTATAGCACGGTAGAGAAACTCATGCGCTATCTGCGCACACTTCGTTGTTTAATTGTCGTTTTGTCATTTGCCGCCTTATGTTCCTCTGGTAAAATGCCTTCTTACCATGGTGTTCAGGGAAGCTATGAGGCAAGCTTAGATTCGCCCACAAATTCTTTAAAACCCTTGATCATTATCGATCCGGGGCATGGGGGGACCGATGAGGGTGCCAAGGTGAGCAGCTTTATGGAAAAAAAGCTCACGCTCATGACTTCGATGCTTTTAAAAAAACATCTTGAAGAACTCGGTTATCGAGTGACAATGACGCGAAACCGGGATGTTTTTATTCCTTTACCGAGGAGGGCCTCTATCGCCAATAAAGCAAAGGCTTCCCTCTTTGTCAGCGTCCATTTTAATTCTTCTCCAAGCGTTGAAGCAAAAGGGATTGAGATCTTTTACTTTGATTCCAAAGAGCAGTGGAGGACCCGAGCCTCCAAACGTCTTGCAAGCTGCATTTTAAACCGTATGATCGACCAAACAGCTGCAGTGTCGCGCGGCACCAAGCAGGGGAATTTTCACGTGATTCGCGAGACAGATATGCCCGCTGTCCTTGTCGAAGGGGGGTTCATTACGAACCGCGACGAGCGCGGAAGGTTGCGGGATAAGGCCTATCTTGATAGGCTTGCTGTGGGAATTGCACAGGGGATCGACAAGTACATGAAGATGTAAAAATATGTCCTCGGCGCGAGTTGAACGCGCGACCTGTCGCTTAGGAGGCGACCGCTCTATCCACCTGAGCTACGAGAACAAAGACTTACAATTTTAACGAGCACTCTACTTTTTAACATCTTAAAAATTATATTTTTTACTGGAGAGAAGCGATGACGGAAGGAAAAGCAGACATTGGGCTGATCGGTCTGGCGGTGATGGGGCAGAACCTTGTGATGAATATGAACGACCATGGATTTACCGTCGTAGTCTTTAACCGCACTGTGTCCAAAGTTTCTGAATTTATTGAGGGTCCTGCTAAAGGCTCTAAAGTGATTGGAGCTTCTTCTCTGGAAGAATTTTTTAAAGCGCTCAAGCGGCCACGCAAAATTATGCTCATGGTGAAGGCGGGATCACCCGTCGATGACCTGATTCAGGAATGCCTCCCCTTCCTGGAAAAAGGGGATATCGTGATCGATGGCGGCAATAGCCATTACCCAGATACAGAGCGTCGGGTGAAAATGCTCAAGGAAAAGGGAATTTTATTCGTCGGAGCTGGAGTCTCAGGCGGAGAAGAAGGAGCGCGCCATGGGCCATCCATCATGCCGGGAGGCAACAAAGACGCCTGGGAAGGGATAAAGCCAATTTTTCAAGGAATTTCTGCCAAGGCGAAAGAGGATGGACTTCCTTGCTGCGACTGGATTGGGGATGGAGGCGCAGGCCATTATGTGAAAATGGTCCACAACGGAATCGAATACGGCGATATGCAGCTCATCTCCGAAGCTTATTTTCTTCTCAGAAATGTTCTTGGCTGCTCTTTTGATGAGATGCACAAGATCTTTGATGAATGGAATCAAGGCGTTTTAAACAGTTTTTTAATCGAAATCACCTCACATATTTTCACGCAAAAAGACACTGATGGACAGCCGCTTCTCGACAAGATTCTCGACGTTGCCGGCCAGAAGGGAACGGGAAAATGGACGGGCATTAGCGCTCTTGATCTCGGTATCCCTGTGACCCTAATTGCCGAATCTGTTTTCGCCCGCTGCCTTTCCTCTCTCAAAGAAGAGCGGCAGCACGCCCAAAAACTTTTCCCCGCCCCCACAGCGAAATTTACAGGGGACAAAAAAGCATTTATCGAAGATATCCGCAAAGCGCTTTACGCTTCAAAGATCATCAGCTACGCTCAAGGGTTCATGCTCATGCGCGCTGCAGCCAATGAAATGAAGTGGAAGCTGAATTACGGAGCGATCGCCTTGATTTGGAGAGAAGGATGCATCATTCGTAGCCGCTTTTTAAACGACATCAAAAAAGCTTATGACAGAAAGTCTGACCTGGCGAACTTGTTATTCGACGATTTCTTCCGCAAAGAGATTCTCGCTTCCGAAGACGGATGGAGAAGAGTCGTGTCCAAGACAGCAGAGCTCGGAATCCCTGCGCCCTGTTTTAGCACTAGCCTCGCATTTTTCGACGGATACCGCTCAGGTCAACTACCTGCGAATCTCATTCAAGCACAGCGCGACTTCTTTGGAGCGCACACCTATGAGCGCACAGATAAGTCTCGCGGTCAATTCTTCCACACCAATTGGACAGGAACAGGCGGCGCAATCACCTCGACCTCCTATAACGCTTAGAGACTGTTGTTGAATTAAGAATCATCGGAGGAATGAAGATGACTTTAGATGCAAAATTAACATCCATTCCGAAACAAAATGTTGTTCAAGAATTAGACATAATGCTTGATAACGCAAGTGTAAGTATATCATGGTATGGGGAACGACTTACATCTGTTCAGGGCTATACAGGGGTTGTGGAGATTAACCAAATCGTCAGTCTATACCTGAGTGCTAGTCCCAAGCGTGAAGATGGGTATAATAATCTTAAAGAAAGGCTCGAGTTTTATCATTTGTGGAACAAAGTTAAAGCGCTTTGTAAGAATAACACCAGTTTAAATGATACATGGATTTACACATATTTGGTTCCAGTTAAGGAAATCGCCTTAACTTTAGCAATTTCCAGGCCAATAGATTTTCTTATTACTCCTCTAAAGGGCACCAAGTTTCCTTCAAGAAATGAATGGTGTTTTTCATTTTATCCACAGGACTTTAAGTGTTTATGGCCTAACACGAAACCCTTTCATGAAAGCCGCGGACTTGATGGAGAAACATGGATAGCTACAAAGGAATTAGTTGAGGAATACATTTCAAAGAATAAAATTTGATAAGTCGATGTATACCCAACGTGACTGAAAATTTGGTTTAAGACCGAAGCGAAAGCTCCCGTGATTGGCGCGATCGAATCGTCGTCCCTATTAGAAATAGGGGCTAGATTCGATCG
>JAJPIB010000051.1 GCA_021324995.1 Chlamydiia bacterium | reverse complement strand
GGTTTTGAGTTGCGCGCGTTGAGCTTCGCTTAAGAAAATCATGTTCAGCAGGTTACATGTCAAGTTGAATTTTTATCAAACGGTTTCTTGATTCACGAGAGGTATAACAATTTGCTTGCTATTTGATTTTTTTTGTATTATATAGGATTAATAGTTAAAGCTATGAGATAAATAAAATGACTGTTTTAAATAATTTAATGCCAAATATTGATATTAACACGATGGTTTCTTTGGCGATTCAAACTCATACCACAAACAATCAAAATTATTTGAATGCTGCTGTGGATCATTTAGAAAACTATGATCTTTCTATTGAGCAAAAAAAAGCCATCATAAAAATTCTGCGAGAGAGCACGCCCCGAAACGCTGTTATGGGAAGAGAGATTAGTCAAATTTTATGTCCAAAAATTTTAGAGCGGATGCCCCAAGACCTTTTGCATTTCATCTTCAGTTACCTTTCTGTAAAAGATATTTTTATGTGCTTTTTAATCTGTAAGAGCATGCATCAGAAGACGCAAAATGCTAAGCAGAATGAGATCCTCTGGGAACATATTTATCACCGTGATTTTGATCGCTCGGATTTTGCTGCTCGCCCGCCGGGATTTTTTCAAGCCATCAGAAACATCTATAGATTTGGACAAAATCTTCAAACAGGTGTCTACTGTACAAAAAAAAGTCTCGAGGGAAATAAAAAAATTGCATCTTTTGCTGTAGGCGACCACATGCTTTATGCGAGCTTTTGGGATAAAACGCTCGGAGCTTGGGATTTAGCAACAGGAAAATATACGGAAATCCCTAATGAGGGAGAAGGAGAAAAAATTGATTCTATCGCTTTTTTTGGCAAGAGGCTTTATTTGGCTAATCTCGAGACTTCTAAACCTATCCGCGTATTCGACTTAGTAACAAAAAAATACTTGCCCCCTCTCAAGGAAAATACCGTTATAGAAGCCCCTCTAGTCATTTCCGGCGACAAGCTTTGCTTATCTGTTCAGCATGACAATATCGAGGTCTGGAACTTAAGCGCAGGGACTTTAAGCGTTTTTCAGAAATATGACGAATGTGTTGCGAGCCTTGCTATTTGCGGTGAGAAGCTCTGCTTGTGCTATTCTGCCGGGGATATCGACATCTACGATTTAAATACGGGAAAACGCTTACGGACTCTTCCAGAGAAAATTGCAGCATCCTTTCTCTCTACATTCAATCAAAAACTTGTCTTAGGGTCTTGGGATCAAACGATCAAAGTCTGGGATTTAGACACAGGCGAATGTCTGAAAGAATTTTACGCGTCCCATACCTCGAATACTGCTATTTGCGGGAGGATGCTCTGTCTAAATCCTCAGGCGGGTGCTATCGAAATCTGGGATTTAGAAACAGATAAGCGTTTACATTTTTTTGAGGAACTTCAAGGGGTATACAGCTCTATTTTTGTTTCAGATGGGAATCTTTATGCAATCCGTTCTGATGATAATAGGATCCAGGTTCTTGATTTTAAAGCTGAGCATCTTTCAGTCTTTAAAGAGCTTGCCCACTTATTCAGAGGCGATGAAATGGCAGTTCAGCAAGCAATGGTGCGATTTTCGAGGATGCCGGAAGAGGCAAAAAATAAAATCTATGGGGAATTGCAATCTATTCTTGCTCCTTCCTCAGATGAATATTCTGAACGCACAAAGGACGCATTTCATGGACAAAAGGGCCAAAGTTCGACCTCAATGCAAAAGGCCTTAGCTATCGAAAGTTACATTGATTCTCAGATAAGCAATTATACCTGAATCGGCCATAGACTTGGATTTTCTTACGCATGCTTTTTTCCATCTAACTTCGCGTTTGCTCTCGCCAGCTGGCGGGGAAATAGCGGTCGAGCTCCCTGCTTTGTTATACGAAAAAATGTGTGCATAAAACCCAAGTCTATGGCCGATTCAAGTATAAATCCAAATTTTCAATCACGCTGGGTACAGTTGTTCTGCTTCTCTCATTGTTTTTCCCAGCACGTATTTGCAAATAGTTTCCTTGAGTCCCGTGTGGCGCTTCAATACTTCTTCATTGCGAATGGCGATAGCCAGAGCTTTTTTGGTTCCAACAAAAATGACTCTTTTTTTTCCTCGAGTTAAGCCCGTATAGAGGAGGTTGCGGAAAAGCATCTTGAAGTGTGACGTATGGACCGGAATAATCACGCAGGGACATTCGCTGCCCTGGTATTTGTGGATCGAGACCGCGTATGCCAGGATCAATTCATCGATCTCGATAAAATCGTAAGCGACGCATTTTCCGTCGAAGACAACTTTCAGAGTTTGCTCTGTCAGGTCGATCTCCAGGATTTTGCCCACGTCGCCGTTGTATACTTCTTTCTCATAATTGTTGCGGATTTGCATGACTTTGTCGCCGACATGAAAACACCTGCCGAAGCGGAAAAGGGGAGTGGGAGAAGGATTGAGCTCCTGTTGAAGCACAGCATTAAGATTTTCTGAACCGATCAATCCGCGCTTCATCGGTGAAAGAACTTGAATATCGTCAAATTTATGAAACCGGTGGGATTTTGTCAGGCGTGTTGAGACGAGATCAACAATAATTTTCACAACATCCTCGGGATTCTCAGCTTCGATGAATTGAAAGTCTCCGCGTGGATTGTAGGAGAGATCGGGGAATTCACCTGCGTTGATTCGATGGGCATTGCTGATGATCATCGATCCTGCGGCTTGGCGGAAGATTTTTTTCAACTGGATGACGGCGATGCATTGCGACTCAATGATATTCTTGAGGACATTTCCCGGACCAACGCTCGGCAGCTGATCGATGTCCCCAATGAAGATAGATCGCGCCTCAGAGGGGATAGCTTTGAGCAATTGATTCATTAGCTGAGAATCGATCATGCTTGCCTCGTCGACGATGATTAGATCACAGGGGATGGGGTTGTCTTTATTGCGCTTAAATTTCCCCGTTTTAAAATCGATTTCGAGCAGACTGTGAATCGTAGACGCCTTTTTGCCAGTGATCTCGCTCATCCTCTTCGCTGCACGTCCCGTAGGTGCTGCTAGAACGATCCGAGTTGCGATCTTTTCAGTGATAGATAGGATCGCCTTGGTAATGGTGCTTTTTCCCGTCCCAGGCCCTCCGGTGACAACAAGCAACTTTTCTTGCACCCCGAGACTCACAGCGCTTTTTTGCTCCGGCGCTAGCTCAATGCTCAGCTTTTGCTGCACCCATTCGATGGCCTTGTCTGTCTGAACAGCACGAATGTGGCAAGAAGCTTGCGTCAATCTCGCCAGCTCCCTTGCGATCCCGACTTCCGTCAGGTACAAAGGTTTGACCCAAATCTTCTCTTCTTGATTTATCAATTCCTGTCTTTCAACAAGAGCATGCACGCGAATCTCAACCGTTTCTTTAGGAACCTGCAAAATCGTCTCCACTTCCGGAAGCAATTCGATTAAGGGGTAGCAAACGTGGCCATCGTTGCTCAATTCCCAAAGCGTATGCTCAATTCCCGCATCAATTCGAGCAGGGGAGTCGAATGGAATGCCGAGATTCTGTGCGATAAGATCCGCCGATTTAAATCCGATGCCGTGGATTTCTTTGGCAAGCTGATAAGGATTTCCTCGCACTTTTTCAATGCTTGTATCCCCATATTTTTTGTAGATTTTTTGAGCGTAGGAGGGGCTGACGCCATGTCCGCGTAAAAAGATCATTACCTCGCGGATCGCCTTCTGCTGCGTCCAGCATTCCTTAATCCTTTCCATCCTTTTGCTCCCCAAGCCGCTCACTTCTAGCAAGCGATCAGGCGACTTATCGATCACATCTAGCGTATTTAGACCGAAAGATTTGACGATCCGCTCCGCATAAACTGGGCCGATTCCTTTGATCATCCCTGATTCTAAATACTTTTGAATGCCCACGAGATCCGAAGGGGCTTGAAGCTCAAAAGATTTCACCTCGAATTGTTGGCCATACTCGGAATGGATTCTCCAGCCCCCCCTGCACCGGATTGTCTCTCCCGGCTGGATAGACGGCATTACGCCCACAATGCACGTCAGGTCTTTTTTTTTCGGCTCTTTCAATTTGGCTACTGTGAACCCTTTCTCGCTATCTGCATAAACGATATTTTCGATGTATCCGTAAATTTCTTCCATGTGTCCTCGCCGTCTAAAGTAGCATAGCTCTCTCCTCACAAATTCTGGAAGTTAAAATTTTTACTTTTCCATGCAATTTAACAAAGCATTTGCTCGAAAATCCGGATTTGATTTAAGATGACGCCTCATATTCCGGATTAGCTCAGCGGTAGAGCAGTGGACTGTTAATCCATTGGTCGCATGTTCGAATCATGCATCCGGAGTCCTTGTCTTACAGGCAGTTAGGTGTAAAAACTTGACTGCTTTTTTTATGCATTCATATCGAATGCTACACTAATGCTGCACTCCACAAAAAAGTATCACTAATAGATCATATGCGGCGACAAAGAATTGATGGAATGATTGGGCCCTTTGCTTTCATCCTTGAATGATAAAAAGGAACCTCATGAGGAGCGGAAGACTGGGCAATCCAAGAAGAAGCTATCAGATCTTTGGTGGTCCTAATTTTTCTCGCAAAAAAACTTATCAGCTATCTATATTGATTTTTTTCTTCACAAGATTGGGGTATAAAGATGAGAAAGTCAGTCTATGCTAGCCTTTTAGGATTTATTGGTGTGTTTGCATTTGTTGACAGCGCGCAATGCACGGCTACAGAAAGAGAGGAGCCTCATATGCATGAGATGACTGTTTTCGCCAAAAGCTAAGATCTGTATTTTGACAATGACGAGATGATGGTGGTGGTTGGAGAGCGTTCTTTTCCTGTGAGCGCTTTGCAAAGGAGTGGAAATCAATGGAAAGTTCAAATTGTTTCTTCTGGATATTGTCAGATGGGTCATAATCTCTGCCATAATTGTCACTTTTGCCATCTGTCGTACTGTATTTATTATGTTAGGCACTGCAATCTATGGGACTAAAAGCCATGCGGTGGACCTTGGCATTTCTTTATATTGGACAAGTAGGTGCACTGTGTGCCAAACCGGTGTCGATTCATGTGCATGAGCGCAGAGATTATGAGATCTTGGATCTTTTCTTTGAAATAGGGATTCTCGAAGAGGAATATGGCTATGTTTTAAAAGGAGTAAAGCCTATATCCGCAAGGCAATTCTACTCCCTCGATGCGTTTCCTATGAGGGATTTACGATTTTCAGAGAATGAATTTAGAAAGACGATTTTGGTCCGTGAAGCAATTCAAGTATGGGATAGGTTATGTTCACAGCAGGATCGATTTGCCCTCAAAGCCATTCCGGTCATTGAAAATGAAGGTGACGCATGTGGGTTTGAAGTGCAGTTTATCCATGTGCCCAAGCTCCGAGAGGTCATCCGTGAAAATATCAACTTATTCAGATATGTCTTAGGGCCAGCGATTGAAGTCGATGAACTTGTTAACAGGCTTGCTTATTCTAATGAACGATTTACTGATGTGCTTCAAGATGATCTAACCCTTATAGGAATTGTTTTAGGTTTTGGCTCGCATAATAGCATTGTGGGAGGACGCCTAGAAACGATTAATCGTTTATCCATTTCTAAAGACTGTGCGCCATTCTTGCCAAAGAGCACACTTTTGCGAGGGGAGAATAGTTGGTGGAGTTATGGAAGCTATTACTTAGAATACGCCGGTGGAAATGACTCCGCATTTAGACGAACAACCTGTCCAGTGCGGCCTAGTTTTGGATTTAGAACTATAAATGATGAAATCCTTGCTCTTGAGTCAAAAAACGAACCTCTTCCGGAGTCCTTGTATATACCGAAAAAAACTGAAGAATCGGGAAAAAGCATTTTTCAACCACCCGCGAACAAGGTTCGCTAGAGATCACAGAGCTCACAGAGGGGGATTAAATTTTAAAT
>JAJPIB010000031.1 GCA_021324995.1 Chlamydiia bacterium | reverse complement strand
TTTGAGTTGCGCGCGTTGAGCTTCGCTTAAGAAAATCATGTTCAGCAGGTTACATGTCAAGTTGAATTTTTATCAAACGGTTTCTTGATTCACGAGAGGTATAAGTTCAGAGTCTTTCCCTCTTGCTATTAGATTAAGAGATCGTTCGTTGCTATTGTATAAATAACAAAGTTTTGCGATCTTTAAGTAACATGGCCAAAGGTTTTTAATTCCTATCATTCTTTCGAAGAGAACATCCCTTGGTATATGCCTACCAGTATTTTTTTCTCTTTCTTCCGCTCGAAAAAAAGCGTTTTCTTTTGTTACGTATAAAACGTGCATAATAAGTGTATACCCATGATTCTCTACTATGTCTTTTAGAAATGTATAGGAACTGTGTAATGCACAAGAACGATCATAAATAATGTCTCTTCCCTCCTTAACAGCTTCCATAAGCAAAGCCTCTGCCTTTTCTCTGGCTGGCAATTCCCAATTTTTAAAGGCTATAACAGAACCTAAGGATTGTAGATCTGACTGATAGCCTTCCATGGAAGTCATGACAGCATCGCAGTCGTGTATAAAAACGCCTTCAGGGAAAAAGTTTTCTTTATTTTTTTCTTGGATAAAAGAGGTTTTTCCAGAAGCCGGTGACCCTGCAATTGCAAAAATAGTTAAATCTGCTTGTAAATTGAGTGTAGCACAAATCACTAAAATAAATAAAAATTGTTTCGTCATCTAATTGACCACCTTTTGTTTTAACAGATCCGTTTCCTGTGAACTGAGTGGGATGAGAGGAGGACGTACTAAATTCCAATTTTGATTTTTGCTGTCAGAAAGCAAGGCCTTACAGCTGGTGATAAAAGAGCGATTCTCTAATGGGGACGATACTCGTTCTAGCTCTGAAATATCTCCTTTTTCATATACAGAGCAAATGAGCTCTGGCCATAAATTAGCCATACCACAAATCGTTCCCGAAGCACCATAACCAACAGCTAAAGGGATTTGTTTTTCTTTTCCCACAAATACTTTACATTGAGGAACTGTTTTTAAGACTTCTCTAATGAAAGACAGATTTCCCTCACTGTCTTTAATTCCTACGACAATATTCGGAAATTCTGTGCAAAGAGTTTTTACAATATTTATATTAATCGAAACTCCAGTGTATTTAGGAAAATGATACAAAATAACTTGCAGGCGAGAATCTGAAACTCGTTGAATTACTTCTCGGTAGAACGAAATGACTCCTTCATCCGTCACATTCTTAAAAAAACAAGGTGGGGCTATAAGGCATGCCAAGCAATCATTCTCTAAAGCAGATAGAGCTAAGTCTACAGTATCTTGCAAGCAGGAAGCTCCATTTCCAATAATGATTTTTTTAGAATCTAAACCATTTGAAATCACTTTCCTTAAAGTGCATTTTTTTTCCTCTACAGAAAAAGAAGGCCCCTCTCCTGTTGTTCCAAATAAGACAACTCCTTTGCAACCTCTATCAATCAGCTGAAGACAATGTTCTGTTAGTAATTCATTGTCACAACGTAGGTCAGAATGCAAGGGGGTTAAAGCTGCCACATAAACCCCATTTTCAATGCTATAGCCCATATTTCCAACTACTTGCAAAATAAAAAGAAGAAACACCACCGATCGGATCATAACCCTTCGTCATTAAATTTCTATCAGGAAAAAATCTAGCGTTTCTATCGGTTTATTCCAATCGAAAATTCTCCATGCATCCGATCTCTTTGTTGTTTCATAATGTCACCTCGTTTCAAGCCGACCGCATTATACTTAGGCGAGAAATTTAACGAGATGTCCTGAAAAATAGCCAGACTCCAAACCCAATAAACGGCAAGCTAAGCCATTGGCCCATTGTGAATGAAGAAGAAGAGCCGATATAAACGCTCTGCTCCATTTTGAGGAATTCGATCAAAAAACGAAAACCGAATACAAGGATCAGAAAAAGCCCTGTCAACCTTCCAGTTGGCTTAAAGGGTGGGTGGCGATACCAATACCACAAAAGAAGAAAAAAACTGATCAGATAGGCAGCGGCTTCATAAAGCTGGACGGGATGTAACGGAGTCGTAGCGCTGCCGTCTGCAGGATGGAGAAAAAGCACCCCCCAGGGAAGATCACAGGGAATACCTAAGATTTCTTGGTTAAAGAAATTGCCAACGCGAATAAAAACAGCGGCGATTGCCGTCGGAATGACTGTAAAATCAACAGCAGTCCAAAAGGAAATCTTCTTTCGCTTTGCAAAGAGTAAAAGCGCAATTAAAATCCCGAGAGCTCCTCCATGCGAGGATAACCCTCCCTCCCAAACTGCAAAGATCGAAAGCGGATCTTTAATCATTCTGGAAAAACTTTGATAAAAAAGAACATCGCCAAGCCGCGAACCAACAATTGCTCCAATAATGACGTAAAAGGTAAGCTGCTCTGCTTGACTCGCTACCTTTTTTTTAAGCCCTTCTCTACCCTCTTTATATAAGAAATACTTCCGTAGCAAAGCAATTAAAACCAGATAGCCGACAAAAAACCCCAGCGCAAAAAGGAACCCATACCAAAGAATCGGGCGATTCAAAAGGGGCAAAGTGAATTTAAACATGTGGGGGCTTGGATCCCAGACAAAATACGCTAAAAAAGACATAAATACTCCATTCTGGAGGTATTTATAACATATTTCTAAAATATCTATACCAATCATTTTCGATGCAAGCGTGCTTTCATTTTCGTAAGCGTAATTTTGAGGTATTTGTTATAGCCTGCTCGACTCATCCATCCTTTAGGGCAGGGAACAGCTTTTAAATCTTTGGAATTAAACAGTAAAAACTGATGCGTTCTACTCGTTTTGCGCATCACTCTAACTTTATATTGGCTGCCTCTTTTTTCTCTTACTCGGGCAATACGCCCGTCAGGAATCTTGACACAGCCACCAATGAGAATCCTCGCCATCGTTTGACCTTTATACTAAAAATTAACCCTCGCAAAAACCCCTGTACTCGACGCAGAGGTTTTTTCTGTCTACATTGCAAAAAAAGGCCATTCTCCTCAAACTTGTCGATATGTACAGAATTAAAGTTTACTCCATAGGCAAAACAAAAGAGGATTGGCTTCAAAGGGCGATTGAAGAGTATGCAGAAAGGCTCCAGTCTTCGCTGCATTTTGAATGGATTCTAGCTAAAAATGACGCACAGCTGCATCAATTCTTAGAGAAAGAGAACAACTTCATCTGTTTAGATCTTCAAGGCAAACAATTGACTAGCGAAGAATTCTCCCGAAACCTGATCAAATGGTTGCAAGACTGCGGATCTCGTCTTTCCTTCGTCATTGGAGGTGCAGAGGGCATCTCTGCAGCGATTAAGAGCAGAACGCGAGGAATGATCTCTTTATCCAAGATGACCTTTACCCATCAGATTGCTCGTTTGATTCTCGTTGAGCAGATCTACCGTGCCCTCGAGATTGACAAGGGCACCGCGTATCATAAGTAAGATTTTACAGCGTTTTCTTAAGTTCTTTGCGCACGTGCATTGCGACTCTAAAATAAGCAGACGATCCATTCATGAGAGCGGAACCAACTGCTACATCGATTAAACCACGCACCTCGTCAGGAAGGCCAAACCATTTCATGCTAATCCCCAGAAGAACCATTCCTCCAATGAGAAATAGATAACCTTTGCCATACACTTGAGACAGTTGAATCGGCTCTTGTAAAACAAGAATCCTTTGCGATACACGCTTTACTGTCTTCACCAAAACAAAACGCCCTTTGACAAATCCAAAGATAAGACCGATGGCGATCAAAGCCAAAGCTCCCTGTTCCCTACCTCCGGCAAATGGCGCAAGCTTAGCAATGAGAGATCCCGTTTCATGGGGTTGCATTTGCGCTTTGTAGACAATAAAGTTTAATCCAAGCGTCAGTAGGCCAATCCCTACGACAAACCATGTTAATCCGGAAATCGCAATCCATGCAGTTTTGCTGAGACGCATATGAGGAACTCCTTTTTTGTTTTTTGAGGCTACCACACATACGGCTTTTTGGCAAAAGACCGAGCAGTTGTCTGACCTCAATTTTTAGTTTATCGACAAAAATGAAAGAGATTTCTACAATTCAACCCAACATTTAATCGGAGCTTAGTTTATGACTATTTCGATCGCTTTCATGCGGATCCTCTTCTTTGTGCTTAGCGTCTTTTTCATGACAACATTCATGTTATCCAGTCCGACAGGGTCCGTCCAGGCGAATGCTATACTTGGAATTGTCTTGGGACTTGTTTTCGGTTGCGTGTTGATCGGATTCGACATGACCTTCAAAAGATTCAACCTCCGTTCATTCAATATTGCAACGATTGGTATTTTCATCGGTTACCTCATGGGCCAAGCTCTCGTCTTGATCTTTGATGCATTTCTTGACATCAGCAGGGTTTCTATCGTTCTTCAGCCGCAGACTTTGGAAATCATTAAGATTGCCTTGTTTCTCTTTGGTACCTATTTAGGAACGATCATGACTCTCCGAGCGTCCGATGAGCTCTATGTCAGCATTCCCTTCGTTAAATTTTCTCCGACAACAGAAAAAAAGAAAGACCTCATCCTGGACAGCTCTGTGCTTTCCGATGCACGCATCATAGACGTCTCTGCGACAGGATTGCTCGATCATCAGCTGATTGTCCCTCGTTTCGTGATTAAAGAGCTCTATGCTTTAGCAGAAATCGGCGATGAGTTCTCTAAAGCTAAAGCGCGGCGCAGTCTTGAAGTGATCAAAAAGTTAGAAGCGATTCCAGAGTTAGAGCTCCGCTTCAGTGACACTGACTTTCCCGATGCCAAAGAAACCCAGGGCAAGCTCTTGCGTCTAGCGCGCCTATTAGACGCTAATCTGTTGACTGCCGATATCAGTCGCATCCAGATGGCATCTATTGAAGGAATCCGAATCATCAATATCCATACCCTTTCCAACGCGCTCAAGCCTCTGATGCAAGCGGGTGAGTTCATCAAAATTAAGATCCAACGCTATGGAAAAGAGCCTCGTCAAGGAGTAGGATATCTCGACGATGGCACAATGGTTGTCGTCAACGGCGGCGGCAATTACATCGGTGACATTATCGATGCTAAAGTGTTATCCGTAAAACATACCACTTCCGGACGCATGATCTTCTGCAATGCAATCGACGAGGAAAATGCCGAAGATGACTATGATGAAGAGGATGAAGATTTAGATGACGACCGCTAACAATTTTCCGATCCTTGGAATAGGGAATGATATCATTGAGATCGAAAGAATCCGAAAAAGCATGGATACGCATGGAGCGCGCATGCAGGCGAAACTCTTTACAATTCAAGAGCAGGATTATTGTTTAAAACACAAAGATCCCCTTCCCCATTTTGCTGGACGCTTCTCCGCAAAAGAAGCGGTCGTTAAGGCCTTAGGAACTGGATTTGGCAAGGATGCTTCATGGCTAGATATCGAAATCCTGAATGATGTTAATGGAAAGCCTTCCGTGCACTTTTCAAGCGAATTGGAAAAAAGACTCCAAGGTACGGCGATGCTCATTTCCATCAGCCATTGTCAGCTCTACGTGACGGCTTTTGCTATTTGGATAAAGAATTAAAGAAGTGAGAAGGGAAGATGATAGGAAAGAGTAAAGAAATTAACATGTTCGGGATAATTATGCGCAAAGACGCGATGCGCATACGATGCTGTAATAACGCCGTATAAGCCAATTTTATAACCATAGCTTAAACCCAAATCCATGGATTGGTGCCGATATTTCCCCCAACCTCTAAAATGCTTGACGTCAACGCGGCGTCTATTTCCAAATCCGAAATAGCCTTCGAAAAAAACGGTAAAACGATGGATATCGTTGAGATTGTATTGCCCTACGAGAAGCTCACGGGTCCAGGGATAACCGCTATTTGCCTGGCCAATGCTGGCAAACCCATACGTTCGCATCGCCCAAAACTCATTGCTCGACCACTCTTTTCCTAAGGAACACGTCGCTTCTGTATTCAATTCCGCAGCATATGGTGTGCTGACATCAGTGAGCATATGGGGAGCCGCTCCTCGAAAAATGAGTCCAAATGTCAAGGTCAGAGGATCTCCCGCGATGTCATCGAGCACTCGATATCTCGCCTGCACGGCTGCGCTCCGGAATGTCCATCCAATATCCGTTGTCCTCCCTAGCTCTCCTTCAACCTGGAGATCGATGGAAGAACTTGAAGTGAAGCCAAAGTCGGCAAATAGGCTTTGATTATTGATAGGGCTTGTGAGTTGCCTGGAAGCACCTTCTACGCGCCTAAATCTTGAATAGTCGTAAGTTCCCTCAAAGCTAAACTCATAGACTTCTCCAAACCAAGGTTTAGTATCGAGAGAGCATGCAGTTGATGTGAGCGCGAAAAAAGCAACAGAAAGCGTTTTCATTTTACGCATGCCCTTTTTCAGAGAGCCATCGCTCCGCATCTAATGCCGCCATGCAACCTGAACCGGCAGCAGTAACCGCCTGGCGGTACACGTGATCCTGAACGTCTCCCGCCGCAAACACGCCCTCGATGTTTGTATAAGAGGTACCTTCTTTCACCTTGATGTAGCCATTCGGATGTAGCTCAACCT
Source organism: Chlamydiia bacterium (assembly GCA_021324995.1). Taxonomy (GTDB): domain Bacteria; phylum Chlamydiota; class Chlamydiia; order Chlamydiales; family Rhabdochlamydiaceae; genus CAJCIW01. The sequence continues at coordinate 5,210 of JAJPIB010000031.1, read as the reverse complement.
GACCTTTCAAAAAGGCAGTATTGGGCGTATGACCGATCGCGAAAAAGACACCTCCTGCATCATGAGTAGTCTCTGCATTAGAATTAACGTCTTTCAAAACAACGCGACTTACGACCTTATCCCCTTCGACTTTAACCAAGACATGATTCCAGATCATTTCGATTTTGGGATGCTTTAGCACTCTTTCCGCCATGACCTTAGAAGCACGCAGTTCCTCTCTACGATGTACGATGTAGACTTTTTTACCATATTTTGTAAGGAAAATAGCTTCTTCAACCGCAGTATCTCCTCCTCCAAACACATACAAATCCTTATCTCTAAACAAAGGAGCCGCGCCGTCGCAGACAGCGCAGGCTGTCACCCCTTTTTGCCAGAGTTCGCCATCCCTTGTCCCTGGAACATCCAGCCGTTTTGCCGTTGCTCCGGTCGCTATGATGAGCGCCTCTGTTGAAACCGTTGTTGTTCCCCCCTTCACTATAAAAGGTCGGGAGCCCAAAGTCACTTCAATGACATCTTCAGTAAGAATGGTTGTACCGAATTTCTCTGCTTGCTTGCGCATCATTTCCATTAAAGCAGGACCCGTTACACCATCGGGAAATCCTGGATAATTTTCCACCTCAGTCGTCGTCATCAATTGTCCGCCAGGACCGCTGTAGAAGCCTTCAAATACCAAGGGATGAAGATTTGCACGAGCTGCATAGATAGCCGCTGTATACGCAGCAGGCCCAGATCCAATAATGACGAGTTTTTTTCGTTCCATTTTCAACACACCAAGGTTAAACAGTAAAGGAAGAGACTACAGACCGAAACAGATTTTTTCTAGAAAATCTTGTGTCATTGGATCCACCACAGTCCTTTTCATTTTTTTTACAAGAGGTGTGAAATTTACTATGAAATAAAACTCTGTTCGCCATAAAATTCACTCGCTTTTATAACTAAAGTTTGGCCGCAACTGTGTTTGTTGATGCCTAGTTAAAAAGCTATTGATTATCGATTGATAATCAATAGCTTGCGCGTCTGGTCTTATACCCAACGTGACTGAGAATTTGGTTTAGGACCGAAGCGAAAGCTCCCGGGATTGGCGCGATCGAATCGTCCAATCCCGGGGCTTTGGCTCGGTCTTAAATCCAAATTTTCAGTCACATTGGGTATAGCGTTAAATGTTTTAAGGGGGTCTCTAGGCAAAAGAAATGCGAAGCATAAAGCTCGAGAAATTAAAAAAAACGGTGAAAGAAGGGACGATCATCCCAGACGTAAATCTGCTCATTCCTGCAGGCAAATTCTTCGCTCTTCTTGGGCCAAGCGGCTGTGGAAAAACAACCCTGCTACGTCTCATCGCGGGACTCGAAAGCGCGGATGCGGGTAAAATATTTCTTGGAGACCAAGATATTACCGATTGGCCGATTCATAAACGCCCTATTAACATCGTATTTCAGAACTACGCTCTCTTCCCCCATCTCGACGTTTTCGACAATGTCGCTTATAGCCTTAAACTTAAAAAGCTTCCCAAAGCTGAGATCGAACAGAAGGTCACTAAAATCCTCGAAGCATTTCATCTCGAAAATCACATTTATAAGCTTACCAGCCAGCTTTCAGGCGGGCAACAGCAACGCGTCGCGCTTGCCAGAGCGATTGTCAATGAGCCTGATGTTCTTCTTTTAGATGAGCCCTTAGCAGCTCTCGACTTTAAACTCAGAGAAAGAATGCTTATCGAACTCATCGAGCTTCAGGACAAACTTAAGACAACATTCATCTATGTCACCCACGATCAATTTGAAGCTCTCACGGTTGCTGACCAGATGGCGATCATGAACCATCGCGGAGAAATCGAACAGATCGGGACCCCTAAAGAAATTTACGAATTTCCCGGCTCTTCCTTTGTAGCGAGGTTTGTGGGGACGACAAATATTTTAGGAGGCAAACTCCGCAACCTAAATGCCGACCCAGAGATCGAGATCGCTAACCTCGGCAATTTCAAAGTGTCGATTCCTCAAGTCAAAGAGTGGATGAAAGAAGGCTGCGATATGCTAATGAGCCTCCGCCCGGAAAAAATTTTCATCTCCAAAAAGGAAGTCAAAAACTTTTCCAACCATCTCAAAGGCACCGTCCAGTCAATTGTCTACCACGGACGCTCTACCCAGTACAACATCCTGCTCAAAAATAGCATGCGCATACAGGTTTTTGAGCAAAACGAAGAACACTTCCCTCAAGAAGTGATCGATTACGATAATGAGGTTAATCTCTACTGGCAAAAAGAAAACGTGGTGATCCTTGAAAAATGAAAATTAAATTCCTACGCACCCCCCCCAGCACTCAATTTCCGTTTACGATCGGCGCTCCCGCGATGATCTGGCAGGTGCTCTTTTTTTATTTACCACTCGCCATCCTTGCGATTTCAAGCATCCTTCAGTTTTCGGAAGAAACAGGGATTTTCGAAGGTTTGACTTTTCAAAAAATCGCTTTCTTTCTTCGCCCACTCTACTTGAAAGTGATCCTGCTTTCTTTCTTTTTAGCGCTTGGGAATGCCATCCTTTGTCTGCTGATCGCCTATCCCCTCGCTTATTTCATCGCATTCATTGGAAAACGCTACAAGAATTTTTTCCTGTTTCTTTTGATTGTTCCTTTCTGGACCAACTTTTTACTACACATTTACGCCTGGTTTTTCGTTCTGGAAAAGGAAGGTTTTTTAAATAATTTGCTGCGTGGAATTGGAGCGATCTCCGAGCCTTTGCAACTGCTGAATACCCCTTTTGCAATCATGATTATGATGGTCTATTACTATCTGCCATTTATGGTCATGCCCCTTTACTCATCCTTGGAAAAAATGGATGTGCGGCTCGTCGAAGCCTCGCTTGACCTAGGAGCTTCTTGGGGACAGACCCTGAGACGCGTGATGCTGCCAGTGACCAAGCGGGGGCTGATGGCGGGTTTTTTTCTGGTTTATATCCCCTCTTTTGGTGAATTTGCGATCCCTGAGTTCATGGGAGGCGACAAGCTAATGTTCGTTGGGACGGTGATCTCCAATTATATTTTGGGCGATGAAACAGGTTCGTTGGGCGCTGCTTTTACGCTTGTCGCATCGCTGTTCTTGCTCGCCAGCGCGGCCTTGCTTTATTGGTTGATCGATCGTTTAATTCCGGGGAGGAGACATGGTTAAAGTCAGTAAAATCAACTTTTTCAGTACGTCTATCATCGTTGCCTGCACATATCTATTTTTATACGTCCCCCTTGTCGTGCTGCTCGTGTTTTCATTCAATCTCGAAGCCTTTCCCTCTCCTTGGAAAGGATTTACTTTAAAATGGTATCATGAACTCATCCAATCTAAACACCTTTGGGCTTCTTTCCTGAACTCTCTCATTGTAGCCATTTGCTCGACGGGGATTAGTCTAACCATGGGCGTATTCCTGATTTTCTATGCCGCGCAAGGAGGCCGGATCGGCAACTTCCTCAATCTGTTTTACGGCAATCTCGTGATTCCTGAAACAGTACTTGCAGTCAGCCTTCTTGGGTTTTTCACTCTGATCTCCCTGCCTCTTGGGCTCGGTACCCTTGTCCTTGCCCATTCCGTTTTAGGACTCGGATTTGTGATCCCCATCGTGTACGCACGCTTTCTGGAGCTGGACTACCGCATGACAGAAGCCTCCCTCGTCCTTGGAGCATCGCCTGTTCAAACATTTTTTAAAGTCACCTTGCCCTTGCTAAAGCCAGCGCTTACCGTAACCGGGCTCCTGGTGTTCATCATTTCGTTCGATGACTTCATTCTCTCTTATTTTTGCGCAGGAAGCACCTCTCAGACGCTATCGCTCTACATTCTATCGATGCTCCGCTCGGGCATTTCGCCGATTGTGAACGCTCTATCCGCGGTTTTACTTCTGTTCAGCAGCTGCCTCGTCATCCTGTTCTTCACCATTTCAAAAAAATCGCGGACGCGGATCTTTTAATCATTAGAGGGCTATCATGAGAACAATCTTCACCCGGTCCGCGATCATTCTTTTATGGCTTGTTCTCATCTTCTGCGTTCTTTATTGGCCCAAATATCAAGTCGAGAAACACGAGCAAAATTCACTCAATGTTTTCGTTTGGGGGGACATTTTAGAGCCTACTATCGTTGCTGATTTCGAAAAAGAAACAGGGATCAAGCTCAATCTCAGCTACTATTCTTCCAACGAAGAGCTGATCGTTAAATTAAAAGCGACCAAAGGCGAAGGCTACGACTTAATCATTCCTTCCGATTACGCAGTCAACATCCTAATTAAAGAAGATTTGCTTAAACCCCTAGACAGGAATAAATTTACCTATTGGGATACCCTCAACCCCAATCTCCTAAATCAATATTTTGATCCTAACAATCACTATTCGATTCCCTTTGAATGGGAACTGTATGGCTTTGGGATCGACAAAGATTACTTTGCAGAGCATCCCACTAAGCCCTCATGGGGGATGATTTTCAATCCCGATACCGTCCACTACAAGCTTGTCATGAACAACGACCCCATCGAAGCGATTGAATTCGCATCCTTCTACCTCTACGGCCCTTTAGATCATCTCGGTCCCTCTCAAGCCGAAGAGATCAAGCGCCTCCTCGTTAAACAAAGGCCTTGGGTGGCAGCTTATGCGAACTTCCGCGGAGATTATTTCCTCGCCACAAAAAATGTCTCCCTCGTCGTTGCTTCCAGCTCCTACATTTTTCGCTCGAAGCGTCAGTTTGATTTTATGGGATTTATTGTCCCCGAAGAAGGTTCCTTTCTCACCATAGAAAATTTTTGCATTCCTAAACCGAGCAAAAAAGAACAACTGACCTACAAGTTCATCAATTATCTTTGCAGTCCTAAATCCGTTGGTGCACACTTCAACACCTTTGGCCAGTTCCCATCCGCACAACATCCTCTTGATATCCTGAGCAAAGATGAAGAAGCTACAAAATACATCTTCTCTTCTCCAGAAGATTTTAAAAACTACCATTTCATTCGCAATATTCTCCCCGAAGATGAAATACGCGACATTTGGGTCGCAGTGAAAAATGGAGATTTCTAACTTTCGCAATTAATTTAAATTTTTTTAACAGGTTTAATTATGAATCCTGTTGGACTAACTAAATCTATTCCTCTTAATACTATACCTCTCGTGAATCAAGAAACCGTTTGATAAAAATTCAACTTGACATGTAACCTGCTGAACATGATTTTCTTAAGCGAAGCTCAACGCGCGCA
>JAJPIB010000007.1 GCA_021324995.1 Chlamydiia bacterium | reverse complement strand
TTTGAGTTGCGCGCGTTGAGCTTCGCTTAAGAAAATCATGTTCAGCAGGTTACATGTCAAGTTGAATTTTTATCAAACGGTTTCTTGATTCACGAGAGGTATAATCAACCTCGCTTCATCTTTGGTGCATTTAAAGGAGAAGATTCTAATCATTCTTTATTTCGGACTCTCCAAAAAGTGCAATTGCAAAGCAAAAAACTACTCCAAGCAGATCATCGGCTGGATAAAATTTTAGAAATCATTGGAGGCAAAAAATCCCGCATCGCTTGCAATACCCCCCCCTGGCAAAAGATCAGTGTGGTCCTTCATAGACAATATAGAAGCAACATGGTCTTGTATTTTAAAAGGGGTCTCTCGCCGTTTTAGAGATGCACAAGATGAAGAAATGTTTAAACAAACACTCATCACACCTCCTTTATCGCCCACTCCTCTACCAATGATGGGTGCGTCAAGAGAATTGCTTCGAGGGTTCCAACAAGCTCGAGACAACCTTATCGCAGCTCAAAACCAGTGCCTTGTATTGTCAAAAGATCCGACGATTCAAACAGTGATCCCCAATCAACTCTATATTAAAACATTACAGCCTGGGACAGGGGAAAGCCTAGAAGGCGTGAATCGCCTGCGTTTAAAGTATATCATTGAAGATAGTTTGGGCAACATCCTTTTTGCACATAACGACACATGGATAAACCTATCGGAGACTATTCTCGGATTCGCATACGGATTGCAAGGGATGCGCATTGGAGAAAACCGTACCCTATTTATTCACCCTGCCCTTGGGTATGGGGTCCTAACTACACTTCCGCCTTGTGCGCTCCTTGTAGCTCATGTGCAATTGCTTGACGCAGATCCAGCCATAAAGGTCTCCCTGCCGGCTGCAATGCCTTTAGAGTTCAGTTGGCTGCTAGATCAGCGATTTTTTACAAAAATACAAGAGTCAATAGCCTTACTACCCATCTATACTGGCGCGTTTTACCGAAGCCTTTTAAATCAGGCCAAATCAGAATATCCCTTTCTAGACCAGTTTGTGAATAGCCAAACCCAGCATGCTCAAAATGGCAAAAACCGCTAACACGGACAAAACGGTGGCAGTATTGAATGAGATAATGAAGATAATGAAGAAGATCCTGATTAACCTAAGAGACCCTTCTATACTGCTGACTCTTGAAAGTTGGGGAATTTGCCAACATTGAAGGCGGCAGATTTGCATCCGAACCTGTCCAGGTTACTATTGAGAAACTAGAGCCTGGGCAGGTCGGATGCGAAGATGCCCCTTCGGCTAAGGCAAAACTACAACTTTATATACGATAACCTTTAGAGATGATCACGGAGTTGCGACCAAATATCAAGATTTTCCAACACATTCTTCAACTTCAAGAAACGCCGCTGTTATGGGGCAAATATCATCTGGAAAATTATGAATCAACGCATTTTCAATACTTTGCTATCTGGTATTTTTTACATCCTTTTCTTGGGGTTTCCGCACATTTTGCTCGGACACGAAACCACTGAAAAAAAGACCCCTATTCTTTTTTACTGGGATGCCTGTCCTCGCCTAGGCTTTTCGAACTTTGGTGACGCAATGTCTGTCAGCATTGTAGAGAGAATTTTAGGAAAACCTGTAGAGACAACCTCCTCAACAGCTACCCAACGTCAGAAGTTTTTAGCCATTGGATCCATTGTGAACTATGCTGAAGAGGGAGATTTGTTATGGGGGACAGGAGTCAACGGCAAATACTCAAAGAATTCCGATTACCATTTTACCTCTTTAGATGTTCGCGCAGTTAGAGGTCCCTTATCCAGAGACTTCCTTTTGCAGTTGGGAGTGACATGTCCCGAAGTCTATGGGGATCCCACCCTGCTTCTCCCAAAATTGTTTCCCGAATTCCAAAAATCTAACTCCCCTTCGCAAAAGTACATCTTCATTCCTCATTTTTCAGATGAGCCTCTATTCCAATACCTTCCAAACATGGTTAGCGTCAAAGAAGATTGGCAAGAGGTTGTGTGGAAAATTCTCGACAGCGAATTTGTCATCTCTTCAGCCCTTTCTGGCGTGATTGTGGCAGAAGCTTTTGGAATTCCAGCGCGCCTATTCATAGCTCCCAATGAAAACAACACAGAAACGCTCTTCAAATACGCTGATTATTACTATGGGACTAATCGTCCCCATTTCCGCTTTGCTACTTCAATAGAGGAAGCGCTGCAAATGGGAGGAGAGCCAATGCCTGAATGCGATCTAGGAAAACTCTTGAAAGCCTTTCCTCACGATGTTTTTATGGCATGGTAGACATAGCATTCAAAACAGATGAAAGATAGCCATGAACATAAATAGGTCCCTAGAACATGGATAAAATGGATTTTCGGTGCGCCGGACCAAATGACCTTGAAGAAACTCTCCGACTGCTCTCTGAAGATGAACTTGGCGCTCAACGAGAGCTTTTCATTCCGGGAACAATTCCTGCCACTTATCAGGCAGCATTTGCAGAGATCTCTTCTGATCCGATCATGAAGGAATGAAATTGTACTTATGACCAAGCAATGGAAAAGTATTTATGAGTCAGACCTTTCAAACCACGAGTGCTAATGGAGGATGTGATTCTAATATACAAAGAACGACTTAACCTTCAAAGAGCGCATTTTTCATATATCGATCATGAAGACGCTATGGTAGCAACCGTTTTTAAGGTGACTTTAGAAAGCGGCAAAGACCTCATCTTAAAAATATGTTCCCGTAAAGGCGATTATCTCCGTGAAGCCTATTTCTTAACCTATTTTTCAGAGAAATTGCCCGTACCAATTATCATCCAACTTGTACAACCAGAAGCTAATCTGCATGGCGCTATTCTTATGGAATGTTTACCCGGAAGGTTGCTCAAAATTGAAGATCTAAATGATAAACTCTCCTATGAAATTGGCTCTCTCCTCGCCCGTATTCATCTTGAGCGGGTTAAAAGTTATGGAGATCTAACTGACCCAACCAATTGGAGTATTGATCCTCGAATTCCTTTCACCTTAAAATTTGAAGAAGGATTAGAAGAATGCAAAGAACATCTGTCTGCAGCCCTACTTCACAAATCCCGTCGTTACTTTGATGAGCATGTCCATCTTCTAACCACATCGGATGGTCCCTGCATTATTCATCGCGATTTTCGACCAGGAAATCTTTTCTTCTCCGCTTTCTAAATCCATAGCACGCTAGCGGCCAGTGATGCCTTATTCGCGCGATCTAACAACAACTTTCTTTAATCTATTTCAAGGTCCCTAATCAATCCCAGGGCGAGATCTTTTAATCCAGTTGCCAACTGGTGGTTGCTTCTTTTCCCCCCTTGTCTAGAAACTAATTCTTTTGCTCCCTCGGCTTTTAATCTCTTGGAGAGCCGTTTGACCTGCCTTTGACTAAGCCCTAGATATTCAGTTGCTTGTGAAATTGTCAGCTGCTTTTCATGCACTTTAGTTATTACTTCTAAACGACTTAATTCTTTACTGCTCATAGAAATTCGTCCTTCCATTTTGGTCACCTCCTAAGTACCAGTAACTTCTGAATACCAGGGGTGACATTTCTAAAAAACGCTGTTAGCGTTAAATAGAAATGTCACCTTTTCTTCAAAATTAGTGTTTTTGATTTAAAATTAAAATATAATTATAGTATAATTCTATTTGTAATAACCGTAACAAAGGAGTTTTTATGGCAATTGCAATACCACCAGCTATGTTACCCCCACCCGCAGCTAATAATGCAGCTTTCTTAGCTGCTTATGGCGCCTTACCAGCAGCAACCCAGAACGGGATTGAATTCAACATTTGGCAAGCGTTGAATCCCCCCTATGGAGCCCATGATTTTGGACGCCAGTATATCCGAAACTTAACTCAACATTCCTATAACGTCTTGCCTATTGTAGTTCAAAATGCAATAGCGCAAGAAATTCATGTGGTCGCAGCTGGTGCTCTCGCTCCACCCGCAGTGATGATTTTATTTGTAAATGCGATGCTTCCTTAAAACCATATTCTAGAGATTCCGACCTAAAGGACGGGGTCTCTGCTATGTCTTAGAAGATGAAAACAGCAGATGAATCTTATCCACCTTCTTTGCTATTTTGAATGCTCATTCTTTTACCGATGTGGTGGAATGGTAGACGCGGTAGACTCAAAATCTACTTCTATCAATAGAGTGCTGGTTCAAGTCTAGCCATCGGCACCAAATTTTTTTGTATTTAACGATTACTTTGGATGTGACAAAGATGCTTTTCATAACCAAAATGGCCAAGGCTCGACAAATCTGCAAAGATTGCAGGCGATGAGGAATTGCCTCGCTAAACAGGGTCAGCAAGGGTTATAAGTTCTCGTGTGAGACATCATCTTTTTCTCTTGTATACTACACAAGTACCTATGGCTATCATCGCAATCCCTGCGATCATAAGGACGGTGAGAAGGGTATCGTATTTGGCTGCTTTTTCGTGAGCTTCTCCTCCGAAAAATTTGATGACTGGGTTCCAAAATCCTGTATTATTGGTAAAAAAATCAGTAAAATTGTCGATGGAATGTTTAGCTTCATTGGCTTTATGCATGCCGTGGGCTGCAAAAACAATGAGAATTGCACCAACGACAATCGAGACCATCGCTAAGGTTAATTTCCGATTCACAAGGTCCTTTTTTAAAAATCATGATTTATCTTCAACTTTCTGTACACGATTTGTTGATTATTTGACAATACGGTGTCTTTAGGACCAAATGATGAATCCTTTTGGGTGACCTGATTCCCAAAAATTAAGTTCTCGCAAGAGATTTCCTGCGTTTTGTTGAAAAAATGAAATTTTTAAGGTATTTGTTTTAGCAGGAATTATGCTTATTAGGAATAGGATGTTAATTGCTCAAATTTCAGACACGCATATTGTTCCCAAACATGAACACTGGCTAGAAGAGCCGTTGACAAGAGTCGATCAGCGTCTTGCAGAAGTTGTCGAGTTTCTCAACCAGCTCGATCCTTCTCCGGATGTCGTTCTTCTCACAGGGGATGTTACGGAAGGGGAAGCTTCTGCCTACCGCTATTTTAAAGAATTGATTCAGTCTCTTAAGAGTCCTTTATATGTGATTCCTGGTAATCATGACAAACGCGAGGAAATGCGCTCTGCGTTTAAGGATACGCCTTACATGCCTAAAGAGGGATTTATTCAATACGCAATCGACGATTACCCTGTGCGTCTTATCGGCCTAGATACTCTTGTGGAAGGTGAAGTTTATGGGAGGCTTTGCGAGGAACGGGTGCGCTGGCTTGAGAATACTTTAGAGCAATCACCTGAAAAACCCACTTTGATTTTTATGCATCATCCCCCAAAAAAGATCGGATCTAAGTTGTTTGATGAAATGATCTGCTTTTGTCCCCCCGCGTTTGAATCTTTGATCGAGAAAGATCCGGTGATTGGGATAATTGCGGGACATTACCACCATTTTTGCGTGAACTCTTTTGGTAAAAAGCCCTGTTTTATCGCCCCGAGTGTGGCCCCTGTGCACTATTTTGCTCATCCTGAGGATAGGGATGTGACTGCCCTAGAGCTTGAGGATCCTGCAATCACTTTGCATCTATGGGAAGGTGACACGGGATGGGTAAGTCATGTCAGACGCATTAAAGAAAACTACAAGCGGCTTGATTGGCAAAGTCTCAAAAAAAAGGAAAATGTTGCCCCATGCCTGCTTTGATCGCCTTTTCATAGGCTAGATAAGCTAAAGCTGTATCTTGCATGGCTGTTCCCGTAGAGTCGAAGAGGATGATTTCTTCAGCATTTTCGCGCAGCTGGAAGTTGTTGGATAGCATAGTCCCTAACTCAATGATAGGCTTGTTTTTGTCCACAAAGCCCGCTTGAAGTGCATGATGCAATTCCCCAACGGTCTCACATTGGCTTCGCGCGTCGACGACGATTTTGGCGTCTTTAAAGATTGAAGGATCTATTTCTTGTTTGTCAGGACTGTCTGCTCCCATTGCAGCAATGAATAGATCGGGAGGAAGCATTTCCTTTTCAAGAAAATAGTGCTTTGAGGGAGTACAAGTAATGCAAATTTGGCTCGTCTGTAGAGCAGCTTTGAGATCTTTCACCGGGATTACTTTAAGGTGTAATTCCTGCGCCATTGCTTCTGAGAATGCAGCGCTCTTTTCAAAGCTTCTTGAATAAACAAAAGTCGTTTGAAAAAGAGGCATGACTTCCTTTAATGCTCTGAGTTGCCAAGCTGCCTGTTTGCCGCAGCCACATAACGTTGCCGTTGTGGCTTGTGGATGAGCCAAATATTTTGCTGCAACTGCCATAGCAGCCGCTGTCCGCATTGCTGTGATGACAGAAGAATCCATAATGGCCAAAGGGTATCCATTTTGGGTATGATTAAGGACAATTAAACCCTGAATACTGGACAAATGGTAATCTGTTTCATTTGAAAAGAAGCCGCCGTTAATCTTTGTCGTGAAATACGGAGATGACTCGTCTCTATACCCTCTAGCTTTAATATGAAATTCTCCTCGTGCAACATCCGCATGGATAATTGAGGGAAGTACAATTCGATTTTCAGCAAAGGCTCGAAAAACATCCTCAACAGCTTTGATTGCTTCTCTCAATGTTATTAAGCTGCGAACATCAGATTTTGAGAGCAGTAATGTTGTGGAAAAAGCCATAAAACTCACTAATCAATTACACTCAAATGCGGTCATCGTCTTCTTCCATCCATTTTTCATAGGCAGAGAGGTCGACATTGGATCCAGTAATGACACAAACTGTGTCTCCTTTCAACAAAGGTTTGTGATGCATCAGTCCTGCGAGAGCAGCCGCTCCAGAAGGCTCTATGGTAAGGGAGCAATGTTCTTTCAAGAATTTCATCGCTTTAATGATAGCGCGATCGGATATTGTGGCTACGGTGTCAACAGATTGGTCTAGGATAGGGCGGTTTAATGCGCCCACTTGAGGAGCTCGCAATCCATCACAGATGGTATCGGGACGCTCTAAAACGACAACCTTTCCTTGAAGTCGCGATAAATAATAATCTGCTGCTCCATCAGGCTCTATTCCTATCGTCTCAATCTCAGGATTTAAGCATTTAAAAGCCGCAGCACATCCGCTCATCAACCCGCCACCTCCAATAGGACAAAAAAAATGATGGATTGTGGGGAGTTCTTCATAGACTTCCAGAGAAATTGTACCTTGGCCGACAATGACATCGGCATGATTGTAGGGGGAGAGGATGCTTGCGCCGGTCTCTAGTCCGATCTGTTTGACGACACGGTCTCCTTCTTCATGCGAGGTACCGGCAAAAATTAGCTCGGGATGAAAGCGCTGAGTGGCTAATTTTTTAATTTCTGGGGCATGAGTTGGCATTACGATCCTAGTCTTAATGTTCAAAAGTTGCCCCGCATAGGCGATTGCCTGAGCAAAATTACCACTGGAACGCGTGACGATCCCTTTAGTTTTTTGATCAGCTGTTAAACTCAAGAGCGCATTAAAAGCTCCCCGCACTTTAAAACTGTGTGTAGGTTGTTCATTTTCCAGTTTTAAAAATAGGCGATGGGGAGTATTGAGATGCCTTTCAAGGGTGTTACAACGCAATAATGTCGTTTTCTTTATATGCGATTCAATGCGTGTCTTGGCTGACTTAAAATCATTGAGATGAAGATGCATCATGTCTTTCCTTTCACTCTAAAGTGAGTGGGGAGAGCGATTAAACCAGACGCATTCTTTTCCCTCAAGTCGATTCAACTTTTTACTGGATTATCCTTTGAGGACTAGGTAGGGTCGGAGCTTGGCGACGATTTTTGCAAGGCCAGCTTCTTCGCAGGCGCTGACGACTTCATCGACGTCTTTATAGGCATCGGGCATTTCTTCTGCAATTGTGCGAAACGAGTTAGCCATGACCTGGATTCCTTGGTGTTGCATGTATTGAAGAGGATCCCGCTCTTTCCATGCCTTCATGGATTGAATTCGACTCCGCGCTCTACCGGCGCCATGGCAGCAGCTACACCATGTTAAAGAATGTCCATCTAAAGGATTGCCGCATCCTACCAAAAGGTAGCTCGCCCTGCCCATGTCTCCAGGAACCATTACAGGCTGTCCGGTTTGGCGAAAGAGTGGGGATAACTCTTCAACTCCGGGCCCGAAGGCTCTTGTCGCGCCTTTTCGATGCACGCAGAGTTTACGACGTTTACCATGAATCAAATGGGTTTCAAATTTAGCAATGTTGTGACAAACGTCGTACAACAGACGAATTTCCTCGGGTAGAATATGCAAAATTTCCCAAAAAGCTTGCCTGACGTAGTGGAGAATCTGTTGGCGGTTGTTAAAAGCATAGTTGGCCGCTGCTGCCATGGCGGAAAAATACCTCTTTCCCTCGGAGCTATTTATTGAAGCAGCAACTAGCTGCTTATCGGGAAGGCCTTCGTTTAGACCCAATTTGACGAATTGATCTAAAGTATCCTGGCAAATTTGGTAACCAAATCCACGGGAGCCTGAATGAATGAGGACATAGACTTGGCCTTCTGCCACGCCCCACGCTTCGGCGGTTTGTGAAAGGTGGATTTTTTGGATCTCTCCGATTTCAACAAAATGGTTTCCTGAGCCTATTGTGCCTAACTGATTTTGTCCTCGCGTTTGCGCTGTTAAAGAAACGGCATCGATCTCTGCGCCTTCTAGCACTCCATTGCTTTCCATGTGTTGCAGATCTCTTTCAAAACCGTACCCGTGTTGGATCGACCACTTAGCGCCAAGATTTATCAACTGGCAATAGTCTTCGCGCGTGAGTTTTTTTCGCTCTTTATGACCTTTCCCCACTCCTGACGGAACTAAGTGGAAAATTTTTTTAAGAAGCGCATCTTTTTGCGATCCCTTTAGCGATTTGTAGGTGATGGGAACAATAGCTAGGCGCACTCCGCAATTGATATCATATCCTACGCCACCGGGACTGATCACTCCTGTTTCTGCATCCATTGCAGCTACGCCCCCAATAGGAAAGCCATAGCCCCAATGAATATCTGGCATTGCGATGCTATACCCCTGAATTCCAGGAAGGGAAGCGACATTACATACTTGTTCAAAAGGTTTATCGTTTTCCATTTCTTGAAGTAGTTTTTCTGTGGCTATGATGAGACCAGGCACTTTCATTCCCGCCCTCTGAGGTAAAAGAAATGTAGCCGGACCTTTTTTTTGGAGGTTATACATCAACGATCATCTCCCAACTTAAAGTCGCATTAGCTTCTTGTTTAATATGCCCATGAAAACTGACAGCTTTGAAAGGACAACCCATCTCTGAATCTGCACAGGAAATCGCGCGATTGAGCGCGATGATAATAGCGTCGAGATTTTCAATAGAGACATACTCTTTTCTAAAAGAAATGATTTCTGGGAATTTGAAGGCAAGTGCTGTGAAAGCATGAATATACAATTGAAAAGGAGTTTCTCCTCTTATTTTATAGGCGATATCGGCCGTGTGTTCGATTTCTTCAAAGGGAGGAAGAAGGGGATAAGTCCATAGAGTTTTATAACGTAAGTTCCCGATACTTTCATAAAGGTGGAAGTTTCTTAAAATCATGGGAAATTTCTGAAAGGTCTGATTCCAAGAGACAGAGTCAAAAGGGGATCGGGATACAGTCACGTGGGGCAAGAATTTTTTAGGGTCATTAGGATTAAATCCTTGGCTTTTAAGCCAATGCATGAATGTTTGTACATCCTTCTCTAAAGCCGAGGGATTCTCCATCCATGACACGTGATAAGCGACAACGTGAGGATTTGTTGAGGGCAAAAAAACCACCTTATCAAATTCTCCTGCTAGCCCAATTTTGAAAGAAGGTGCAGGAGCGTTTTCGAGAAGCGATTCAAGCTGTGAGAAATCTACATTCCCCAAAAATGCCGTTGTTAAATGGCGTTCTTTTTCTAAAAGCACGCGCCCATTGGGCAAGTGAGTAGGCCATGGAGCGTCGACTTCAAAACCAAAAAATAACCGCTTTCGTGTAGTGTCATCACTCACTTAGGTCTCCTTGTCTGATGGAAGTGAATACTAACGCAAGTTTTTATAAAAGTTAATTTTCCTACAGTGCAAATCCTGTTTTGTGATTTATTAGAATTTTAGCTATGGTTAAGATAAAATATTTTTTGGAGAAGTAGGTTGTTATGTCAGATAAAAAAGATAAGGCACTTTCATTGCGCCGTTTTTGCAATCTTCCTTTTTGGGATGATGAGCTTTGGGAAATGGATGTGGGTTCTCATACGGGTTTGACCGTTTCTGAAGATCAAAGCCATGTTTATGTCGAAGCACAGCTTCCTGGAATTAATATCGATGATATTGAGATTTCTTTTGAAAAAGGAATTCTTTGGATCAAAGGAGAAAAGAAAGAAGCGGAAGAAGATAAAGGAAAGAAATACTATAGAAAGGCGATCAGTGCATTTTCTTATCGCATGCATGTTCCTGGACAAATCGATGAGAAAAAAGAGCCTGAGGCATCTTATAAAGATGGAGTAATTAAGGTAGCTTTTACAAAAGCTGTAGGACCCCAGTCTAAAAAAATCACTATTAAACCGAAATCTTAATTGACTTTGGAATGGCATTTGCAGTCTTTGAAAATCGATCGGATGCAGGGAGGAAACTCGCTGCTGCACTCATGGAGTATTCCGGATTAAGAGACCACGTTGTTGTGGGTTTGGCTCGTGGTGGGGTCATTGTAGCGAAAGAAATCGCAATGGCCTTGAACCTTCCCCTTGAATTTATTTCTGTGCGTAAAATTGGAGCTCCTTATGCTCCCGAGTTGGCGTTGGGCGCAATTGCTGGAGATGTTGTTTATTTGAATCGATCTCTAATGGAGCGCGCTGGGGCTTCCGAGAAGGAACTTGAACACTTCATTGAGCTTGAGAAAAGGGAAGCTGCGAGGCGCGAAGAGGTATATCGGGGGGAAAGAAAACCTTATCCTTTAAAAAAACAAACAGTGATTTTGGTGGATGATGGGATCGCTACAGGGGCAACTTTACAAGCTTCTGTACTTTATTTGCGGAAGCAAAATGTTCGGTCCATCATTGTCGCTGTGCCAGTAGCGACGGCTTCAGCAGTGGCTGATTTCCAAAAGGAAGTCGATCGAGTCGTTTGTCTTTTAGCTCCTCCCATATTTCTCGGTGTGAGTCAATTTTATCTAGAATTTTTGCCCGTCAGTGATGAAGAAGTATGCAATGCATTGAAATCAACGTTCCCGAAGGTACCTTAAAAGGAGATCTCAATCTTTCCTCACAAGCGAAAGGAGTGATTATTTTTGCTCATGGTAGCGGGAGTTCTCGCCGTTCTCCGCGTAATCGCAAAGTGGCGGAAATCTTGCAGCAGCAGGGTTTCGCTACATTGCTCTTCGATCTTCTCACGATTGAAGAGGAAAGGGGGGAAGTGGGCG
Source organism: Chlamydiia bacterium (assembly GCA_021324995.1). Lineage (GTDB taxonomy): Bacteria > Chlamydiota > Chlamydiia > Chlamydiales > Rhabdochlamydiaceae > CAJCIW01. Next base: position 31,922 of record JAJPIB010000007.1, on the reverse strand, counting down.
GCGAGTACCGATTTAATATTGAGTTATTAACTCAGCGTTTGGTTTTAGCCACACAGTGGGTAAAAAAAATGTATCCACAGATGAAAATCGGCTATTTTGGCGCCAGCACAGGGGCGGCTGCTGCCCTGAAAGCTTCGTTAAACACAGATGTATTTGCAATCGTATCACGAGGCGGCAGGCCCGATCTTGCAGATGAAGCGCTGAAATCGGTTAAAGCTCCCACGCTGCTGATCGTAGGTGGCTTAGATGAGACTGTTCTAGCTCTCAACCGAGAAGCAATGAAACAGATGGATGGAATCTGTGAGCTTACGGTTGTACCGGGAGCTACCCATTTGTTTGAAGAATCAGGAAAGCTCAATGAGGTGGCTGTTCTGGCTGCAAACTGGTTTGATAAGAGTTTATGAGGTTGACTTTGAAAAAACAGACAGATTCGTTGGATGAAGCGCTAAAAAAGCTTCTAAGAGGTAGAAAAGCAGGCACGCAAGAGGATATTTGCGCTGTCCTTGAAAAAATGGGTTATGAAATTAACCAGTCTAAAGTTTCTCGCCTTTTGCGAAAAGCAGGTGCGATTAAAGTGCTCGATGAACGAGGCCGCGCGATTTATTCTCTGCCAAGAGAACCGGCGCCCCCCTCAATGGCTACGCCTATTCAGGATTTGATCCTCGATGTCGTTTCAAATGAAGTGATGGTCATTATTTTCACAACTCCTGGAGCAGCTTCGATGGTTGCTCGAGTTCTGGATTACAATCAGATTTCTACACCCATTCTAGGGTCTCTTGCAGGGGATGACACGATCTTTGTCGCTCCCAAATCGATTAAAGACACGCAAAAAATGCTTCAGGAAATTAAAGCAATTTTCTGGGGAAGTTGAATAAATATTCATTCCCAGTGATTTAATGGCTTGATTTTAGGGTTTTTATGCAAGATCTCTGCGTTGTAGTTGAATAAATATTCATCTTTGGTTATTATTTATTCATATGCTCTAAGGTGGATTATGCAGGCCTTTCTCATAAAACATAGTTTTGAATCTACACTCTTGGATTTTTTCCGGCGGGCTTAGTCCCGCTTATCTTTCTTTCTTTTTTCCTATTTTTTGCATTTAAACGAAAAAACCTAAGGTTCACTATGTCTACAAATGTTTTTAGCAGTTCTTTTCAATTAACCTCTCTCCACGAGAGCGCCTATCAGCTTAAGGTCGATTTCTTAAGTGAAAAGGGCGCTGTTGTGGGTGGCAAGGAATTTACTTTTGTTCAAGATCTTCATCCCCAAGAAGAAAAGATTTACGATGTCTTTACAAAAAACGGGACGTGCAATGCATCTATCCTTAAAAAACTGTTTAGTAACAAGGATGTCGGGCAGGCAGAGTTATCTGCTTTGTGCTTTTCAACTCCACCGAGATCGTTGCTGTGGGTGTTAGATCTTAAACACCCTCAAACGGGTTACTGTAATAGCAATCCAATAAAAAAAAATGAGGAAGAGATCTACCAGTTTTTTAAAGCGGGCCTAGCAAATAGCAAAGCATCGGCTCCGTCTAAAAAGTTGCATGGAATATTCCAACAAAAACTACCGATGGATTTTATGCTATGCGAGGGAAGTTTAAAGGTAGAGCTTCTCTCAAAAGGAGGATTTACGGATCAGGAGGCCGCTTATTTTCACACGCATAGCGGAGGTTTGGATTTTTGCCAACTGACAGAGTTTTTTATGAATGCTTTTAAACTAGGTCATGTTGCAAAAGCTCAAGCAGGGTCTATAAACGGAAACGCGTTTATTTACTCTCTTTCTGAAAAACCTTTTGAGCCGAGCAAAATCAGCACAGTGTTTTATCCCCCCTTTTATAAAGAAATTTATGCATTAGATGGACAATTTGCGAAGACATTGGGAACAGTTTTTTCCGTTTCCGGAGGGTTGAATCTGTTGACGGAGATCACCACTTTAAATGTGGAGATGAAGAAATGAATTATTATCTTGCAGAGGCTTGTTGTAATACTTTTGTCCTCTATGATCGCTTAGAGACTAAAGAGTTAGATTTGGATTTTTTTGAAAAAGTCCATCTAGATCTTATGAAAGAAGATCGAGACGATGCTTTGATTTTAATCGATGGGAAGTTGGAAGGGGAAGTTTTTCACGCCCAAATGATTGTTTTCGGTCGTGACAAGAAATTGGGTGAGTTTTGCGGAAACGGCGCTCGCGCCGCAGCTGCTTATTTGTTCGATAAATACTATTCTGCAGAAAAAGGATATTTGCTCACGCAGACCGGCAAACATGGAGTAAAAAAACATGGAAATGGGGTGTTTTCTATTGCTTTGCCTCCCGTTGTTCGTAAGGAAAACAGAAAGTTTGTGAATTTTTCGAGTCAGCCTCATGTCGCCTATTTTTCTGAAGGACTTAACAAGGAATACGTTTTACACTATGCGGAGGTCTTAGAACCTCATCTGATATTTTCAGGGAAGTTAAGCGATGAGGAACTTTCTTTTCTTGGCAGCGAACTGAATAACAACGAAGCGCTTTTTCCCTTAGGAATCAATGTCAATTCATGTCACTGGGTGGAAGGGCATCTTTTCGTGAAAACTTTTGAAAGGGGAGCGTTGCGCATCACCCGCTCTTGCGGAACGGGCTCTGTTTGCTCGGCTGTGATTGCGGGAATATCGGGAAATGTTTTCGTTTCTACATCAGGAGGGATTTTAGAAATTGCAATAGAAGAAACAGAGGTTAAACTCAAAGGAACAGCGTTCTATGAATAAAAAAATTGGACTGATCCCACTTGTTTTGCTCATCGTCGCTTCCATTGACAATATGCGGAATTTACCTGCAGCAGCGCTTTGTGGAAGCCCTCTCATTTTTTTCTTCTTGCTTTCGGGAGTGATTTTTTTGCTTCCTACGGCCCTTATTACGGCAGAGCTCTCGGCAAGATATTCTCAGGGAGGCGTTTATCAATGGGTGAATCGTGCTTTTGGTAAGCGCTTAGCAATGGCGGCGATTTGGTTGCAATGGATCAATACTTTAGTGTGGTATCCCACGATGCTCTCTTTTGTTGCAGGCACTTTTGCCTATTTAATCGATCCTGCTTTGGTTGAAAACAAGGTGTACCTCATCTCTTTTATTTTGTGCACTTATTGGGGATTGACGTGGGTTAATTTGAAAGGGATCCATGTATCTGCATTTGTAAATAATCTGTGCGCGATTGCGGGAACAGCAATCCCCTTGATGGCTTTGATCGCATTGGGCCTAATAAAAATGTTTAGCGGGCATCCGCTGCAGATTGATTTACAAGCTTCTCAGTGCATTCCATCTTTTAGTCATACGACCAGCTGGGTTTCATTGATTGCGATCATGGCAGGGTTTTTAGGGATGGAGCTTTCGGGTGTACATGTCAACGATGTACGCGATCCAAAGAAAAACTTTCCCAGAGCTGTTCTTCTTGCAACGCTTTTCATTTTCTTGTCGATGATGCTAAGCTCTTTGGCTATTGCTGTCGTGGTACCGAAAGAAGATATTCAACTCATTTCGGGGATCATGCAAGTTTTTAGTTATTTTTTTGGTTCAAATGGATGGAAGGAGCTTATTTCCGTGATGACGGTTTTAATCGTTCTGGGATCCATTGGAACGATGATCAATTGGCTCATTTCTCCCGTAAAAGGGCTTCTTCATGCCGCAGAATTTGGTTTTTTGCCTACTTTTTTTGCTCAAAAAAATAAAGCAGGCGTTGCCCACCGCCTTTTACTAACACAAGCAAGTATCGTAACACTTTTATGCTTTGTTTTGCTTTTAGAGCCCAACGTGACTGCATTTTATTGGTTTTTTACAGCGATGAGCACCGAACTTTATATGCTAATGTACCTCTTACTCTTTTCTGCTGCAATCAAGCTGCACTACAAAGATAAAGAGCGTGGGGAAGCTTTTAAAATTCCGTGCGGAAAGTGGGGCATCTGGAGTGTTTGTCTTGTAGGAGCTTTAGGCTGTCTACTGACTATAGGAATTAGTTTCTTGCCTCCTGATGATGTTGCTATTGCTAACCGTAATTGGTATTTTTTGGAGATTTGCACTGGAAATTTGTTACTTCTTAGCCCACTGTTTTTCTTCTATCGATATGAGTCGCGCAATTCTAGGTTAATGCTGACGAACATTGATTGATATACTGATGACACTTGAAAATTTGGTTTAGGACTGGGGCTTTGGCTCGGTCTCTTAAACCCAAATTTTCAGTCCCATGGAGTATAATTCTCTTTTTAATTCGGTTTATTGCCTGCATGAGATAAAATAGGGGATTTCTCTATTTTTGAGGTGTAAAATGAAAAAAATGTTGTTTTCTTTAGTTGTTGCGACCTCCTCTCTATTTGCCACTCCTCAAGCGGTTGTGTTCGACTGGGGAAATGTCATTGCATTCGATGATAGGTCAGTCGTTGTGGATTTTATGTGCGAGACATTTCAGATTTCTGCAGCGGAGTTTGAAAAGGCGAATTTCGAAAAAAGAAAGGCTGTACAGGTGGGGAAATCGGAAATCGATTTTTGGGTTGAGTGGGCTAGAAAAAAAGGCATAGAGCTTCCCGATGACTGGCCAAGCACTTATACCGCTGCGCTAAAAAAGAGTGTAGGTGCGGACCCTAAAATGTTAGAATTGATCGATATATTGAAACAGAATCAGATTCGGGTAGGACTCCTGTCCAACATCAATAGCCGTTATACTCAAATGATCCGGGACTTTGGCTTTTACAAGCCTTTTGATCCATGTCTTCTCTCCTGCGAAATGGGATTGGAGAAGCCAGATCAGAGAGTGTATGACTTGCTCTTAAAGACGTTGGGTATAAGCGGAAAAGATGTTGTGTTCATCGATGATAAACTAGAGAACGTCGATTCAGCCAAGAAAAAAGGAATCGATGCGATTCTTTTTGAGTCCGAAGAACAAGTGCGCCGAGAATTGTCAAAAAGAGGTTTGTTGCCTTGATAAAAAAGGGCGCACCTTGCAAGAATGCTTGCTAGATTTTTAAAAAAGGTAGCGCGGTGGTTGGGAGCAAGAGATTAAAAAAACGCATTCTTCAATCCGCCGCCTTATGGATGTTATTTGCGTTGCACGGGCTTGATGCCAAAGTCTACGACTGCTTCATGTTCTTCAATGAAATCGAACTCCTTAAAATGCGTCTCGACGAACTCGATGAAGTGGTAGATCATTTTGTCCTTGTAGAGAGTATCGAGACGCAGAAAGGGCATTTGAAGCCGCTCACTTTTCATGAAAATAGGGATTTATTTGAAAAACATCTCCCAAAAATCATCCATATCATTGTCGATGAAAGGCATCCTGAGTTGGACCTATGGGGGCGTGAAAATTATCAACGCAATTGTATTGCTCGGGGTCTGAAAAACTGCAATCCCTCCGATATTATTCTCATCTCCGATTTAGATGAAATTCCTCGTCCTGAGCTTATCAAAGAAATGGTAGAGCTTTTGCCAGAAAAAAGTGCTAGGCTTCTCAAAGAAGGAAGATGGCAGCGCTTTAAAAATCGGATCAAGGGAAAAGCAGGCTTTCGCAAAAAGGAGAAAAAGTTCTACTTCGATGCGGCGAGAGGATTTCAGATGTCCTATTATTGGTATCAGTTGAATCGCGATACGAACGCGCCTTGGGTGGGGACTGTTGCCACAACATTTGAAATGGTTGCGCTTTTCGGAGTTCAACATTTCCGCAATTATCGTTGGAAATTTCCAAATCTCTCTAATGGTGGGTGGCACTTCACATGGATGGGAGGAAGAGAGAAGATCCGTCAGAAAATGCGTAGCATTGTGGAAGGAGTAGATGAGCAAGCCAACGCTTCTGATGAAGAAATCGATGAAATGATTCGCAGACATCCCGCGATACCGATCGACAGCACATTTCCCAAGTATGTTCAACGTCATTGCGATTATTTGAAAGCGCAAGGATTCATTGGCGATTAATTCGAAATAGGAGGCTTATGAAAAGCAGAAAAAAATTTGGACTAGTGCCCGATCGCAAAAGCCTTTGGGGATTTTTGCGCATCAAAGTCCCGGGGTTGAGATCATCGAAAAGGGGGGTAGTATTAAATGTAATACAACCCCCCTTATCGATGACCCAACCGCGGGAGCTTTCATGCAGCAAAAATCTCAAAGGATTTTGTGGTCGGGCACTCGCTCTTTTGGCAATCAGTTTGAGCTGTTTTGCAAATTTGTCAGCAAACCACGCGGTTGTTGACTACCCTGGATTCTATGATAATCCGCATCTGACGGAAAAAATGCAGGTAACGATTGCTCCCTATCTGCTTCCAGTAAATCATCCGATCATGGAAACGGTAGACGCCATTTTCTCGCAAGGCAGAGTGACTCAAAATCAACAAACCCTTGTCGATGCAGGATTTGAGATCATCGCAGGGCCTATGCCTCGCAGCTTTATCATTGTTGCCCGCCATCCTGCAGTTCCGGGTTACGTCTTTAAAATTTATCTCGATTCTGAAGAGCGCTGCAGAGATGGACTGCCTCATTGGAAATCTTTAGCCTATCGCTGTGCGGGCGCGTATGGAATCCGAAAAATCATTGAACGAGAAAAAATTCGCCACTTTTCAGTTCCAGACAAATGGCTTTATCTTCTTCCTCCACTTCCCTTCGAAGAAGGCAAAGATCCAGAAACAGTCATTCTCATCGCGACAGATATGGAATTGGAAAGCTATGAGGTAACAAAGGACATGTGGAGAACTATCGTCACAAAGGAACATCTTGATGAGTTGCATGCAATTCTTAAACATGGCTTTGGCGGGCGTGGAACTTTAGTTCTGTCGGTCAATGTTCCTTTTACAAAAAGGGGGAAATTTGCCTTCACAGATACAGAGAGCCATAAAGCGGAACTTAAGCTAAAGGGCATAAAAAAATATTTGTCTAAGGAGATGCAACAGTACTGGTTCAGCCTTATCCAAGAGTCAAAATAGGACGGTAAGCGTTATGACAGGTCCTATGTCTAAATATGCCCTGATTTTAGGTGCGTGGGCGCTGTGCTTTTTCACAGCGCCTGCAGCGATCGCCGCTCTTGATTATCCTCATTTCAATGACAATCCTTATCTCACTCCGCGCCTGCAGTCGACAATTGCCCCCTATCTTTTGCCTCTCGATCATCCTATAAAATCAACTCTGGATACAATTTTTTCACAGTCCAGAGTCATTGAGAATGAAAAGTCTCTTACCGACGCTGGATTTGAGTGGATCGCAGGGCCGATGCCGCTGAGTTTTATTATTGTAGCACGCCACCCGCAGGTGCCTGGCTATGTATTTAAGATCTATCTTGATTCAGAAAAGCGTTGTCGAAAAGAAATTCCTCATTGGCAGTGGCTTGCGAGGCGCTGCGCGGGTGCTTTTGGGATCCGGCAGATCATCGCGAGGGAAAAAATCCGCTTCTTTTCTGTTCCGGACAAATGGCTTTATCTTCTCCCTGTCTACCCCCATTCCAAAGAGCCAAATCCTCAACCTGTTCTCTTGGTGGAGACGGATATGGAGCCAGTGAGCTATGAAATGACACAAGACATGTGGAAAAATAATGTGACTCGCAAGCATCTCGATGAGTTATATTGCATTCTCAAGCAAGGATTTGGAGGAAACGGAACCATTTTCCTCTATGAAAATATCCCCTTCACGAAGCGAGGAAAGTTTGCTTTCACGGATACGGAAGACCCTAGAACCCAGCTCGAATTAAAACACGTGAAAAGGTATCTCTCAAAAGAAATGCAGCGCTATTGGGAGAGTCTTATCCGTGAAAACTCACAAAATTCTGATGAGTGAGAATTTAGTGTGCGCATTGGCACGCATCAGCGCACTCCAAGCAAATTTTGCTGCATTGCTGGCAATGGTCAGCATGATGTTTGCCACAAGCTTCTCCGCATCGGTGGCAGGCATGAGCACACAATTCCAGCACTTGCTTATTAAACTCGGAGTCCCCGCTGTGCAGTTTAATCGCTAGCGAGCAAATGTCAGCGCAGTCGGAGCAGAGCGCTGCCGTCTCTTTGTTTCCTTCTTTGATGCACATTTTAGCGCAAGCAGAACAGACGCTGAAACATTTCAGCATGATTTTCATATGGCTATGCGAAAGGTGTGGGAATGCAGCATAGTCATTCATTTTAATGCCTTTTAAAGTATTGGATTTCTCTTTCATGTTTCTGCGCTTCTTCGCGCGTTGTGAATGTGCCGAGGTTACGGCGTTTTCCTGTCTTGGAATTTTTCGAGCGAGAATAGATGCGGAATTTACCGGAAGAAAGTTTACGAATCATAGACACTCCTTTTAATTTATATATAAATTAATTTAATACATCTGTCAATCTTAATTGACATTTAAATGAGCAGAAATTAATTTTTTTTCTATTTGTTGGAGGCGGTATGTCTGTAAGAGGGGTTTCTGAATATGGATTTTCACTTTTGCAGCAAATTCCTTGCGCCTTAAACAGGGCATATGAAACGCTGCAGATTTTATTCACTGACATTATTCCTTCCAATTTGACAGGAGTCATCCCGAATGCAGTTTCCTGGGCGTATCACACGCTATGGACAGGATCTATTCGCTCTTGCGACATGTTTGAAACAACGGGAAAAGCCGCCGATCTTTTCATTCATGGGAATATTATTCCTCAATCCGACTCCCGAGTTTCTGCAGTTTTGCTGTTGCATGGGGAGCGTTCTCACGCACTCACCATGAAGCATTTGGGTGATATTGCAGAAGAAGAAGGAAAAGCTGTATTTAGCGTTAATTTGCCCTACGATGATGTGAATCCGGAAAGTCACCTCTCTTTATTGAGACAGAGTATTCAGCGAGTGGAACAGACGGTTCGTAAAAATGGGAGAATTCTCTCTCACTTGGTACTAGTAGGTCATTCGCGGGGCGCTATTGAGGCGGCGTATGTGGGATGCGTAGAGAATCATCCCAAAGTGAATGCAGTGATTGGAATTGCAGGACGTTTTAAAGTCATTGAGCCTTCTCATCGCCCTTGCAGAGATTCTTTAAAGCCGACTGTTAAGGCAGTCTGGGACAAAGTAAAGCCTTTTCAACCCATGAGACCTCAGTTCTTTCAAATTGCGGCTACCAACGATTGGTGTATCGATCTCGAGGCTTCGATTGTTCGCAGTGATTGTGTTAACTGTCAGGTAAATGCCGGCCATTTGGGGGTTCTTTATCACCCTGATACGCTTCAATCTTTTAAAAGATGGATATCTAATTTTTAGGAAAATGATTCAAGAATCGATTTTTGTATTAACATAATGAATTAATGTGTTAATTCATTAATAAATGAAATTCAATCTTCCTCATCCCATTTTCACTGAAGCGATGCGCAAAGTGGCTTCCCGAGAAGTCCGCAGGCAAAAGCTTTACGTGCGCACTCCGAGTAAAGCGCATTTGAAGCAGCTTGCGGAAGTTTCGAAAGCGATTAAGAAGCATGGTCTACCCAAAAATTTCGTGCGCAGAAAGTTGCCTGACGGACTTGGGTACGGGATATTTTTGCACCCGGAAGCTGAGCCTATCCTAAGAGGGCAAGTGATCGCGCCTTATTCGGGAAAAGTTCTTTTTGTTTCCAACGATGCTCCTGATGATTCCGCTTATGCTTTCGAGATTTTATCGGGGATGCGCTTGACAAAAGAGGAACAGGCGCAATTTGATCCGAATAAGACGTATCAAGCGAAACGCCGCTATGCGCTGCAGATTGACGCGCTTAAGGCGGGTAACTTTACGCGGTACATTAATCACTCTGAAGAACCTAATATTGTTGCAAGTTTTTTCAAAATTCCTTCTAATTCTTACGGAATGGATCTTGTTCCCGTGGAGATTGTCTATCTCGCGAATAAAAAAATCTTGCCTGGAGAGCAGCTTTTAGTTTGCTATGAAGGGGAGGATAAATCCTACTGGAGCGCTCTCGAGATACAGCCTGTTGCAATTGTACCCCAAACATTCCGCTTGAACGCTTCTCTCAAAGTATATCACTAATCTTTGACGGAAACGCTTCCAATGAGATAGGTCGAGCCGTCTTGTACCTGACCGACGATGTAATAGTGGTACAGCGTGTCTTTTTTTCGATTAAAGTCTTTGAATTTCAAAGAATGGTGTGCAGACACAGTGCCGGCTAAATCGGTTAAGGCTGCATCTCGGTACACGAAATAAAGCACGGGTATTATTGTTGCTGGTTTTTCCCAGGTAATGACGTTATAAAGATCTGTTTGGAGGAGAAAAACGTTTTTCTTTTTTTTGACATTGACTTCGCCGGGAATTGCGAACAAACAGTTTGCAAAGAGAGTTAAAGCGCCTAAAACGATCAAAAATGAACGCATGATACCTCATTGTTAAAAGTTGCAGTCTAAGGGTTTCAGAGATTATAATAAATTTCGTTTTGCTGAGGTTGACGAATGAAGTATTGGTCTTTGATTCTTTGCGCTATGCCGGCTCTTCTCTGGGGGGATCGCTTTACCATGCAGGTGAGAGGGGGATTTTTTTACCCTGCATCCTCAGAGGCTAGTAATATCTACAAGAAGGGAGGATCTGAATATGAAACAGAGAGCTCTGTGCGCCTCTATAACCATTTAAACTTCTGGGTCAATTTCAACTATTTCCAAAGGCACGGCTTTTCGCGAGGACGCCATGATCCGACATCGATTCATCTGTACCCTTTAAGTGGGGGATTGAAATATGCCGTTCCCGTCGATGACGACGTCTCGGTTTACATCGGTGTGGGCCCGAGCTATACCTGGGCGAATATTCACGATGAGGCCCCTGATTTGAAACGCCACATCCATCGTCGAGAATGGGGAGCAGTGAGCAAGCTGGGCTTGACTTACTTTTTTGTGCGGCACTTTTTTCTCGATGTTTATGCGGACTACTACTATACCCGGATCTCCGGAGTTCACGAGTCGGGGGCTTTGACCCATTCCGTAGATGTGGGCGGTCTGAGAGCAGGTCTTGGAGTAGGCGCTTCCTTTTAAAGGGTAATTTAACTTTTTTTACGTATATAGTTCTTTAAAATTTTCTATTTTCTGTTCATTTTTATTATCTTATAATCAAATTAATTGATTTAGCTTCAATAAATCAATTGAATTGATTCAATGGTTCTGTTTTGTTATAATTCTGTGAATTTTTAATAATATTGGAGAAACAAAATGGCATCAAATGTTCTTTATCGCTCTCAATCCGCTGCAAGTGACGTCTTCAAAACGCATTGGCTCCCTTGCTATAGCCAAGATTATATTCAATCGAACGGTGGAAAAGCATTGTGGTGCTACAGCAAAGCTTATAATGGAATCAGCGCGGTCAGCCGTGGGGTGGAGGTGATTGCTTCAGGTGTCGCAAAAGCAGGGGATTTTGCCCTTGGCTGGGCGATGAGGCCTTTGCTCGACGTGGTCTACCCGGTGAATCCGATCAATGATACTCGCCACTTTGTCGGTATTTCCCGCTGGATGGAAAAGATGTTGGGGGATTGTGTATTTTATCCTTTAATTACCAGCGGAATGAGACACACACATGAACTCTTACCGGGAACGAATGAACGCATCGCGGATAAGGTGGAGTCGGTGCTCACACGCCTTAAAAATAGCAATGAAGAGCTTCTCAATCCTCCTAGCACCCCTGAGGATGCCAAGTTTGACTACCGTGTGAAGACAGTCCATTCGTCGCAGGTGAATGCTTTTGCAGTTCCTGCGGGAGGCATGGTTGTTTTTACTCAGATCGTTAAAGAAATCGATGCAGCGATCAAGTCGCGAGCCATTACAGAAACAACGGTTGAGTTTGCGGATGGATCTAAGGCGACAGTAGATCTCTCGGGAGTGACGTTAGAAGATACATTGGCTGCATTGATGGGGCATGAGATGACGCACGCTGCGTCGCGTCATTCAATTGTTGCGCTTGTTGGAGGCATGATCCGTTCTGTGATATTGAGCGTAGGAAGAATTGTGCTCGTGGCGTACTTAAAAAGTACGGATAAAGACTATCAAACTTTGGCTGCAAAACCGTCTTCTGAGTTGAGCGCTTTTGAAAGAGATGCGCTCGCGAATAAAGAAAGGCTTTATACGGCTCTAAACGATGTCTTCGGATGGGTGGAAGATCAGGTTAAAAAACTGACAGGTCTTTTTAACTCGCGCAAAAATGAATATGAAGCGGATGTCACTGGCGCTTATTTTACCTATCAGGCGGATTACAATCCCCTCGGAGCGCTTTATCTGCAGGAAGTTCTGGGTCAAAATCAAGATAAACTGTCCAAATGGATGCATAAGAATCTAGAATTTCTCTACACGCATCCGTACGGGGAGAATCGCAAGAGGGCGATTTTTGCTGCGATTAGCGAGATGAAGCCTCAGGCATTGAATGGAAGAACGAATTGGGAGATTGCAGAAAAAGGCTATGACTACAACCGTTGCAGCCCTGCGATGAAGTTTGCCCATCAACTTTCTCAAGGAGAGTAATGCATGAGTAGCACGGTGGCGATTTCCCTTCATCAAGCGCAAGCGGCGGCAAGCGATGCATTTCGGGCTCCCTTGCTTCCATGCTATCGTTCTGACTATATACAATCCCAACAGGGATTAACGAGGATGGCGCTCGGGTGCTACAGCAAAATTTACGATGTTGTTTCTTCCGCCTATAGCCGGATTTCCAGCGCAGTTTCTGGTGCCTTATCTTTAGGGAATAAGGCATTCGGTCCAGTGCTCGACATCGCTTTACCGGTGAATCCTATCAACGGAAAGCGTCAATTCCTGTGTATGCCGCGAGCGGTGGAAAAAGCACTGGGAGATTTTTTCTACTATCCGCTCGTCACGTATGGATTGAGAGGAACCAATGAACTCATCCCGGGTTCTCAGACGCGCATTGCTGATTCGGTTGTCAATGTGATGGATCGCGTGAAAGCAGCGAACATCCGTTTGCTCAACCCTGAAGATGCGACCCCTTTTGATTATCGCGTAAAGACAGTGCACTCCTCACAGGTGAATGCATTTGCCGTTCCAGCCGGAGGAATGGTCGTCTTCACGCAGATTGTGAAGGAGATCGATGCAGCGTTAAAATCGCAGGCGATCAAACAATCTACTATTGAGTTTGCCGATGGATCGCGTGCGACTGTCGATTTGACGAGCGTGAATTTGGAAGATGTTCTCGCAGCGCTTTTGGGGCACGAAATGACGCATGTGGCTTCACGTCACTCTATTGTCGCTATGGGATCCCAGATGATCACTTCCATCTTTTTATCGATGGTGCGCACGTTGCTTTGCACGCATTTGAATTCTCGACTTCACGAGGCTTTATTTACCCTTGAGGAATGGCTCAATCGCTATTTGCAACTTCTCAATTCGCGCTCGAATGAGTATGAAGCCGATGTTACCGGAGCATATTTTGCGCATCAAGCGCATTTCAACCCTCTCGGAGCGATTTATTTACAGGAAGTTCTCAAGCAAGGCAGCTGGGAGTATTCCGATTTTTTCCATAAGTATTTCGAGTTTCTCTACACGCATCCCTATGTAGAAAACCGCAAGCGCGCAATTTTTGCTGCAGTCCATCAGATGGCTCCAAATGCTTTGCGCAAGCAAACGGTATGGGCGATTGCTGATGAGCATCACTATGATCTTAGTCGATCAGGTCCTGCTATGGCGATGGCTCGCCACTTACACCCAACGTGACTGAAAATTTGGTTTAGGACCGAAGCGAAAGCTCCCGCGATTGGCACGATTGAATCGTCGCCGCTATTAGATAATAGGGGCTAGATTCGATCGTCCAATCCCGGGGCTTTGGCTCGGTCTTAAATCCAAATTTTCAATCACGTTGGGTATAACGATTAATTGTCAGTGAGTTTCCAAGAGATGCTATGGCGTTCAAGAAATTCCTGGGCGCTTAAATCACCAATTCTTGCTGCTGTTGTGAGATCGTTAACCATCGCATTGAAGTTGCCTGTTTCATGATATGCTAAAGCTCTTTGAACGTAGTAAGGGGAGTTTTTTGGAGAAAGAAGGATCGCCATCGTGTAATTGTTGATCGCTTCATAGGGGTGTTTCGCGCAAAAAAGCGCATAGCCTCTGCGTTCCCAACAGGAAGGGTTTGATGGACTGTCTTTGAGAGCGGCATTAAAAGATGTGATCGCTTCTTCATATTTTTTTTGTTCGAGCAGGACCAGTCCCTGAAGGAAATTTTCGTTTTGGGCGTTTATCTGTAACGAAATGCAAATCGAAAAAATTATAAGTATTCTTTTTTTCATGACATTCTCCTTTTAATCTATCCTATGCCTACCCAACGTGATTGAAAATTTGGCTTCGGTCCTAAACCAAATTTTCAATCACGTTGGGTATACCACTCAAATCGCATTTTTTTCAAATTTCTAGATGATAAAATTCTTGCTATATTGCATAAGAGACTCATCCAATCAACCAATCGGGAATGCGTATGCAACTATTTAACGCAAAATGTGTAGCTAAGGAATTTGTTTTAGGGCTGTTAAGCGCCGGAGTGTTTTTTTCTTCTCATTTACTGCACGCAGATATGACAAAATCGCAGACCTCTGCAGATGAAGAACCCCCTTATGATGCAGATCTATTCAACAAGGATAAAAGCGTTTTCTTTGTGAATGCGGAATTCTTGTATTGGATTGTGAATGAAGGCGCAGTAGATTACGCTGTAAAAATGAACAAACCCGCATGGTCGACGACACAGGATACATTTGCCATAGGAAATTATCAAAATGCGCACTTTGAATGGTCTCCGGGCTTTAGGGTCAATTTTGGCTATTTTAGAGCCCCCCATTTCTGGGATGTATTTCTGCAGTATACCTATGTTCCCTCAAGTGGAAGAAGGACAGCGCACGCGCCACATTCTTCAGGAGAATTTCTCAATGGCACTTGGATCCAGCCAGATGTCGGCTCGGGAACGCCTCCTGCTCCGTTGGAAAAAGCGCGTTGTCACATCGATTTAAAATACAATGTGCTCGATTTTCTATTTTCACGGCGATTTCATACGAACGAACATTTGAGATTTAATGTGTTTGGGGGACTGACTTCTGCGATTATTTTCCAAAAAATGAAAGTCTCTTATCACGATGTCAATGCTATCAAATCGCACATTACAAACCGCTGGCGTTTTGAAGGCGTCGGTTTTCGCGCAGGGATGAAGCTCGATTGGTATATGGGATATGATATTTATTTGGTAGGCCTGCTTTCGACAGCGGCTCTCAGTGGATGGTATAAAAATTCCGCTTACCAGAAAACAACCGTATCGCTTTTAGGATCCAATAATTCGCGTCCGATCCGCAATTCGCGCTTTCACGACAACAGGCTGACGTACACCGCTCAATTTATGATCGGTCCTTCTTGGCAGAAGCGATTTGAGAACATGCGCACAGAGATTGTTTTGGGGTATGAGATGAATATTTGGACAAATCTCCATCAAATTTATCGCTCGGGATTTTCCGCTCCCACTGCTGCCAAAGAAACATTTATCAACAATTCGAATATCTCTTTGCAGGGACTGACTCTGCGTCTTAATCTGGATTTTTAACTTCAGGGGAGGATGGATTTTTTTTCATCCTCCGTGATTTTGAACACTTCGGCATCGATGTTAAAAAAAAATTAGCCAATCAATTCTTTTCCTATTATTAATAGATAAAAATACTAATTTCGAGGTTACATGTATTCTGCAAAACTCCCTATCTTCATTAAAAAATTTTCCTGGACTGCAGTTTTTTGTCTGGCATCGCCATCGCTTTTTGCGGCATCGCTTACAGTCAATGTCGCTGGGGATGCGAATGTTGCGACTGGGGGAACAATCACCGGGACAAGTGGGGATTTGCGAGGGGTGCTGAATTACATCAATCAAAATCCAGGTTCTCACACTGTCACATTTAGCCTTCCAGGTGCGGGCGACAATGTCATTACATTAAACGCGATGTTGCCCATTTTGAATTTAAACGCAGCAAATACCGTGTCGATGGATGGTGCCAATAGCGGCACGCCGATTGTCATCGACGGCAATACCAACATCTACCGAGGTCTTTTTGCAAGACAGGGAACGATTACTTTGCAAAACCTCACGATACAAAACGTCGGGGCGACTGGAGGAGCAGGGGGGACAAGTCCTGGAGGTGCTGGCGGAGGAGGAATGGGCGCAGGCGGAGCTCTTTTCGTGGACCAAGCAGCAGTCACTGTTTCGAATGTCGCTTTTAATAATGCAACTGCAAGTGGTGGTGCGGGCGGAGTGAGTAGTGTAGGAGATTATAATGCTGGAGGCGGCGGGGGCGGCGGGATGGGAGGAAATGGCGGAAATAGTGGCCCAATATCCATCCAAACGTTTCAACCAGGCGCTGGAGGAGGTGGCGGGCTTGGAGGCGTTGGAGGAATAGGAGGCGCGAGTAGTGGCGCAGGTGGTGGAGGCGGGATCAATTGTGGAACCAACTTCACCGGTACAGGAGGTAATGGACCTTTATCCTCGGATACATCGACGGGCTTCCCTGGAGCGCAGGGGGGAGGGATAGGAGGGAGTTCAGGAGGCGCAAGTGCGAATTGTAGCAGTACTGCTGTTCTAGGAGGTGCCGATGGTGGAGGTGGAGCAGGGGGCTCTGATAATGGATGCGCAGGCGCAACTGCAGCAGGCGGAGGAGGAGTGGGTGGATCGGCAGCTGTAGGTTTGACCCCGGGAGTTGGTGGCTATGGCGGTGGTGGCGGCGGTGGAGAGAGCGCTACTATCCCTGGAGCAATAGGAGGGTTTGGCGGCGGCGGTGGTGGCGGAATGCAAAGCACCGGAGCCGGTGGAGCCGGAGGTTTTGGCGGTGGTGGCGGTGGTTCGGGTAGTTTTGCAACTAATAGCACAGGAGGAATAGGAGGGTTTGGCGGTGGTGGAGGTGGAAGCTATTCCCCAGGTTTTGCCCAAAGTGCCGGGGGTGTTGGCGGTGGCGCAGGACAAGTGGGTGGAGGCGGCGGCGCAGGTTTTGGCGGAGCAATTTTTGTCAATTCAGGAGGAAGCTTAGCGCAAGTGGGCACTTTTACATCGGGCGCGAACTCTACGATCGGCGGTGCTGCCGGGACAAATGCAACTCAAGGATGGAATGCAGGCAACCATGCTTTTATTGTCACGGGATCCTCCATCACATATGATCCCAATGGCGGAACGATTACAATTTCGAGTACCATTGCTGACGATAGTGCAGCTTCTTTCGTGGGTGCACCGACAGGCGTTACAGCGGGAACAGGTGCAGGGGGCGCTTTAATTGTGGGAAGCGCGGCGAGTTCCGCAGGTGTCCTGAACTTGACTGCTGCCAATACTTACAGCGGTGGGACAACATTTACCAAAGGAACATTGAACGTCGGCAATAATACGGCACTTGGTACGGGTCCTTTGACTTTTTCAACGATAAGCGGCAATATTTTGCAGCCCTCCACTGGATCACTCAATCTTAATAATCACATCGCGTTAAATGTCCCTGGGGTTTTTAATACGAATGGGAATTCATTTACTCTTAGTGGTAACATTTCAGGATTTGACTCCTTGACGAAACAAGGAGCTGAAACCTTGATCCTTTCGGGTACGTTGAACAATTACTCTGGGGGAACCATTGTCAACGGCGGGACCTTGCAGGTTAATTCCGCAGGATCTATTCCTGCTACAGAACCTATCAATCTTGCTGGATCGGGAACAAAACTCGATATTTCTTTTGCAACCGGTACGGTCACAATTGGTGATCTGACTGGTGTTGCGACAAGCTCTGTAACATTAGGCAGTTCAACCCTAGCTTTTGGAACAGGTACGCCCACAGTTACTTATCCCGGAAATATCTCTGGAACCTTAGGCTCTCTGATAAAGCAAGGAGGCGGAAAAGTGATTCTTTCCGGAACAAATACTTATACGGGGACGACCACAGTAAGTAATGGTATTTTACAAATTAACTCAACAGCTTCTATCCCATTGGGCACCAATCTGAACACATCGGCAGCTGGGGCAGAACTCGACCTTTCTACGGCTGGAGGTGCGATCACTTTAGGGGATATAAGCGGGGCAGCAGGAAGCTCTTTGTCATACGGCGCAAATTCTCTCACTTTTGGAACTAATACAATTTCAACAACTTATGCGGGAAACATCTCAGGTTCGGCTTCTTTGACTAAGCAAGGGAGCGGAACTGTTATCTTCTCCGGAACAAATAATTACACTGGAGACACTAATATCAGCGCGGGAACATTGCAAATTAACTCGTCTCTCTCTTTTCCACAAAAAAATCTGAATCTAACCGCAGCAGGAGCGCAGTTTAATATCAATGGAGCAGGAATCATTGTGGCCGATTTAATAGGTGTTGCCGGCAGCTCAGTCGTGATGGGTAGTCATTCCCTTACTTTGGGGACGGCAACGCCAACTGTAACTTTTGCAGGAGATATTTCAGCGACAACAGGCTCCTTAACCAAACAAGGAACTGGGACTGTGATCTTTTCGGGAACCAATTCCTATAACGGAACGACGATTAATGCCGGCACTTTACAAATTAACTCTGTCGGATCCATCCCCTCTGGAAAAAATATAAATATTACTGCTTCAGGAGCGCAACTTGACCTTTCTTCTGCGGGTGGGACGGTTACAATTGGCGATTTGAGCGGCGTAGCAGGCAGTTCGGTGACACTGGGGGCAAATAATCTTATTTTTGGAACCTCGTCATTTATAATTTCTTATTCTGGAAATATTTCGGGGACTTCTGCTGCCCTAACTAAACAAGGGAGTGGAACCGCGATTCTCGCAGGGACGAGTACTTATAGTGGAGGTACTACTGTCAGCGCTGGCACCTTGCGTATCAATTCCACAGCTTCTATTCCTTCTGGTGGAAATGTAAATACTTCAGCGTCGGGAGCTAAACTCGATCTGAGTACTGCCGGGGGAGCCATTACCCTTGGAGACCTTAGTGGTGTATCGGGAAGTTCTGTGACTTTAGGTACAAACAACTTGACTTTCGGTACAGCAACAGCTTCCACGACTTATGCAGGTAATATTACGGGAACGTCTTCCTCACTCACTAAACAAGGAAGCGGAATCGCGATCCTCTCAGGGACCAATAGTTATACCGGCGGCACTGTCATCAATGCGGGAACTTTGCAAATCAATGCGACAGCATCTCTTCCCTCCGGAAAGAATATCAACACGTCGGCGTCAGGGGCAAAGCTTGATATCTCCTCAGCGGGGGGAGGAGTTACCATCGGTGACTTGACAGGTGTCGCAGGAAGTCTTGTGGCTTTGGGTAATAATACTCTTACTTTGGGAACAACAACTCCATCAGTAAGCTATGGGGGAAATATTTCTGGAGTATCTGGATCCGTAACCAAACAAGGAAGTGGGACTGTTGTTCTTTCTGGAACAAATACATATACGGGAACGACAACTGTGAGTGCTGGCGTGTTACAGATCAATTCCACTGCCTCTATCCCTTCTGCAGCAGCAGTTAATATTTCTTCATCGGGAGCGCAGCTCGATTTGTCTTCTGCGGGCGGCTCAGTCACTATCGGTAATCTCGTTGGCGTGTCTGGAGGCTCTGTCACCTTAGGGTCAAATAGCCTTACCTTTGGTACAGCAACACCGACTTCAACATTTGCTGGAAACATCACAGGAACTTCTTCTTCTTTGACTAAGCAAGGAAGTGGGACTGCGATTCTTTCTGGAACCAACACATATACTGGCGAGACAACTGTCAGCGCTGGAACCTTGCAAATTAATTCCCTAGCTTCCATTCCCTCGGGAGGAAATGTCAATACATCTGCCTCGGGAGCACAGCTAGACCTCTCTTCCGCGGGGGGTGCAGTGACTCTGGGGGATCTTAGCGGCGTTTCTGGCAGCTCTACGACTTTGGGCTCTAACAATCTTGCCTTTGGAACAACCACTTCTTCGTCAACTTATGCGGGAAATATCACTGGAACTACAGCCTCCTTAACTAAACAGGGAAGTGGAACAGTCATTCTTTCCGGTACGAATAGTTATACTGGAGGCACTGTTGTCAGTGCTGGAACTTTACAAATCAGCGCAACTGCCTCCCTTCCCTCCGGAGGAAATATCAATACCTCCGCATCAGGAGCACAGCTGGATCTCTCTTCCGCCGGAGGTGGTGTTAGCATCGGTGATTTAACGGGGGTAGCAGGAAGTAGTGTATCTTTAGGTAGCAATTCTCTGGCTTTCGGCACAGCCACCCCCACCGTTACTTATGTAGGAAATATTTCTGGAACGTTGGGATCGATAATTAAACAGGGAAGTGGAACAGCGATTCTTTCTGGAACAAACACATACTCTGGCCCAACCACTGTAAGCGCAGGTATTCTTCAAATCAACTCAGTCTCCTCTCTTCCTTCCGGAACGAGCGTCAACACAGCGTCATCCGGAGCGCAACTCAATCTTGCTTCCGCTGGAGGGGCTATTGTTATTGGCGACTTGAGTGGTGCTGCAGGAAGTTCTGTATCTTTAGGAACAAACGCTCTCACTTTGGGGACATCCAACTCAACGACATTTGCAGGAGACATCAGCGGCAGCAGTACTCTGACAAAACAAGGCAGTGGAACATGGACTCTCAGCGGTGCAAACACCTTTAACGGCATCGTCAATGTGAATGCAGGAACGATGAATGTCAATGGATCTTTCCCAGCTGCTTCAACAGTGAATGTTGCAAGTGGAGCGACATTGTCGGGATCAGGAACCCTGGGATCTGTCGTCTCCAGCGGAACAGTATCTCCTGGAAATTCGATTGGCACTTTAAATGTTATCGATTTTACATTTCTGACAGGATCGAATTTCATTCTTGAAGTGAGCAACACGGCATCCGACCAAATTATTGCATCGGGAACTGTGACAATCGATCCAGGTACGACGATCTCCCTCACGGGAGTGGGACTAAGCTCACCTCTGCCAAGCTACACGATCATTACTTCTGGGAATCCTCTTGTGGGTAGTGGTAACTTCACACTGATCAACTCTCTACCTCGTTTTAATTTCTCTTTGGGTTACGATGTAAATCATGTGTTCTTGCTCCTCGATACGGTGAATCCAGTAAACCCATTCACTGCGACCGGTAATGCTGCAGGTGTTGCTAATGCCTTTAACACCCTGCTGACAACAAATCCAAATGCCCCTGGCTTGTCCGATGTCCTTGCTGTTCTTGAATTGCAAACGCAGTCTCAGTGGCAAGATTCCTTTAACCAGATGCAACCTGCCAATATAGATGGCATCGCGTTTGCAGAGGAGAACGTCGCTGAGCGCATCCGTCAAGGATTTTCGACACGTCTTTTTCAGCAAAGGGTAGAAGCGTGTCCTACTCAGGATCCCTGTCGCATTTGGATCGTCCCCTTTATCGAGCATGTGCATCAACGCGGACATAAAAGTCTGGACGGCTATAAGGAAAATTTCAGAGGATTTTCTACAGGATTTGATTATCAATTCGAAAAGCATTGGGCGATTACCACCGGCTTTTCCTTGGTAGACAGTGATGTCTCTATTGTGAATGGCAAGGCAGGCGGTAACTTCCAAACTTACGCCGGAACCTTCGGAGCCATCTGGGCAGGTTCCCATTTCTTTGTCGATGGTCTTCTCTCTTATCTTTACAGTGATGTCGATGTAAAACGCAGGATGCACTTTAGCGCGACAGGAGCCAATTCCGTACGCTATAAAGCTCGCCATGATCAAAACTCCAACCAGTTTTTAGGACACTTCGGTGCAGGTTATGATTTTAAAATTAAAGCCGGAGAACACAGCACAGTGAATATCTATCCCTTTGTTGATGTCGACTACCTGTTTCTTTCTCAAAATGGTTACACAGAACATGGGGCACAGGCTTTGGACCTCAAAGTGTATCGAAAGAGGTATGATCTCTTAAGACCCGAAGGAGGTATTGGCATTGGCTACGCAGGGTGCTTCCATGAATCCAATGTGAATTTTGATGTCACGACAAGTTATATCCGTGAGCAGCGCTTCTTAGGCAAAAAAACAAAAGCACGCTTTGAAGAAGGGCCGAAGAAATTCACTGTCCGAGGCCTCAATCCTCGCAACAACCTTCTTGGTGTTGGAGCAAGGGTTACTTATGCAATGCCAAGAGATACAAATGCTACTCTTTCCATCGGCTATCATGGAGAATTTGGAGCGAACTTTGTAGAAAACGCCGCTGATATGGAATTGCGGTTCTCATTCTAAGAGACGTCTCTAAACAAGGACGTCTACGAACTCAATGGAAGGATTTTGCTTCATGCTGTACTGCTTTTCCCATTGCGAAGAGAACAGAGCCATCGGTCTGTCAAATCGATCTAGGACAAGGGCTGAATTGGACGACTTTTCAAACCTTTTGATATCGCCCAAGAGCCATGCGCTGCATGTGAATGAGAGAGGAGTCAGCACAGTTTCAACACCATACTCATCTTTTAAACGGTACTGCATCACTTCGAACTGAAGCTGACCGACTGCAGCAAAAATCAGATCTCCATCTCGATCATAGGATTTAAGAACCTGAATTGCTCCCTCATCACTCAGCTGTAAAACCCCTTTGTCGAAAGATTTTCGTTTCCCCACATCTTTGGGATAAAGACGGGCAAAAATTTCCGGCTGGAATTGGGGGAGAGGCTTATAATTAAACCCACCTGTGATCGACAATGTATCACCGATGGCAAAGAGGGAAGGATTGATCACCCCAATGATATCGCCAGGATAAGCATCGTCGACCGTTGCCCTTTCCCCTGCTACCATTCCATGGGGCCGCGATAAGCGGATCTCTCTCCCCGTGCGATGGTTTTTCACGATCAAATCCCTTTCAAAGCGCCCTGAACAAATCCTAATAAAGGCCATGCTATCGCGATGACGCTTGTCCATGTTCGCTTGTAATTTAAAAATATATCCGCTGAAAGGGGTTGCAATCGGATCGATTTCAACTTCCGTACCATCTGGACGTGTTGCTACTCGAGCGTGTGGGCAAGGCGCCAAATGAATAAACGCATCGAAGAAAGGTTCTACCCCAAAATTTGTCAAAGCGGAGGCAAAAAAGACTGGAGTCACTTTGCCCGATAGAAAATCTTCTTCTGTAAATGCATTTCCCGCCATTTGAAGAAGCTCTAGTTCATCCACAAGCTGTTTATATTCTTGCTGACCGATCTTTTCTTTGGCTTCTGTACTATTTAGCGGAATGCGCAGGATATCGGCTTTTTGCGCCCCGCCTGCTGAGGTCCTCATAAAAAAAACACATTCATTTGTTCTGCGATCGACAACGCCATGGAACGCTTTCCCGCTTCCTATCGGCCAATTCATCGCGTAGGATTGAATCTGCAAAACATTCTCCACCTCATTCATTAGATCGATAGGATCTCGTCCTGGCATATCCATCTTATTAATAAATGTTAGAACGGGAATTTTTCTAAATCGGCACACTTCAAATAGTTTTCGAGTCTGTTTTTCTACCCCTTTGGAAGCATCGATCACCATGATCGCGCAATCAGCAGCAGTCAACGTGCGATAAGTGTCTTCAGAGAAGTCTTCATGGCCTGGGGTATCTAGAACATTGATAATCGTATCTTTGTAAGTAAACTGCATTGCTGAAGAGGTGATTGAAATCCCTCTTTCCTGCTCCATCGTCATCCAATCGGAGGCAGCAGCTTTTCTTCCTTTTCTCCCCTTGACAACACCTGCCGTGTGAATCATTCCCGAGTAGAGCAAAAGCTTTTCAGTGAGAGTGGTTTTTCCCGCATCGGGGTGGCTAATAATGGCAAAGGTGCGCCGTTTGGCAACCTCTTCTTGAAGGGAAGTAGCAGTGCTCATCGTCTTCTATTTGGCTAAATGAATTCCACTAGGATACCTCTCTACAGAAAATGATTCAAGAATCGGTTTTTTGCTCCGCCTGATCAAAATTCTGTACTAACGCTTTGCCAAAACCTTTTTTAAAATAATCCCTTTAATGTATCTTGTTTTAAAAGTTTATTTTAAAAGGAGGTTTTCTATGGCAGTTCGCCAAGCAAATTTCAGTGCATATCCTGCAAACAACGGTTGGGGGCATCAAACGGGAAGCTCTTTGGATTGGGTATTTCAGCCTTTGAATAACTATATTGTGAATCCTTTGACGGACCTTGTTACGCATCGCATTGCCATGCCCACTTTAAAAAAAACATACTCCTTCTTCGGGAATACTGTTGTTCAACTTGTGAGAAAGGCTGGTTGGCAAGAAGAGTCGGATTGGCTCGAAGAAAATCTAAAGGATCCTCTTTCGACACAAACATTATTGAAATTAGGAGAACGTACACAAGATTGGTCACTTCAATGGGGGCAACGCCGGCCTAATTCCTATCCAGTTACAGCATATCTCGATATCTGCTCTATTATTGCTGCTCGGCACTTGTACATTTTTGCAAGCGACATGCAAGTGCTTTTAAGCGCATCGCAAGAATTGAAAGTAAAAGCAGAAGGAATCCTTATCGCTGCCAAGGAAGAGATCAGCAATCCTTCAGATAGTGGGGGGAATGAAAGGAATTCGACTGTCTCGACTCGAGTCAACCGATTTATACCCGATGAAGGTAAATCCGCGGCGATAACCAAGCTAAATGACTTTGAAAAAGAGACAAAAAAAGAACTTAACGCGTTAGAAAAAACAACGCGACAAAAAATCGTTCAGAAAGGTGTTGAATTTTTGTGTAGTTCGGCCATTTCATCGACAGTCCGAACAACAGCAAAAGTAGTGATCGCTATTGGATGTTACAAAGTATTAGGAGGAACTGCGTTCGTCTTCTCACCGCTTCTTCGCGAGGAATTTGTAGAGATGGGAAACTTGATCGCAAAGACGACCTCAGCTGGCATTACATCCATAGGATCTTTACTGTTTTTTCGCTGCTCGAATACGATGAACAACTTTTTCAGTTCGCGACAATTAGCTGAAGTGAAAGCATCTTCGCTTAGGGAATTAGCTCCAGATCAAGAATATCTTGATCAAATGATTAACAAATTTCAAAGCGAACTAGGACCTTTTGCCAGGGAAACATCCAGCATGACACCATTTGCCGAGCGCGCCAAAGAACATCCCATGAAGCTGGAATTTGAAGATGGGTCCCGGCTTTTTTTTCAAAACCAAAATAGTGGGGGAATGGTCTAGTGCCATGTAAACTAAGATCTTGCAAACAAAGAGATTGTCGTTTGAATAATGACAGTCTTTAATGCGAACGTGGACTTGACATTGGCACGTTCAGCAAACCCTTTAAAACCTTATCTCATGAGTCTGTACTGTAAATTCCTTCGTTTCAGGTTTGCAGTAGCGGTTACGCCCTTTTTCCCATTGTGTCACGATATCCTTTTCAAGGATAACAAATTTCCAATCTGTATTTAGAGGAATTTGACCTTTCCAACCATTTTCGGAAAAATCGAAAGAAATAGGTTTTTTCTCCCAGTTAGGGGCAAAGCAAATACCTAGTTTTTTTCCTTGTTTCAACTGACAAAGAGCAGTAATTTTAAGAGAAGAGGTGATAGAATTGCTGGCAACAGCAGAAGCACAGGGGATTGCTTCTTCTTTAGTAACCGAGTCTTTGGATGTTTTTAGCGCTGAACTCGTTGTGATTTCTTGGTCCGTATCGGCAAATAATTTAGCGTCAAATTCTTTGTAGTCCGCATCTAAACTCTGAGGCGATCGGAAACGCGTCCTTGTGAGTATTGGGCTTTCATAAAGGTCTAAGTGATTTAAGCCCTCCAATGCAGAATTTAATCTTTCCCATGCATTAGACAATTCTGTTTGGCTCTCTATCTTTTTTGAGAAAAAATTCGAGAAAAAAACAGTAACCCTGTTAGTAGTAACCCGCAGTTCCTCTATAAGATACCTTGATTGGCGAAAGAGCTGGTCCAACTGCTTTCCTTCACAATTTGGGTAATTCATTAATAATAATGAAGCATTCGTCTTGTTTTTACAATTGATTTTATCTTTTTTTATTTGATTTTCTTTTTGAGTGTATAACATTTTGGCATAGCTTGTTCCTATGTCCTCTAAGGAAGTTCCGGTTGGAAAGCGGGGAGATATTTCTTTTGCTTTCTCTTGCAAGTTAGAAATGGATGCCTTAAACACTTCAAAAGAGGGAAGAGGATCTGGTTCTTTAACAGCTTGTGATCTCTGTGCCTCTAGTGTATCCACTAGCGTATCCCAATTTGATGTTCCTTGATCGAGATCTTTATAATCCTCGACGCATAACTCAAGAGCTTGAGACATTTCATTTAGCATTGCCGACATTTCGCATACAGAAGGCATCTTGGAGCCGTTCTCCATAGCCGAAATATTTTTAGACGCTTCCTCTAGATATGTATAAATGCTAATAAAATCGTTTCTGTAAAGATTTGAATCAAAACCTGCATAGTAAGCGGGTTGAATTAAATGGAAACTCGATCCTAATACACTTTCAGTTGTCATGAAAGGACTCCTATTTTAATTTTTATTGATTGAATTACACTGTCTTCAATCATTTTTGATATATCTATTTTTTCTTTAAAAATGCACTTCGTGGGCTTTTACTGTAAACCCCTGTGTTTGATTGCCGCAAAGACGATTACATCCTTTTTCCCATCGAGTCACTTTGCCGTTTTCAAGAATTACAAATTTCCAATTTGTATTTAGAGGAATCTGTCCTTTCCAACCATTTTCGGACAAATCAAAGGAAATAGGGTTCTGTTCCCATTTTGGGTCACAGCAAATCCCTAGATTTTGCCCGAATTTCAACTGGGAAAGAACTGTAATGTCAATACATAAAGGAACAGAAGAAGATTGCTCTGGCACAAGTCCTTGTTCAGCACTTCCCAATTCTTGAGGATTAGCTTTTTCGAGCATTTTTTTTGATGGCCTCATTGAGAAATTTAGGCTTTTAAAAGTATAATCCTTATTCAAGGCTTCTCGATGAGGTTGAAGAGAGGGGAGTGTTTCTAATTGTGTCTTCACAATATTAAACCGATCCAACTGAGAGTGGTTTTTGTGACCAAACAAACTAGGGTTTTCAGTAATAAATGTATGAAGTTTTCTAGCGTCCGTGCTGAAATCCACTTTAAACTTTTCAGCAAGAGGAGCAAGAGAGAAAATCTGAAGTATTTCACACCCAGGTGTCGATAAGCAATTTAAACCGAAGGAAGCGCGTTCGAATTTAAGATTTTCTTTTTGATTTAGCTCTTCATTCAGTTCTCTTTTTTTATAAGAATATTCTAGTGTCTTGTGAATTTCTTGCTTGTTTTTGTCCCAATTTTTCAACGTATCAAATATCTTTGAATAATCAGCAACAAATGTTTCCGTAGCATTAGAGAAGGTTTCTAGAGCATCATCCAGATAGGGACCCAATGCAACAGCATTCTCTGATGATTTGAGCAGCTTTAGCACTAATTTATCAATTTCATGGATAACCCCATAAAACTCAAGGAGATGGTCTTTTAGAGTGTTTGACTCGCATGTGTGATGAAATGGAATCTGCATTGATCTATAACTTTCATTTAAAGAAAAGTCGCATTTAGTAGGTAACATAATTTTCACGCATTTTGGTTGATTATTTTCAGAGTATACTAGTTTGTCTATTAAATTTGCAATTAATTAGAAATTATTATCGAATTGATGTTCTTAGGGAAGAGTCTTGTCTTCGGTGGTCACAAAGGAGCCTTTTTTTGAAAGAAATGTAAAGAAAAAAGTAAGGAGTAGGCCGATGAGAATGCAAGCCATAAGATAGAAGCAATCATCAAGGGCAAGCGAAGTTGCCTCTCTCTGAAGATAATAGGCGAGTTGAGCCGTAGCGTGCTCACCTTCGAGCCCAAGGGCTTTGCCGTTTGAAAAAAAATCTTGTGTTTCTGGGGAAAGTGGAGTGATCTTACTGCCGAGTCTGTCGTGGAAAAAGACCTGCCTGCGCTGCCAAATGGTGTCGTAAATGGATGCTCCAAGACCGCTTGATAGGGCGCGCACCACTTGAAATAAGCCCAGCACCTGCAGCATTTCCACGCTTTGCAAAGAGTGAAAACAGAGTCTAAAAATGGGAGCAAGAAAGAGTGCTAGTCCTAACCCAGCGAGAAGGCGCGAGGTCGCAATTCTTTGAAGATCGATGTCAACATCAAAAATCATCGTGTGAAAACAGGAAATGGCAAGAAATAGAATCGCAAGGCTTAAAAAGATTCGATTATCGATGCGGTTGATTCTTTTAGAGATTAAAGAGAGTGGGAAAAGACCTGTGAGAGCCATGATCCCAAGAAGAGCTGCAATCCAGTCTGGCGTATAATTTGCCCAGAGTTTCAGCCAAAGCGCAAGGAGGATGACCATCCCAAAATAGGCTGAAAACAAGACCGCAAGGTTGAAAAGAGCAAACGAAAGCATCGGTTTTTTTAGCAGGTGGAGAGAAAGAATCGGGTGGGGATGATTAATCTCCCAAAAGATGAAAAAGAGTAGAGCGGGGAATCCGATCCCGGCAAGTGTGGCAATAAGAGGCGAGCGGAACCAATCAAGTTCTTGACCCATAATGACAATAACACTGAGACAAAAGATACCCACAAAGTAAGAAAAACAGCCTATCGCATCAAACGGAAGTCTTTCCAAGGGGCCTTGATCAAAACCTTTGAGCCGGTAATATAAATACCACGTTAAGAGAAGAAGAAAAGGAATATTGAAATAAAAGATCCAGCTCCAATGCCACTCATAAGCGATCCATCCCCCCCAGCAGGCGCCAAGCACAGGGCCTATAGTAAATATCGAAAGTGAGATCGATAGAAAGAGGGCTTTTTTTTCTTTTGGCTGTAAAGCAGAGAATAAGAAAAAGCCTAAAGCGTAAAAGGGTCCTGAGACAAATCCTTGTAAAAATCGAGCTGCATTAAAAAAAGGGTAGTTTGGGGCGATCGCGCACATCCAGGAAAAGAAAGTGAAAAGCAGCAGTGTAATAATGAGAAAGCGCACGGGTCCGATACGCGGCATCAGAGCTCTTCCTAGAGGAATGCCTAATGCGTTTCCGAGAGCAAAAAAGGAAACGGTATACGTGGCTGTGTCATTGCTTCCGCCCAGATCGGAGGCAATGTAGGGGGATGCCATTAGACTAACGGTATAATTAAAAATCGCAGAAAATAGAAGACAAAACAAGCCAAAGAAAAGCGAAGGAGAAACAGGATGTTCGAGGTGGTCTTTGCTCATGGCGATTCCGGTGGAATGAGAAGAGGGGAGTCGGCATACATCGAAAGCGCAGGATCGATATTCGCGTAGAGAACCGCGTCGATCGCGTCTTCGTCTCCAAGTTCTTCGAAGTCAAAAATTTGGGTCTGATAGAGAGGTGAAACCTCGTGATCCTTCGGAACGAGGAGCCCTTCTTGATCCTTGAGATCAACAATCGCTTCCATCGAAAGGCCAATGCGTAAGGGGTGTTGCTCGAGCTGTGCTGGATCCAGCATGACGCGGACGGGAAGACGCTGCACGATTTTGATCCAGTTACCCGAGAGGTTTTGCGGGGGAAGCAGTGAAAAGGCATTTCCTGCAGCCCCAGGAAGTCCCGCAATCGTTCCGTGAAAAACAATATCTCTGCCATAGAGATCGGAAGTGATTTTTACTTTTTGGCCGATCCGCATTTTTTTGAGCTGCGTTTCTTTATAGTTGGCATTGACCCAGATTTGATCGAGAGGAATGACACTCATCAGAGGCTTTCCTGCATCGACCCACATTCCCACTTGAATCTTCCTCTGAGCGACAAGGCCCTTGACTGGGGAGTAAATTTGACAGCGATAAAGCTTCACCCAAGCATCTCTCACTTTATCGGAAGCTTCTAGAACTAAGGGGTGGTTGATGATCGCCGTGCCTTGCACAAGGCTGAGCGCTTTTTCATAAAGAAGTTCTGTCATTTGTAAGGAATAAAAACTTCCGCTCAAAAAAGCGATAGAATGTTCGAAATCCTCGAGAGACACGCCACCTTCTTCAATGACTGCCTTGCGGTGTTCATAATCTTGCGCTGTTTTAATGAATTCTGCTTTTTTCACTTCGATCTCCGCCTGATAGACGAAAACCTGATGGAACATTTGGCATACCTCGCGAACGACTTGAGCTAAATTTTTTTCCGCCTGGTTGAGAGCAATGATTGCATCCGTTTTATCGAGATCGATGAGAAGCTGTCCTTTTTCCACTAAATACGTATCATCCGAATGAATCGCTGTGACAAAACCGGAATGTAGGGGAGTGATGTAGACCTGGTTGCCCTCGACGTAGGCATCATCGGTGTATTCGATGAAGCGCAAGTACAAAAGCCAAAAGAGCAAGAAGGCAATCCCTAAAATGAGAAACACAACGATGAGTATAATCGAAATCCTTTTTCTTCTTTGCGGCTTCGTCATGCTCCACCCCCTTTTCTCAAAGGAATGTCGTAAGACGAATGATAACCCCCTCCAAGCGCTTTAACCAACTTAATCGCTGCGACATATTGTGCATAAAGTAAAGAGACGTCATCCAGTTCTTTGAGGATCAGCTCCTCCTGAATGTAGAGCTGGGAAAGCCTATTGTCCAGACCGCTCAGGAGTCTAAGCGATGTCAAATCGTATCTCTCTTGGGCCGCTTCCACAATTTGTTCCTGATCGCTTTTCTGTTCAAAAATCGATCTGGCCAGAACTAAAATATCGGCGACTTCGCCAGCACTCTTCAAAAGGAGATCGTTATAAGCGAATACAGCCTCATCGAAGAGCGCTTTTTTAGCACGGATATTTGCGCGGATTTCTCCCGCTGTAAAAATAGGTAAGTGAATGGCCGGTTGCAGTCCCGCCATTTTGCTTTCCGAACGGAATAAAAGCCGATAGGCGATACTTTCCAGACCGAAGAAAGCCGTTAAATTGACATTAGGATAAAAATCCGCCTTAGCCGCTCCCACTTCATGAGCAAGAGATTCTACGCGCCAGATTTGAGCGATGAGATCAGGGCGTCTAGATAGCAGGTCGAGGGAGAGATTCGTCGGAACAATCAGTTTTTTGAGTTTTTCAGGAGTGCCAATTTCTACGGGTAGCCATTCCTCAGGACTTCTTCCCATTAAAATGTTGATGAGATGTTTGTCCGTCTCGACTTCTTCTTCAATGCTGAAAACCAACTTTTCAGCTTCTAAAAGATACTCCTCTGAAAGAAGCGGTTGCAGTCTCGACAGAAGCGCTTTTTTTTGCAGCAGGTTTTGCAATTCAAAAATTTTGGCTCGAACTGCGTAGAGCTCTTCGAAAAGTTTTTTTCGGACAAGATTGGTCTTAAGAGCAAAATAACTCTGAGCGAGAGCTGTCGATGTGATCAGTACAACACCCGCAGCTTCGGCTTCCTGTGCCTTTTTCTCTCCTAGAGCCGCATTGAACAAGTTTCTGTTTTTCCCCCAGAAGTCGAACTCATATGTGAACGACAGCGTGAGATCGACCAAATTCGCATTGATAGGCAGATCGGGATTGAAAGCGCGGTAAAGGCCGTGATGGCTAAGCGCTTCCCAAGTTTCATCCGCATCAAAGAAGAGCAAAGGGAAGAGCTTAGATTTCACTACCTTCGCTTCTTGCTTCGCGTACTCTACCCGCCTGGCAAAACTTTGGATCGTAGGATTCCGATCTAGCGCCTCAGTGATTAGATGATTCAATTCCTCAGAATGGAAGATCTCCCACCAATTTTCTTCAGGCCAATTTCCTACGCAGAAAAATCCACTCTCCACCCCATTTTTTACAGAAGTGGTTATCGTGGGGGGAGTGATGAGGTTTTCTGTCTGCTGGTCTTTAGGCATCGAGACACATCCGCAAAGAAAAACCAAAACCCCAATATTCCATTTTCTTCTAAAATAAACAAAATCCATTTATTTCATTTATTATACTATCCATTCCTCTTGTTAATTTAAAAAAAAATAGGAGTCAATAATTTTTGTATCAAGTTAATGTATACCTCTCGTGAATCAAGAAACCGTTTGATAAAAATTCAACTTGACATGTAACCTGCTGAACATGATTTTCTTAAGCGAAGCTCAACGCGCGCAACTCAAAACCC
>JAJPIB010000021.1 GCA_021324995.1 Chlamydiia bacterium | reverse complement strand
TTTGAGTTGCGCGCGTTGAGCTTCGCTTAAGAAAATCATGTTCAGCAGGTTACATGTCAAGTTGAATTTTTATCAAACGGTTTCTTGATTCACGAGAGGTATAATCACAGTGTTCTCCCTGTCCGTTCTATCTACCCACTCAAATTGGTTACCATCTTTTCCTGCTGACCAAAAAGCAGGTTGCGTATTATAAAACGCATTAATGGTTCGGGTTAAATGTGCGACTTTTCGATGTGGCTTTTCAAATAAATCATTAAAATCTAATTGTCTGCAAGGATCCCAAGGTGCTTTCTGTGCAAAATCGCATCCCATAAAAGTAAGGATTCCATCGCCAGGCATAAAGGCTTGCGCTGTCAAATAAAGACGCGCATTCGCAAATTTGTCTTCAGAAGTCCCCGGTGACTTAAGGAATAGACTTTCAACAGGCGGACTTTTACTAAGAGCTACTTCATCGTGCGAGATCGTGATAATTTCACGATGGGTGATCTTATGTCTATCTAATTCAGATAACGCAGAATAAGAATTTTTACGCTGCTCACTATCTTTAGGTAAATATCTCTGAATAGCGTTGCCGGAACCGCTCCATCTCCTATCAAATCCGTACCCGCCGTCCTCTATAGAGATTGTATCCGGTTCCTCTTGAGCCCAGTTTTCCGCACAAGTTAAGACACCTGGGAAATGTAGGTGCACGCTGTGATTAAATTCTCTTACGAGTGAAATGCCATCGCTATTTTTTTGGCTGCCATCAATAGAAGTAAATTCTTCTCTCCCCCAAGCTAATTCGATGAAATGCGTGACGGCATCCACGCGAAGTCCATCTATATGGAGTTTATCCAAACAAAAGAACGCGCTTGAAATGAGAAAGTTCTTCACATCATTCTTTGCAACGTCGAAGACATGCGTTCCCCAACCCTCTGGAGCAATTCCATTAAAAGGGTCGGTGCTTTCAAATAATGGTGAACCATCGAAGTTCCCTAAACTCCAAGAATCTGTGCAAAAGTGAAAGGGCACCCAATCGACGAGAACGCCTATCCTCATTTGATGCATTTTATCTACAAAGTATTGAAAATCGTGAAGGCTCCCATTGCGGGACGTGGGAGAAAAATAGCCTGACGCCTGATACCCCCAAGAATCATCACTCGGATGCTCGAAAAATCCCATGAGCTCAATATGGGTAAAATGCATCTTAGCACAGTAATGCGCCAAAATATCTGCAAGCTCTCGATAGTTTAAAAACTTTCCTGAGTTGTTTTTTAAAAAAGAAGGGAGATGAACTTCGTAAATGTTTAACGGGAAGTCTTTTCCTTGCCCGAATCTTTCTGCTCGGGTATCCATCCACGCGTTATCGCTCCAGAGGAAATCATCTGGATCTGTAACCACTGAGCCATATTGAGGACGAAGTTCGCTTTGGAAAGCGAAAGGATCGGCTTTGCGAACAATTTCCCCAGAAGCGGTTTCAATCGCATATTCATAAACGCAACCTTCCGCGATCCCTTTTTGTGATAACGACCATACCCCTGGCTGATCGCTTCTTTTCATAGGGATTTCCTCTGTTTTCTTTCCTCTCTGAATCACTACATTGACACCAATTGCGTTAGGGGCAAGCAGTTGAAAATGCACCCCAATTGTTTTCCCGTCCTTTTTGATAGGGTGAGCGCCAAAGCTATTATAAAGAAAAAACTGACGACCCTGACCAAAATAATCATCCTGAGGTGGTTGAAGCACGGGCTTCTCAGCGATAGATCGGATATCCAATATTTTTTTACCGCGGATTTCCACATTCTCCCTAGCAGCAGCAAATACTCGCTCATATTGTTCAATAGGATTTAGTCCAAAAGCGCTTGTCGTCCAACCTGTGCGTTTAGCATTTTGCATAAAGTTCAAAGTCAGTGCTCTTTTTTTATCATCACTTAAGCTCTTCCAAAATTGAAATGCTTCCCTCACTGCTTGCATTGCCAATGCATCTTGCTCCGGGGAATCCCAGCGCTCTAAGCGCTGGAATAAAAACCCATTAAAGAATTCCGAATCCTTATCTGTATTGACTGTGTCCGGAAGCCCTCCCGTTGCACAACCGATGACAGGAACTCCAAATAGAAAGCACTCTAGCTGAAAAAGGCCACAAGGCTCAAAGGAAGAGGGCATGGCGCCAAAAGTCGCAATCGCTCGTATCAATGGCCCAAGCGCAGGGATGGTTCCTGATCCAAGCTGAATTTTTAAGCTCGCATTATCTTCCTTTCCTCGCGTCACCCATATGCCTTTATTCTTCCGAGCATAAGCTTCCAACTGATCAAGTGTTTTTGTCGCTATCGGATCTTCTCCAATCCCCATCACGATCATCGCAATTCCTTGCTCGCGGGCTGCTTTTGCCATAGGAAGGAACTTGTCTAAACCCTTTTGATGAGAATCATAGCGGCCAATGGAGAGAAGAACATCACCCGTCACATCGATTTGGAATGCTTTAAATTCTTCAGGATAATATTTTTCGATTGCTAATTGAAGTTGTTGTTTTATCCGGTTTTTGATGTCAAAAATATGCGGATCTGTTCCTTGGTAAGTGAGATCTAGCGTTTGACCCGTGAGAATAATCTCACCATCTGTAGTTCTTTTAAGCTCTTTCCACTCTTTGAGGGTTTTATTCGTTGATGGATCCCATAGGTCTAAATTGCTTCCATTAACGATTCCTGAGAATTTTCCCTGATAAGCAATTTCACGCACCCAGGGATCGATTCCTGACCCTAAAGGTTTTCCTTGCATTTCTAGGGCAAAATTCTTCGAAACTGTGACGACGTGGTCAGCTCCGGCTATTGCATCTAACATGACATTCGTTCCCTCCGGAACGTGTCCAAAAAAAGCGGGAATTTCAGCGGATAATTTATCAAAAACTCCTTGTGCCCCGTAACTATTGTTATGGATAATGAAAACGCTAGGCATTTTTTCTGCACTTAAATGCCGGATCGCATCCGCCCCATGCCAATCATTGACAACAAGGATATCAAACATTTTCCGATGCGCTTTGATCAATCCCGCAGCTGCACTAGAAAAATAAAGCATCCTCTCCTTCAAACCGTACCATTTTTCTTCGGGATTTTCTAAAATCCCATCCTTATAAATGTTTGCTCGATCTTTTAAGAAATAATGATCCTTTCCATCTATGGGCTGTGTGTCTTCTAGATAAAGCAGCTGCATTCCTTCTTGTTCATAAGCATAAAAAGAATCTATTTTTATCTGTTTTTTATACACATGCGGGAAATTCCCCGATTTCTCCTTTAATTTTTCATTGATTTCTGGAGGAATAACATCAGATTTCATTAAAATTAAGGTGACTTTGTGACCGGCTTCCGCGAGCCCCTTTGCCATCCCATAAGTTGCCTCCCCTAACCCCCCAAATTTCACTGCGAATTTTGCACACTCATAAGCGATCAGAACTACCCGAAGCCTTTGCTGGATCGTTTCTTTGGGTAGAACAACATCGAAACGCTGGGCGTCAATTTCATCTTTTGATGTCGGCACCATGGGGATAGAACGAAAAGACATATTGATATCTCGCCGCAGACGATGCTTGGCGCTATTGATCGATAATTCCTCTCGAGCGGATTGAATAGCCATAATCAGCTGATCAATTAGGCAAGAAGAAGAATCGGAAGTCAGTTTAAGAAAATCCTCACAGAAGGACTTTATATCTTCCTCAATTGCCTGTTTATATCCATTTCCAATGTCCTTTTGGAAAGCCTGTAGCAGTTTATTTTGCAGGGGCAAATACACAAAGTCTTTAGAAAACTCATTCATTAATCTGCTCAATGCGAGATGAATGCGTTCCGACGAAGAATCAATTCGCAATAACTCCGCTTTAAGCTCAAGGAGTGCTTGCTGAAGCCCTAAAAGTTGCTTGCGCAAAAGAAGCTGATTTTGAACTTGTTGGATGAGAGAAACTCCCTGACAGTTCTTGATTTTAATGAGAACTTCTGGCTTCTCATTGATTGTTTTCTCACCAAATCTCTTTTGAATAGGCTTGCCCATGCCGGCCCATACAAAAAATTGGAAGTACTCTTTGAGGCGTGGCGAAAGCAAATCAAAGACTTTCAGCTTCTGCTCTTTTGTCATTGAAGCATCGCTGAGGACAGCTTTTAGTAGTTCCAACTGAGAAAAAGTAGAAGCCTCATCAAGTTCTTTGTCCTTTTGTAAAGAAAGCATCTTTCGTGCAGTGTGCCGAAATAGAGGATAATTTTTCCCAACGGAGTGAATTAAAATATCAAAACCTATCTGAGCACACTCATCGACACTAGGAGTAAAACGAGGACTTTGATCTGCAGTGTCCCAAAGCAATCCGCAGGGGCTTAGATTAATCAGGGTCAATTTGCCATTACAAATCCCTATATCTTCGACGCGCACATTTAAAAACCCTGTTTTACCTATCAAACGGCACAAATCCCGTGCAATTTTAAGTTGTTGTTTATAAGGAAGACTCTGTAATGCTTGAATCGCCTGCTCTCCACATTGCAAAGGTTTCTTTTGCAAGACAACCCACTCATCTTTCCCCTCCAATTTAACTAAGCAATGCTCAGCAACTTCTATCTCAAGACCTTCTTCCTGAATAGCTCTTTTTAAAATATCCGACATGCATAACATCAGCAAATAGTCGTTTTTATTAGGAGCTGTTTTAATTTTTCGGTACTTTGTGATCTTTTCTTCCGCTTTGTTAACAACTGTCCATCCCTCTGCCATTAAATGCTTGATGCTCTCTGATCGAAAAAACGGAAGATTTTTAATATTTACAGTTTGGTCAAAAACAAAGTTCTGAGGAACCGGTGCAATATCGAGTGGGTGTAAGAAATCCTGATGTACATAGGCTTCATCAATCTTCTTTTTGCAAAGATGAAAAATGGGCAAAGTTGCTTGATTAAAAATACTTTTATCACTATTTATTAAAGAGTTCATTTTTCAATTAAATTTGAATTAATAATCAATATTATATCAAATTAAAGAATTTAAAAACAAAAAAAATAAATAATTAAATATTTAACAAGTAGACATTCAAAGGCTATACCCAACGTGATTGAAAACACGGAGCTTTCGCTTCGGTCTTAAACCAAATTTTCAGTCACGTTGGGTATAAGATCCCCTTAGCCTTGATTATGAAGGTATTGCTTTAAGAGGCTCTCTTGGTATTTTTTCTCCAGGCCCACATGGCTCAGAACGATTTTTTCAAAGAGCTCTTTAACACTTTTTCTATTGAGTGGGTCGATCCATGCTTTCAGATAACGCCATTCCGTTTGGGTATAGTTCACCTCACCATTGAAGAACTTCGCTTGGACCTCAAGCAAAGCACACTTTTCTTTTTCAGAAGGAGTTAACCCGCTACCTTTTTTCTGAATAAGTCCTGACGCCAAATCGATGAGATAGATTTTGCGATTTTCAATGGTGTCTGTATCCATCCATTTTCGAATACGTCCCGCTTCTGCAGGGTCGACAATAAGTCCCCTTGTGGCGCCATCCTCTTCGACGATAAAGGCGAATTGATAGAGATGTTTTTGAGAGCCTTGTCCAAAGAGGGGTTGCTTTTGATCGACCATCGCTTGGTAAAACAATTGGGTAGTGCATAAATCGGGATTAAAGATTAGATTCGATTCCGCACTCATCAAGGAACGTACACTGACAATAACCGGGCAATTTTTGGGAACTTCTGCGCGATCTGGAGTGAAAAATAAGGCATCAAGAACAGGCGGCTCCCATCGATGGCGACCCCATAACAAGTAATCTTTAGCAGAAGAGTTTATCTTCTCGACTTTTGCTTCTACATTCACCTCGATCTCTTTTTCGACTTCCACTTTCGCATCTGTTTTTTGGTTTAAATTCTGACGCGGAATCTTTGGGAAAAGAAGCTCTGCATCGGGCATAATATAATTGTTTAAATGCGCTAAAATGGTTCCACGCACAGCGAGGAGCCTTTGGTGAAGAGGTCCTGAGAATTGGGATAATGCTTGATCGCTCATCAAACTAGAAATTGCAGCAATGCGATCTTGCCGATAAGAGTTAAGAATTGGGAGTGTGTCATCAAGGCTAAAGCACGCGCCAAATTCTTGGTAGTCATCATCGGTGTTAATATCGACAATCATGGGCTCAAAGAAAGCATCGAGCTGCACTTGGATTTCGATATTCTCTTCTGACTCTATCAGTGTATCGATCTCGGAGCGAATGCTATGCTGAAGGGCCATTCGTGTGCAACGGACCAAATCCTCAGCTAAACGGTTCGTCTGCTGAACGATCGCATAAGCGACAAGAGCATCAAAAGTTACATTTTGGCCCAAAGGTGCCATTTGGGACTTGATTTCTTCAGGGAAAATAATCTCTATGCTCTGAGAAGAAAGCAACTGCCTCATGCGCATTGCTCCTTGCGTTAGCTGGCTAATGATATTCTTGCTGAATGTCAATAGAGCCTTTGCTTGAGGGCGCTGTTTGATGTCTGTCCCGGCAGTATGGCGTTGGTCGTAATAGCTAATATCTTTGCCGCGGATTAAACGCTCAAAGGCGTCGGAAGAAAAGGCGATAGGCTCGGCGATTCCTTTTATTTCAATGACAAGCTCATTTTTCTCGTTGAAATAAATCACTCCACTAATGTGTTCTTGATCCGACTTTTCTTTGATCTTTTGAGCGACGTCAGTATTTGTGATTCCATTTAAAAGTGCGCCGACATCGATCAAGCAATCAAACTGAAAATCCTTTAAGATTCTGTCTAAAACCTCTATAGGAGTATTTTCGCGAATAGAGTGGATTCCCCCTTCCCTCACCTTCTGATAAATCGCGTGCAAAATGCGCAGGTCGCTCTCGGGAATGGATCCTTCATCCTTATGTCCAGCTTTCTGAAGCCGTGGGTGGAAAGTGAGGCGATTCCAAGGCGTTGCAGTAAACCCTTGTGCATGAGCTAGCATCTCTATCAACGTGAGTGCATTCGCATTGATTTTTAGCCGTGTAGTTTTTACCTCGGGGTAAACGAAACGCTCCAGCCAATCAAAAAGTGCTTCCTGTTTTTTCCTGACAGATTGAGCAAGGGTTTTTCGATCTTCTGCAGAAACGGCAAACGGATCCGCCACCCCATAAGTTTGGGTAAAGTGTTTAAAAGAAGGTGTTTCACTCAACCGGCAAGACAAATCCTTAGATTCCAAACGAATCCTTCGACAGGTGTCGCCGATCAATTCGTCGGTATGGATATCTTTAAGTCCATCTTGGATATAGATATTAGGGGCAAAAAGTAAGGTCTCATGAATATTTCCAAGCTCTGAGGATTCTTCAGGCGTATTGTTTGCTTTATAGGGAATCGGATATTTGGCATTCGTTTCATGGCTTAATCCAAAGTGCTCATTTCCTTTTCTACTGAGAACATAAGGGAGGAAAACAGTGAGAATTTCTTTAGCAAGAGCGATCAGTCCTCGTTGAGGATGTTCGCTTAAACTGGCTAACGCCTCCCCTTCCAGCTTACCGAGAAGGTAGTCTTTAAGATCTTTTGCCTGTAGTTTATTGAGTTGCCAACCTTTGATTAAATGGTCGGCAATTTTTGGAGCGACATGCTCAAAAAATGCCTCTTTGGAAAACGCTTCAGGTTTATTTGATTGAAGATGCGTCCATTGTTCCATTTCAGGAAGTAAAAGAACTTCGTAAATCTTTTGGATGAGCCTTGTCTTTTCCTTCCGAACGGTATGGTAAGCGCCTAATGGAAAGTTCACTTCTCTGCGCACACCTAAGACTTCATCCGGCTCGTCGATCAAACTCCAGGCTTTTTTTATCAGCTTTAATAACTCTCCGAGAAGTTTGAGTTTGGGTTCTGCTTCGTGCCGTTGCAACTCTCCTTTTCTGATTTGATACCGCACTTCTTTATGTTTGAGCTTGACACACAAAAGAGATTCAGAAGTTGTGAGAACATAGGTGCGGTTAAGAATCGCGTTTTGCAAACCCCATAATTTACCACGGAGTTCTTCTTCGGTAAATGGGGTACTGCGATCGAAATGAAAACTCATCGGCTCCAGCAAAGAAGCATTTTTTCCAATCGCCTGTAAATCGTGAAGATTGGTTTCGAAGTTAAAGGCGGGAACAATCACTAAAGATAACTTTGTTCCATCCGCATGTTTTGCGGCGAGAAGAGGAGTGATCACCTTCGTCTTTCCCTCCCCCATCATTAATTGTAGAATGAGCTCGGTTTCAGAAGTCTTCTCTGGATTTGTCAGAACGGAGATGATCTCTGTTTGATTTTTTCTCAGTAAGATCTTACTTCGGTATTCGAAGGTCAAAAATTCAGATTGGGGACCGATAGAATAGACGCGCTTTGCCGCCATGCAGGTGTAGAGATCAGCACTTGTATTTTCTATCTCTTTTTCTAAATCTACATCCCCGGGACTATTCTCTAGTTTTTTTTGTAGGCTCTTAATTTCAAGCACTTTAATCAATGCTTTTTCTCTCTGTTGCTGGTCGACTGTAAGGATGAGAAATTTCGCCACACTGTCTAAAAGGGTTTTACAAAGTTTTGGGCTGCCTTCAAATCCAGGGCATTGCTTTAAAATCTCTGCCTCCGATCCGCGTAGATACAGCACAATCAAATCCTCGAGGCTCAACTCTCTTCTTTGTCCACCGGCCTTTTCTAATTCGACTTGCAACGACAGATCAGGATCTCTTGGCATGCTATTGGCAAGCGAGAGCAGAGTCTTTTTTTGATGCTTCAAGCGCTGCTTTGCTATTTGAATCGCTTCGACCAACTCCTTTTCCAGCTGGGTAGGATTTTTAAGGTGGTAGGAATTCACTGGAGGTTTTTCCCGATAAAATTTTGCCTTCGCCTGATTAAATTCCACAAGTTGGCGTCTTTGGTGCGTTTCTAAGTGGACCGCCTGATCGTCTAAATCCGGCAAAGGCTCTTCTCTCTGAGCGCTTTTCACTTCAAATAAAGAAATGAGCTGCTCGTTTGTCCATACAGGAGGAGTGCTTGCAATTGAGGAGTGTAGTACACCTGAAGAGACGTTCAAATCAGGAAGTTGGATAGGTGGTGCAGCTGGAAAAAGAACTGAGGATTGTTTGTTTTCTTTTCTCGACTCAAACCGTTGATGGAAATGCTGAGCAAGGTTTTTAATCCAGCTATCGATGGGGGCTCTATTTTTTTCTAAATCTTTAAGTTGAGAGAGAAAGTTGGCATAGGACTCAGGATGCGTGAGAACATCGAGCAAACACTCCCGAAAAAGTATACTTGACTCTGTCCATTTGATAAATTGTAAATAATAGTCGAGCTCTGCCTTCATTTCCGGATCCTTGCTATACGCTTCTCGATGCAAACAAACGTGCAGAAAATAAGGAAGAAATCGCCCTTTTGGCCTTGTTAAAGGCGGACCGATTAAAGACTCTCTTCCTGTCCAAACATCGTTTCCTGCCTCCTGAATCATTTTGGGAAGAAGGTCAGTATTAAAATAAGTCCAGTTCTCATGACACGAAGCTGCATGGGATTCATAGGCATCTGCTGGCAATCCGTCTGCTTTTCGCCGCGTTCTTGCCAACTCTTGTCCATTTTGCAGATAGATAAAGCGATCAAATTGATCCAAAGAAAGAAGATGGTGATTAAAAAGCTCTTGAAGGAGTTTACGCTCTTCTGACAAAGAAAGAGCGAAATATCCTGCATTGGAATCTGCAGCGTGGTACTTTTTGTAAATCGGGGCAAGAATCTCAAGCAAGGCTTGGATCTTTCTTTGAACGTGGGGATCTGAACTTTTATAGCGATACCGCAGGTTCTTAAGCGCAATCATTCCGGCTCTTAGCGCCAGAGCCTTTGCCTTAGGATGATTATCTGGATTAGGCTTGACGTTAGCACTATCTTCGATGAGAGCGCAAAACTTACAGACGATTTCTTCGCTCTGGGCTCCTGAAAGACCTTCAGCAATTTTCAAAAACTTGTCCGCTTCAACATATTCTTTCTCCGCAATGGCTAAATAGGCGAGATAAAGCGCTTGCTGCTGCGTTAAATTCTTTGGCTTTCCCTTGCTATTCAGCTCAATTTCAAGGAAGGAAAAAGGGATATTTTTTTTTCGCAAGATATATGCTGCCCTGAGAAAATTTTCTTGACTAAACTTAAGGAAAGAAGTCTCTAGAGGAATGAGAACTTTTTTCTTACCTGAGTTGTTCTCGAGAACTAAACAAGAAGAGATAAAAGGGAGCTGAGGCAGATCTTGGCATTCAGCGACATGATATCCAGGGCGCTCCTTGCACGCATAAACTGATGATGGACCTTTGCCTTCGGAAAGCGTGAAATGCAAGCCATAGCGAGGAAGATCGACCTTGTCTACTTGCTTCGAAGATTCTTTCCATCCACAGATAAATCCCGACTCTTCAAAGCGACCAAAAGAGAAGTGATCTTTCAAAAAGATTTCTGAGGACACAAGGTTCTTTTGTTGAAGGTGAGGACGGATAACAAACCAACCTGAGTCCTGTATTTCAGTCCCCACAAAGCAGGGATTAAATCGAGAATCTTGGATCCTGAGAACCTGCTGATCGCTCTTACGGGGATCTAGCCAATGCGTATAAGAATCCTTCATTATCTCTGGAAAATCAGGGGGAAGAAAACTTAAAGGCAAGAAGCGCAACCAACCCTCTCCCTCTTTTTGCTCGATGGCAAGCTCCCCTGTAGGGAGCTTTTCCATGCGGAACTCACGGCCATTTTCGACAAAAGAGTAACGATTAAAACTTAAAGCGCGCACTTCAGGGTTTTTATTAGGGAAGAGATGGCAAAAATCAGGGTCCTCCACAATCTCTCTCGGGAGGTAGGCATGTGCTGCATCTTGAACCCAAACTTCTCCTGTTAAAAGATTCACACGACACAGCTGATCATCACAGGTATAAATAGGAAAGCTCATTTCCTTCCACTGCCTTTCCGAAAAACTTTTTGGAGCAATTGCGCTACAAAGGGCATTCACAGTATTGCCCTTGCTCAAAAGAGCCTGAAGTTCTCTCTCATGGTTATGCATCCATTCCATGACAGGTCGGAGGATGTTTAATTCTCTCATCGAAAAAGGAACGCGTCCTGCTTGCAAATGACTTAATCCCCTCAAAATCTCTTCCACATGGGTGCCATCAAACGCAACAGAGGTCGCGACAAGAGTATGGGCGAGTTGCGCCTCGAGGGCCCTCTTTTCCTGTCCTTCTTTTGATGCAATGAGTCGGTTTCTAACCTGGGATTCCCAAGAGCCTTTGGGAAGAACTGCAGAAAGATCTGTCAAGGATTCCAAATGCATGCCGACACGGATGAGAAACAAGAAACCATCGATTTGGGAAGGGGCTTGAAACTCACCCATACCTGAAAGAATAAACTGTAAGAGTTGAGCGGAGAATTCTGAATTTTTTTTGATTTCAGAGACAAGGCGTGGAAAAATGCACAATTCAAACAACAACTGATAATCGCGCGATTGCAGCTTATCGATCGATCGGCTGAAAAAAGCAAGGGCTTGCCACACCAGCATATTTGAAGGCGTATTAACAAGGGTGATTAATTCCTGGGCATCTTCCTGAGATAAATTTTGATATTGAGAAAAATCCTTCAATGCCAGGTTGGGGTTAATATATTGGTATCCTCTTTTATCAAGAATTTTACAGACAAACTCTCGGATATTTGGATGTGCAATTTTTTCAGAGTACTTTTTTTGCATATCTACATAACTATGAGTAAGAGAAGAAGCTTGTTCACCAACTCCCTTCACCGAGATGCAAGGAGCGATTTGCCCCCACTGTTTAATCTCTTTCTCGATTTGTTCTTGAGTGAACGTTTGTAGTGTAAAAGCATCTGACTGTTCGCATCCTGGACACCTCGATATAAAATCCTTATTGGCCAGAAAATAAGTGAGGATGAAGATCTGTTTATTCAGTGAAGCAAGAAAACTGGGGAGAATTTGAAATTGACCTAGGTCATTCAACA
The DNA here is from genome assembly GCA_021324995.1 of Chlamydiia bacterium. Classification (GTDB taxonomy): domain Bacteria; phylum Chlamydiota; class Chlamydiia; order Chlamydiales; family Rhabdochlamydiaceae; genus CAJCIW01. The sequence continues at coordinate 17,901 of JAJPIB010000021.1, read as the reverse complement.
TCATTCCTAGTAATAAGGAATAATCAATAGCTTCGGAAGACCATTTTTGCACGATACCCATCTTTAAAGCAGATTGCTTAATCTCATCTCTAATCTTGTTCAATTCTTTAGAGTTTTTAATAGCATTTACTTTAAGGTATATATTATTACTTTCTTGGAGCGTTAATAAATCCATAAAGGCATTAATCGAGCTTCCTACCTTCATAAAATTATTAATTAAATGAGCTCTTTCATTTAATGAAACATCATGGGCAAAATCATTAGTATTGCTTGCCCTTCGAATATGACAAAGTTTGCAATCCTCGAGACTTAAAAGAGCCATCCCTTTTCCATCCCTTTGATAGCCTAGGAGGGTTTCTAAAAGTTTCACTTGAATACAATACGACGTGAATGCAGTCACGACCTCATCTCCGAGACTTCTCTGCATATGAAAGCAACTTTGAAATAAACGCTCATTGAGCTTTGTCAATAGAATAATCAACTGAGAAATTTCTTCCTCGTTTCTCTCTCCAAACTCTCCCCAAAACGGATCTACCTGATCATTACCTTTAAGAGTTTCTACAGGGAAAGGAAGATGACCGATGGTCGCATTGACGAAATAGATCACATCGCTATATTGCGCATTGCTATATAATGTTTCTGCAAATAATGCCGCTTGCGTTAGATGCTCAAGCACCTCTTTTTTATCAGGGCAGGAATGAGATAAGGGAACTTGAATCCTGGGGAGGATTTTACTCGCAATCGCAAGATCTGAAAGCATTTCGGGACAAGGAAGATTCTCCATACAAAAAATAGGGGCATTCTGGAAAGGAATGATCGAATATTGTCCAGGTTTCAACAAGAATGCAATTTGCTTTTGCTTTTTCTGTAAATCTGCAATCTCAGCAAAATAGATCTCTTGAGCATCTGCGCTCAACCCCGCTGAATCCTTTTTCAATTCGCGAATTAACTTTTCCAAATCATGGGTCAAATGAAGATCTTCACTCGGAGTGAGGCGACTTTTTGTTTCAATTTTTTCATTCAAATAGGTTTTAAGATTTTGTAAACGAATCTGAATTTTAATCCTTTTATACGTTGTTTTATCCAAATTCAATTTAAGCAGTGCATTACATACTTTATAAGAACAAGTTCCCGATCGCTGAGCACGCATCACTTGAACTAGCTCAGAAGAAACCTCCACACGCTCTCCCTTGAAGGCCGGCAAGATCGAGTCATAAATAATATGTGCCCCATGCTCACAATCAGATGCATTCAGCGGGGTAAGTCTCAGATCTAAAAGACTGCGCAAATGGTTAAAGAGATTGGCCTCTTGAATATTCTTATGAATCACAATCGGGCTATAACGCCTATAGCCATGGGGGTCGACTTCATAATCATGAAAAAAAGGTAAGCCACCTCCCGTATTCACAGTCGCTAAGATGTATGTCCCCTCCGCCTGTTTTTCAACCCAATGGATAATCGCATGGCCACTACTTGCCCCAAACTCTGCGCTGAGCCACCCTCCGGGAAATAAGCATCTCTCCCCCGGATTCAGAGAGCGAATGTCTTTAAGAACCTCTTGTTCAAACAGTACTAAAGCCTTTTCTCCGCTTTGTCCTATGACATTGGCATCGTGTTTGCGATACAAGGCCTCCTTTTCTAGTAAATTATGATAGCGCTCAAATTCCTTGATTATGCGGCATACCGGATCCGTCATCAACTCGGCGGGAAGCGTTTTTAAATGGTACAGAATGGCTTCTAAAGAATTTTTGGCCTCGTTCCCTTCTTGACCAGTAGCGTCTGAAATATAAAAATCCGCTTGAATATGAGATAAGATTACAGTGCTCGTGGGGACAGGCAATTTAGAAAAAACGGAGGATATCTTCTGAACGTCATCGGCAGGACTTACAACTAACTCCTTTAAATCAGGAGTCCCTTTATTAACAATAATCATATAAAAACCGAAACATTAAATTAATTAATTTTATTTTATTATTGGATACTTAACAAAAGCAGGTGGATAGGCTTTTGTATGGGTTGCAAATAAGCAAGGATGGTTCATTTTGGAACCAAAAAAATCAATTTGTGAATTTACTTCGCTCCAAAGGTCGATAAAAAGGAAAACATCTGCTTGCGGTATAGGACTGTTAAAAAATTCATCTGCTTTCTTACAGACTCTTTCTACACTTGTGTCAGGAGTTATCCAATCTGCAATCATTTTAAATCTAGGAACAGTCCTTGAGATTTCGCAGAGAATGGGATCGACCAGAATCCATTGAATCTTGTAGCCTAAGTCTGCCAAGTAAGCATGAATCGTTAATTCATGGAAGGATGCACCCGGACCAGTGCTTACAACAGTGATTTCTTTTTTCTCGGGAAAGTGCTCCTGGATTTTTTCTGCTAAACTCTTAGTAAAAGCGTGTCTGGAGTTTCTCCCCATATTAAGGCAACAATGACACTCCCCTAGATCATCCCCCATTCCAATCATTGATTTTGTTTCGTATTCAGAGTCTATTTTCAACAGAGGCTCCGAGAATCCTTTTAGCAATTCGACACACCCTGTTTTAAAAACATTCATAACAGCTTCGCATTCGTTAATTTTAGTGCACAAAAGAGCTAGGCTTTGCTTGAGTTCTTCATTAGAGTCTGAATCAATGATGGGCTGTGCGATTTGATAGGTGGTTTTGCAACTGTTTAAAGTATTACGTGTAATAAACCAAAAAATATCCCGAAAAGCCATCGAAGCGCCCAGTTGATCTTTTTCTAATTCATCCTTTTCAAAGAAACTTTTCCCTATGTATTTAGAAAGGAAAGAATTGCATGTCTTCAGATTGTTTAAACAATCTTCAAAATTTCTAATATCATATTGAATAGATTTTAAACTTAATGAAATAGTCATGTTTTAAACCAAAATTTAATTGTTAATTATTAGTATTATAATGTAATTTTAATTTAAAATCAATCAACTGATTTAATAAAAACGAAAATTAATACATGAGATTAATTATGAGACACTTAAAGGATGAAATAATTTTTTTAGTAAACCGATGCTGAAATCGGTTTTTGGCAAAGGAGTAGCCGGTGCAAAAAGTGCCCCCTATTAAAAATAGGGGGCACTTTTTGAAGATCTAAAGTCTGGGGCGCTTCCTTGCAAAATCCTCCTGCTTTCAAGTGTCAACAGTATACTGCTTCCACTGGAAACCTGGAGTTTTTGCTTCGTCAGCTTGGCAGCCAATTTTTGATCTTCACTCGTGCCTTGCCTCTCCGGCAATGGTCACTCTCTCCAGACACAAAAATTTGCGCCGCTTCCTTGCAAAATCCTCCTGCTTTCAAGTGTCAACAGTATATTTAAAGCTGGAAAATTAGCAGGGTATTAAGACGCCAGGATGGATTGCTTACTCGCTTCAAACCCCTGTTTCTTTAGGTTGTCTTGCTGTATTTTCTTTTTCGAATTGTTCGAGCAGATCGTTCCCTTCTTGCACAGCCCAATCAAGAGCTTCTTTTGCGCTCATTTCCCCATTCAGCGCTCTTTCTAAATAATCGATGATTTTTTCGCGGATGACAGTGTAATTTCCAAGACGAATCCCTTTAGTATTGGGGGTAATTTTTGAGTTCATCACTTCAAGAACAGCGATTTCCGCTGCTAAATTTTTCTCATAGAATCCTTTCTTTTTAGAAAGGTAATAAGCCGCTTCTGTGATGGGTAAATAGCCTGTCTGTTGATGCCAATAAGCTTGAACTTCTGGAAGTGACAAATAGGCCATAAATTGAGCGATTCCTCGATAAGTTTCTTCATCGAATCCAGCCATGACCCAAAGAGATGAACCCCCAATGGTAAGGCGAAAAGGAGAATCCACTAAACACGACCAATAAGGGATGAAACCAACACCTATGGGATGGGCAGAAGCTTTTTTTAACATTGGAAAACGGTTGGACCCCTGCAATAAAATTGCGGTTCGACCCTCGGTAAAGGCTTTTTCTGGCTCTGAGATAAATCTCCCCTCATATTGGAAGATATTCTCTTTTTGCCAATGGATAAGCTTATTCCAATGGAAAGTTTGAGCGGGTTTATTGAAATTAAGACGCGCTTTAAGTCCTTCGAGCCCATTTCCGTGAGTTGCGAAAGGAAGGTTGTGCCAGGAGCAGATGTATTCGAGCTGATAGGCGGCAGGCCATGCACTCGTAAAACCCATATATCCCGCTTTGACGAGTTTACTTCCCATTGCTTCCAAATCCTCCCAGGTTTTCGGGGGCTCATTAGGATTTATCCCAGCTTTTTGAAAGGCATCCCTGTTATAAAACAAAATTCCTGTAGAGGCGTTCCAAGGCAAAGAAAACATCTGGTTATGCGATGTGGAATAAAAGTCGCGAACAGCATCGATATAAACATCGGGATCAAACTTCTTAAAAAAAGAGCGCATGAGTTCATCTACAGGACGAAACACTTCAGGTTTTAACATCATGCTTTGAGTAGCGACTTCATAAACCTGCAGAATATGTGGAGGATTTCCATCCTCAAAAGCTGCAAGTCCGCGTTCATAAACCTCTTTATAATTTCCCTTGTTGATTAACTTGACGCGGTAGGCACCGGATTGATGATTAAAATCGTCTACGATTTCTGCGAATTTTTCGTAAATAAAGCCTTCAAAAGCATGCCAAAGGACAATTTCCTTTTGTTCGGCCATTAAAGATGGAAAGATCCCAAGAAGTAACAGGTATAAGATTTTTTTCATTTTTCAATAAGGGTTAAAATAGAGGCCATTCTACAGCTTTGACTCTCTTTCTTGGTACTTTTTTTAGAAACTCATGCAAAAAGGAGTAAGTAAAGAAAGTAGAGTGATAGGGATTAGAGAAAACAGAAACATTTTTCTCGCCCAGGCCGCATCATTTGTCGCTTTAAAACCTTGGAAAGAAAGGAATATCCAGGTGACTCCGAGCAACATACAAATGATGAGGTAAATGCCATTTGTGTATCCGCATAATGGGAGTAAGCAACACGCAACTGCAAATGCAATGGTATAAATGAGCATCTGTATCTTTGTAGCGGCTATCCCCTTTTTGAGCGGCAAAACCGGAATAGAAGCAGCTGCATAATCTTGAAGGCGATAGATCGCAATTGCAAAGAAATGAGGCATTTGCCAGAAGACAAGGATCGCAAAAAGGATCCAAGCTGCTGCATCTAAACGGCCCATTGCAGCGGTGTAGCCAACAACTGGGGGAATTGCGCCAGCGATGCTTCCTATCAGTGTAGCGCGATGCGTTCGGTATTTGAGGTAACTGTAGAAAAAAACGTAGATAGCAAACCCGAAAAGGGCGATCGCCATCGTAAGAACATGGGTATAAGTTCCCAAAATGAAGGCTCCAAGGACCAGAAGAGAGGCGGCAAAAAGATTTGCTTGTTTTACAGCGATTGCTCCTTTAGCCAGAGGGCGGTTTTGTGTTCGCCGCATTTTTTTGTCTGCTTCACGATCGATGTAGTTGTTAAACGCACAACCTGAGGCAATGATCAGAGATAGGCCAAAAAGCATGGCGAGGAATCGACCTTCTTGATAATGTCCTTGAGAACCGAGCATAAAACCGCTAAATGCTGTGATCGCATTGCCTAGAATAATTCCTGGCTTAACAAGAGCGATGTAGGCTTTCCAGAAGGGTTCTCGCGTTGCAGGAAGGGTTTCCATCAATGCTCCATTTTAGGCATCAGATTGTAGTTCAGATTATTCATGATCCATAGACTGCCGCCGATAACAATGATAGCCACCAGAGCAGTAAAAAGAAAGGTAATCAGCCCCCAATGCGGCTTGGATTCAAGTCCCAGGTGTAAGAAAAAGACAAGCTGTGCAAGCGCTTGAAGAAAGCCGAGAATGCAGATAGTCGCGATGAGAAGACCTTCAGTGAGTTCATAATGGACGACGATGCGATAGGCAGCCACAATGAGCATAAAGGAGATGACAAAGCCGATAAATTGCGGTTTAAAGCTCGCGTTCCAGCCGTGATGCGAATCAATCATATTATTTAGCTCCCATCAGATATACAAATGAAAAAATCAACATCCAAATGATGTTCAAGAACTGCCAAAACATCCTTAAACAAGTCAGTCTTCTCACGCTAACATGAGAAATTCCAGTTTCGTTCCAGACCGGAAGGAGCAACACAATGATCCATAATAGTCCAAAGAGAACATGAATACTATGAGTACCAACAAGAGTAAAGTATGCCGATAAAAAGGCGCTTTGATCCCATCCATTGCCTCCACTTGAAAACCGATGGAACTCATTGAACTGCATTCCTATAAAAATCACGCCAAGCAAGAAAGTGGCTGCGAAGAAAAGCAGCGTTTTATTTTTATCCTTTCGGTGAGCTGAAGCTCCTCCCAAACCAGCAGTCAGCGCGCTGACGAGAAAAATACATGTTTGTAGAAAGTTGTATGGGAGTTTAAACAAAGTTTTTGCCGCTGGCCCGCCAAATGTCGATTTTGAAAGGACAATATAAGCAGCAAAAAGGGCACCGAACAGGATAAAGTCGGACATGATATAGAGCCAAAACCCAAATGTTGTTCTAGAGTAGTTATCGTGATGCGTATCTGGATAACTCTCGTGTGCAACAGGGACAGATTTCTTCATACGCTTTGTTTCCTGCTTTCAATTTTTGCTACCTCTGCAGCGGGCAAATGGTAGTCGGGATGCTTTTGATAAAGGTGGGCAATGACACCGGCAATCATTCCTATAGCGCTTAAAATCGCCAGCCAGAACATATGCCAGATGAGCCCGAATCCGAATAAAAAGCTCAAGCTGCCTATGACAAATCCCATCGCCGTGTTTTTAGGCATATGGATGTCTTCATATTTGCGCAAGATCGGCTGTGTTTTCTGGTGTTTTTGAGCCCAGAAAGCATCTCTCCCATGCACTTCAGGAATAAAAGCAAAATTATAAAACGGGGGCGGCGAGGTTGTGGACCACTCCAAATTTCTTCCATTCCAAGGATCGCCCGTTAGATCTCTATTCTCATTGCGCTTGAGAATGCTGACAATGAGTTGTAAAATCTGAAAACCAAGACCCGCAAACAGGATCATGGCACCAATACCCGCAACGATAAAGAGCGGCTGCCATTCAGGGATATCATATTGATTAAGGCGCCTTGTCGCTCCCATGAAGCCGAGCAAATACAGCGGTAGAAAAGCGAGGAGAAATCCAATCATCCAGCACCAGAATGCGTACTTACCTAGCCTTTCGTTCAATTTAAATCCGGTGAATTTAGGAAACCAGTAGGAGTAACCGGCAAAAAAACCAAACAAGACTCCGCCGATGATGACGAAGTGGAAATGGGCGATGAGGAAAAGACTATTGTGGACTTGGAAATCGACTGCTGGAATCGACATGAGAATTCCCGCCATTCCCCCAATCGTAAAAATCACAATAAAACCTAGGAACCAATACATCGGCGTTGTAAATCTTACTCTTCCTCGGAACATCGTAAAAATCCAGTTGAAGACCTTAACACCGGTCGGAATGCCGATGATCATCGTCATGATTCCAAAAAAGGCGTTCACATTTGCGCCCGCCCCCATCGTAAAGAAGTGATGTAGCCAAACGATGAAAGAGAGGAAACTGATCGCTGCAATCGCCCACACCATTGAGGTGTAACCAAACAATCTTTTGTGGGAAAAAACCGGAACCACTTCGGAAAAAATTCCAAAGGCAGGCAAGACGAGAATGTAGACTTCAGGGTGGCCCCACGCCCAAAATAAATTGATATACATCATCGGATTTCCGCCGAATTCCGCAGTGAAAATGTGCGTATCCAAAAGGCGGTCTGTAGAAAGCATCGCCGCTGTCGCAGTAAGAATCGGAAAGGCAAAGACGACAAGAACCATCGTTGCTAGCGTCGCCCATACGAAGATCGGCATTCGCATTAGAGTCATGCCAGGACAACGCATCTTTAAAATTGTCACAAGGAAATTGATTCCTGAAAGCAAACTGCCAGCCCCCGAAATTTGGACGCTCCATAACCAGTAGTCGACCCCAACTCCAGGATTGTATTTAAGTCCTGAAAGGGGGGGGTAAGCCGTCCATCCTGTTCCCGCATAGACACCGATCATCAGCGATACAAGGATGAACATTCCCCCCGAGGCAAACAGCCAAAAGCTCAGATTATTCAAAAAAGGAAAGGCGACATCACGTGCACCGATTTGCAAGGGAAGAACTAGATTAATGATTCCAAATACCACCCCCATTCCAACGAAAAAGATCATCGTTACGCCATGAGCGGTAAAGATTTGCTGATAGTGCTCTGCCCCTAAATACCCCATCGAATCGCCGACAGCAAATGCTTGTTGTGCGCGCATCATGACGGCATCGACGAGGCCTTTGACCAACATGATTGCTGAGAAAATGATATACATCACCCCAATCTTCTTATGATCAACCGATGTGATCCATTCTTTCCACAACCAACCCCAGCGTTTATAGTGTGTAATTAGAGCGATAAAGAAAATCGCGCCAAAAATCATAGACACTCCTGCCAGGTACTCGATCCAGTCATGCTTAAAGGCGTCTAAGGTGAGTCTTCCAAACATAATTAAGTCCGTTTAATTATTTATAATAAACTTTAATCTTTCCATATTAAGGCATCATATATTTCATTAGAACTTTTTCAAACAATTCAGAATCGGTAAGTATGAAGTATTCCACCGGATGGTATTCGCTTGGCTGCATTAAGATTTTATAGGAAGTCATATCTAGCTTTTGGGAAGATGCTTTGACGTTTGACACCCAAGTTTGAAATTCCTCTTGCGTGCTGGATATAGCGGTAAAGCGCATCCCTGCAAACCCTTTGCCACTGATATTAGCAGAAACACCTCTAAAGCTTCCCGTTTCGCGGGCAAGGAGATGTAGCTTAGATCTCATGGCAGGCATTGCATAGATTTGTCCTCCAAGCTGAGGAATCCAAAAAGAATTCATCGGAGCATCGGATGTAATTTCAAAATTGATGGGCGTATTTTTAGGAAACTGCACAAAATTCACAGAGGCAATCCCTTGCTCGGGATAAAGAAAAAGCCATTTCCAATCAAGCGCGACCACCTGGATCATTATCGGTTTTTCACCATTATCGATAGGAGTAAACGGATTAAGCTCATGGCTAGATCTCCATGTCACAACGCCCAAAATGATAATGATGAAGACCGGAACACCCCACCAGCAATATTCTGCGATGTAGTTATGTTCCCAGTCGGGCGCATGTTTAGATTTTGTGTTAGACTCCCGATATTTCCAGGCAAATACTAGAGTTAAAATAAATACAGGAATCACAACAATCAGCATGAGTAATGAGGCCGAAATAATGAGCTCCCGCTCTTTATCTCCAACCATTCCCTTTGGCTCTAAAACCGGAATGTTAGCGTTGGCAATAAACAAAACGGATCCAGCGCTTAATCCCAGTAGAAGTAAGACGACAATCGCAATTTTAAAAGCTTTCTTCATCATTCAAAGCACTCCAAAGATCGAAGGTGACCGCCCATAATGCAGATCTAGTCCATCTGTTGGAAAAAAGCAAACTTAAATTTTTTTCCTTAGCAAAGTAAAAATTTGCTTCTCTACATTTACCATCATCCATAAGATAGAAAAATCTGTAAAAAAACACGGGGAATCCACCGATTGGGATCCTGAGTATGCCGAAAATGATTCAAGAATCGATTTTTGGAAAAGCATGCTCAAATTTTGATCAGGGATACCCAAAACCGATTCTAGAATCATTTTCGGTCTAAACGCTAACTGAGGTTAAACACTATGAAATATTTACTTTTAAGTACTTGCATCCTTCTTTCCCTTGATTCTTATGCCCAATCGGGTGATGAAAAATCTCAAGAGATCGCTGCAGTTTTCCCACTACCTTCGACAAAAACAGGCAACCAAGAAAATATTTCTGATTCTGAAAGTGGTTCATCCAGTTCGTTAAAAAATGGAGAAAGCTCAACCAAAAAGGAAGATCTGCCTAAATGGGGAGATAACTCAAAGAATGCAAAGATAAGCACATCTCGAAAAAGAAATCTCGACATGGCGCTTCGCGTGGCTTATTTCCGTCCGGATGACAGCAGATACCGAAGAATTTATCACGATGGATGGGCAGATTTTCAGATCGAAGCAGCTTGGAGACAATGGACCGTTTGCGCGCCATGGGCCAATTTCTCTTATTTTCAACAAGGTGGACATTCGACATGCCAACACCACTATACACAGGTGATTTCTGCAATGTTTACTACCGGAGCAAAGAAGTTTTTTTGTGAAAAAAGCCGTTGGAATCCTTATTTGGGCGCGGGCATTGGTTTTGATTATAAACACTTTCACGACAGAGCTTATTATGTGCACAAAAATATTTCTCGCTGGAGCCCAGTGCTTATCGCTAAATCCGGTCTGCAAGTAAAACTTCCTCACCATATGTTTTTTGATTTTTTCCTAGATTACGCTTACATCCCCGTTTTCGCAGAGCACTGCAAACATGGAATCCATCAAAGAGGTTTTAATTCAGGGGGACTTTTCGTCGGTGGCGGTTTTGGCGCCAGGTTCTAAGAGTGCATGAATGGATTTTTGTTAATTGCTTTTTGCGCCTTTTTTTTAGATCCTAAATAAAAAATCATCAAAAATCAAAATAACAAAATCCATTATATCCAACGTGATTGAAAATTTGATTTAGGACCGAAGCGAAAGCTCCCGCGATTGGCGCGATCGAATCGTCGCTGCTATTAGAAATAGGAGCTAGATTCAATCGTCCAATCCCGGGGCTTTGGCTCGGTCTTAAATCCAAATTTTCAATCACGTTGGGTGTAACACACTCTAAGCACTTATTTTTTTGATTATCAGGTTTAAATAAGAGGAAATATGAAGATACATTCAATGTTAAGCCGTTCTATGGCATCTGTTGGGATCATACTTGGAGTTTTATCCCATTCTACTTTGCTTTATAGCAGCACATGGACGACTCCAGTCCCCATCAGCCAACCGGGTTTTTTACCTTCAACCCTTGGCGGCCCTGTCTTAGTTGTAAATTCCCTGGGAAATGCCATCACCGTTTGGACAACCGAAGATTCACCAGGTGACCTTGGAAATCATGCGATTTCGAGTGCTTATTTTACTCCATCCACAGGTTGGCTCCCCGCGCAATTCATTAGCGACTTATCACAAGATCCATTTGGGAATCCTTTTTACTCAGACCAAGGAGATCCAGACATTGTGATGAACTCATCGAACTATGCTGTAGCTGCCTGGGAGGGCGTTTATAATAATGCTCCCTTTCCCAGTGTTGTTATCTACGCGACAAGAAGTAGCGATGGAACGTGGAACCCCGCTCAAATTTTATTTGCGGGAGCCAACTTTGATCAACCCGTGAATATTAATCTCGCCTTGAATGAGGCAGGAACCACGGTGGCAGCGTGGCGACTCCAAACTAGCACGGGAGAAAATACACAAGTGAGTTTCTTGCCCTTTGGAGGAAGTTGGTCAACTCCACTGATGATATCCACAGCTGAAGATGGAGGTAGCGGGGATAATAAACCCTTTCCTGCAATCAATGAAAATGGGAATGTTGTCGTTTCTTGGCAATCAAAAATAGTGAACGATTTTGGAATAGGTGTTGCGACATATAATGCTGCAACAAATACCTGGAGTCCCCCTCTCATTTTAGATTCCACCCCCGGTGATAATGTGTCTGAAAATCCTCGAAGCGCTATTGACGCAAACGGCAATGCTATTGTCGCCTGGAGAAAAGATACGACTATATACGCTTCCTATTTTGATGGAACAAGCTGGGGTCCTCCCGTAGATCTTTCTTCTGTCCTAGGGCCTACTGAACCTGCTTTGGATCCTGATGTTGTTATGGATGCTCAAGGAAATGCTACTGTCCTTTGGTCAACAAACGGGTTAAATGAGCAAGTTTTTAGCTCTTCGCGTCTTCCCAATGGGACATGGACCACTCCCGTCGCTATTTCTGGAGGCCCGTTTGATAGTTTTTCTTCCTTCATGTCACAAAACCCGCTTTCTGTAGCGAATAATGGAGACATGATGTCTATTTGGGGTAGCAATGACACTATTTTCGCGGATTACAGGCCATTCGGTTCTCAATGGCTTCCTTTCGAAATTGTCGCATCCGGTTCAAATATCTATCTCAATATTGGTCTAACTTCTTGTGGCTTAGGAATTGCTGTTTGGCTAGAGACTGAAGTGGTGGCTTCTATGAATTATAATATGCTTCTACCTCAAAACGCTAGAGCCAAGAAATGCTGCGATAAGTTTACTGTTCAAAAAAGATGCTTGAATATCTTGAAATGGGACCCATCCCCTTGCGCGAAGTACTTTAACATCTATCGCGACGGCGTTCTTATCGACTCCGTTTCACCTTCGGAATCAGACAAGTTCATCGATTTGCTAGGTTGCAAGAATAAGAGTCACAATTACACCATCTCATTGGTGAACTTTAATGGCTTTGAAAGCGACCAAGTCCCTGTCGTTTTCCATTAAGTACTTCTTAAACAAAAAACCAAGGCCAAAGGCCTTGGTTTTTTTCAAGAAAAGCAGGTTAGGCAAATGGACAAGTTTGGCTATTAGGAAGGAAGAAATCCTCCAGCTTGCATCTCCCATAAATGGGCATAATGCCCACCCTTTGCCAGAAGTTCTTGATGAGATCCTTCTTCGATGATCTTCCCCTGATCAAAAACTAAAATGCGGTCCATTTTTGAAAGCGTGGACAAGCGGTGTGCAATCACAATAGTGGTTCTGCTCTCCATAAGCTTCTCCAATTTGCGTGAAATTAATTTTTGTTAACAGGAGGCAGCTTCATTTTCATAAGGTAATGCGGCTTCCCTTTGAAAAAGCCTTGTCCGCGAATGAAGGTCGATACTCTCACAAAGCCGGCCTTTTCATAAACGTGGATTGCTCTTTCATTTTTCACTTCGGGATCGATGAGAAAGGCCGTGACAGAAGAATCCTGCACCTCCCCAAACTTTCTTAGGGTTGCATAAGAAAGCCCTTTGCCGAGAAACGCCTCCTCACCAATAAGGAAATCGATGGTTAGGGTCTTGCCTTCCGGCTCAATCCAAGGAATAAAATGCTCTAACTGCTTTTTTGTTTTGGGATCGGATTCAGCAGCATCCGAAGTCAAGATAAGACCGTAAGGTTTTTTATCATAGGAGCAAATCCAATAATCAAAAAGCTCTTTATCGCCTTGAAGATAAGATTTGAAATTATTCCACATCTCTTTGCTATTGTCCCAATACTCTTTGACGTGCGGTTTATCATACCAACTATGAACAAGTTCCTTGTCGCCTTTGGTAGCCAACTTAAATGTAATTTTTTTAGTATCCATGGATAACCCTCTCAACGAGTCTGCCGTCCTCAGCGTTGGCAAATTCTCCTGCTTTCAAATGTCCGTAGTATATACTGCTTCCACTTGAAAGTTGGAGTTTTTGCTTCGTCAGCTTGGCAGCCAATTTTTGACCTTCACTCGTGCCTTGCCTCTCCGGCAATGGTCACTCGCTCCAGACACAAAAATTTGCGCCGCTTCCTTGCAAAGTCCTCAAGCTTTCAAATGTCCGTAGTATAGGCATTTCAAAGACTGTCCTCAAACTAAATTTCAGTCAAATAGAAAATCTTACAAGAAACAATTGTTTTTCATAGTAATTTTTTTTAGACCCTGTGTAGTATGAGTTATTTCTCTTAGAGACTGGAAATTCATGACTATTATCATTGTTTGCATCGCGTATATGGGTATTGGGGCTGCTGCAGGCGTCTTGAGCGGTCTTCTGGGAATTGGTGGAGGGATTGTCACAGTTCCCACTCTATGTCTGGTCTTTCGCTATCTTGGATTTCCGCAAACCTACATCATGCATATCGCTATTGCGACGTCGCTTGCTGCGATGATTTTCAATACGACAGCTTCCACAATTGCACATCATCGAAGAAAAGCGGTCGTGTGGGATGTTTTTAAAAAACTCGTTCCAGGACTCATTATCGGATCTTTTATAGGGGCTCTCATTGCTATCTGGCTATCGACGATTGTTCTTGAGATCTTTTTTGGGATTTTTCTGCTCGTAGCTGCAATAAGTTTTTTCCGCAAAAAAGTGAGCACGGAAGAATTGCATCGTCTTCCCTCTCCTCTCATCTTGAATTTTTTCAGCAGTGGGATTGGAGCCATATCAAACCTGCTCGGTATCGGTGGTGGCAGCATGACTGTTCCTTTGCTCACAACCTTTCATATGAAAGACAGGAATGCAATAGGGACATCAGCAGCAACGACGCTTGTGACAACGGTGTGTGGAACAATTTCCTATCTGCTTTTGGGCGTCGAAGAAGCTCCTAGCTTCCCTAATTCAGTAGGTCTCATCAATGTCCCCGCCTTTTTAATCATTGGAATCACAGCTTTTTTTGCAGCTCCTTATGGTGCTAAGCTTACTCACGAAATCGACCCCGCTACGGTGCGCAAAATTTTCGCCATCGTTCTTGCGCTGACAGGAGTCACATTTCTCATCTAAAATAGAGGATTTATTGATGCCATATGCTCTCAGCGACTTCCGCCATATTCGGCCGCATCACGAAATAGAGCAGTGCAAAATCTTAGACTGGCTTGCAGAAGTCCATGCTCGCGCTGCGCACTGTTATGAAAAAAGAGAGGTTGAATCCTTTCGTTCCACCCTAAAGGATAAGCTGATGCAGTTGGGTTTGGGCAAAGAACGCATTCAACGTCGCGGAATGCATATCAGCGATCCTCTGCAGCAAGATTGGTCAAAGATGGAGATTTATCCGGTTGCAGAAAATCCTTACGGACACGGATTTGCTGAACGAAGCCACTTTTTCGATCGGGAAGTCACACGCATCTTTGAACGGTTTTACCCTGATGACAAAAATCTTCCTGTCCATCTCATTCACGCCACATGCACAGGCTATGTTGCCCCTAGTCCTGCCCAAAAACTCGTTTCTCTTCGCAAAGCGGGAAAAACGACAACAGTGACACACGCCTATCATATGGGCTGCTATAGCTCCATTCCTGCGATTCGTATGGCGTCTGGATTCTGTTCTCTTTTTTCTCCTGCAGTAGGGCGCACTGATATCGTTCATACAGAGTTATGCTCATTGCATTTGCATCCCATGCGCTGTAGCACGGAGCAGCTCGTGGTGCAAAGCCTCTTTGGAGATGGGTTTATCAAATACTCCTTAACCGTTAAAAAACCCTCGGAACCTCATTTAAAGGTCCTCGCTCTTCATGAAGAAGTGATTCCTGATTCTTCGCATTGCATGACATGGAGCTGCGTGGACAAGGGCCTTAGCATGACGCTTTCAAAAGAAGTCCCGGTTTTTATCTCTAGAGCTCTTACAGGTTATATCGAGCGCCTCGGGGCACGCCTAGGAATGAGTCCAGAAATGCTCATTAAAGAGTCTTTCTTTGCAATTCATCCCGGGGGTCCAAAAATTTTGCAACAGATCCAAGAGCTGCTGGGACTTCAATCCTATCAAATCGAGCACTCCACTGAGGTTCTAAAAAACTTTGGGAATATGTCCTCAGCGACACTGCCTCACATTTGGGAAAAGATGCTAAAAGATCCCAAAGTTGCCAAAAAAGCAAAAATCATCAGCTTAGCGTTCGGTCCCGGTCTTAGTATTGCCGGAGGACTTTTTGAGAAAGGGGCATGAAACCCATGTTAATTTTAATGCTTCTTCCCTTTGCCGTTCAAATGCTCGTGGTGAACTTTGATGAGTTCTATTTTCATGTCAGACGCGGGCTTCCTAAATGGGAAAGGCTTGGTCACCCTCTCGATACATTAACCGTTCTCGCTTGTTTTGTCTTTGTGCTTTGGGTTCCTTATTCTCTTTTGTCTTTAAAGGTATACATCGCGCTAGCCCTTTTTTCCTGCATTTTTGTGACCAAAGATGAATTCGTGCACAAGGATTGTTGTCCTGCTTCCGAGCAATGGCTTCACGCTCTGTTATTCCTCAATCACCCCATTGTCCTCGCCTCTGCGGGGTTGCTGTGGCCGATCATTCAAGGGGTGGAAGCCCCTGCTTGGTTAGCAGAGCTTGTTCCTCACGCAGACAACATTAAGCTGGTCTTGAGCGGACAGGCGCTTTGCATTACCCTCTTTTTCTGCTATCAAACGATTTACTGGAATTTCTTATGGAAAGACAAGCTTCCCGAGTAAACAATACTTTTTACGACGATCTTGGGGAATCCTGGTACGAAGGAGGCTCCCATCCGATCGCACTGCTTCGCGCCGAAAATGCGCTTCGCAACCCCTGGATTATCGAGAAAATGAGGTTGATGGGCTCACCTTCGCTGGATGTCCTCGATATCGGCTGTGGCGCTGGATTTCTGACCAATGCGCTTGCAAAAGAGGGACATCGTGTGACGGGAATCGACCTTTCTGAAAAAAGTCTGCATGTCGCTAAAACCAAGGATGTCTCACAAACAGTGCAATACTTACGGCTCGATGCCAGCTCCCTCCCCTTTTCCTCACAAAGCTTTGACGCGATCTTTGCCATGGATTTTCTTGAGCACATTGAAAATCCTAAACAAATCGTTCAGAAAGTCGCTAGCCTGCTCAAACCTGGGGGTCTTTTCTTCTTCCATACTTTCAATCGCAATCTCTTAAGCTGGCTTTTCGTCATCAAAGGAGTTGAATGGTGTGTTCCGAACACTCCGAAAAACATGCATATCTATTCTTACTTCATTAAACCTTCTGAATTGAGAAAGTGGTGCGAGGAATCGGGCCTTGTCATTCAGGAAATATGCGGCTTATGTCCACGCATCGGCTCTAAGGCCTTTTGGAGGAGTTTGCTAAAAAGAAAAATCAGCGATGATTTCACATTCAAATTCAGCTCCAGCCTTGCGACAGGCTACATCGGTGTCGCGCATCGCATTAGACCTCTTGCCTAATCCATCAGATACTTAATGACTCTCCCGATATGGAAATGGCGTTCTTCCTTAAATTGACCCGCTAGAAAAGGATCTTCTTCCGGGGAAGACGCCTTCTGCCCAAAAGGCTTAATAGGAACCATCTTGTGTTGTTTGGGGCTTCCTTGTGCATTTTGGGAAATGTTTTTTAGCCGCTTGGAAACTAAAAAGTGTTCCCTAAACTTGCAATGAGCAACTCTGGCAGGAGAAAGATGCAGATAATTCTTCTGATTCATATTGCAGCAAGAAGCATCAACGCTGACCTGAAGCTGCTTCAACGGATTTCCTGGCGTGACATTGCGCGTTTTGATCTGCTTTCTATTCTTAGAGAGCACATAGCCTTGGAGAGGCAAATGCTCTACTGGGGAAATAATTCGAGGTGGCTTCAATAAATCGCACTTGTATTTCTTACAAAAATCATGGGGCTTGAGTTCCCCGCTACTTAAATGCAACAAACTATTTTTATCTCTTCCAAACCAATACTGCACACGGATGGCAGCGGATTCACAATGATCGAAAAGGGAAGAATTGTGTCTCATTTACCCTCATGAAAATCATTAGAGGATTTTTATACCTAAAATGACTCAAGAATTAGAGGCAATTGCAAAACTCAACTCAGCGAAAAATCGCTGCCCTATTGCATTGCCCCATTAGCTCAGAATACCCATACATCCTGAATAAATCCTTGAGTCATTTTTCGGTAGAGAGCGCAGCACAAGACCGTCTTTTTTAAAGGCTTATAGCTACCAATCGCTCGCGAAAAAAAAATCCCAACAAAAATTTGAAAGGACTTTAACGCGCGCTTTAAATTTGTTCAATATTTTTCACACAATTCCACAACTTTACTCGAAATATGATGACACCAGGTTTCAACTGAAACTATACCGGTGACGTTTCAATGGGCTATAGAATTTTGGTTTTAACACGACCATTTTTTGATCCATCAAACAGGGGCATTATTCGAGCAATAAGACCCTGTTTGATGGATCGGAA
>JAJPIB010000062.1 GCA_021324995.1 Chlamydiia bacterium | reverse complement strand
AGCTCCCGCGATTGGCGCGATCGAATCGTCGCCACTATTAGAAATAGGGGCTAGATTCGATCGTCCAATCCCGGGGCTTTGGCTCGGTCTTAAATCCAAATTTTCATTCGCGTCGGGTATAGATTCGATCATCCAATCCCGGGGCTTTGGCTCGGTCTTAAATCCAAATTTTCAATCACGTTGGGTATATACCGGTTCCGTTTCAATCGGCTAGAGAATTTCGATTTTAACAACCCCCTTTCCCGATCCATCAAACAGGGT
Source organism: Chlamydiia bacterium (assembly GCA_021324995.1). GTDB lineage: Bacteria > Chlamydiota > Chlamydiia > Chlamydiales > Rhabdochlamydiaceae > CAJCIW01. Next base: position 49,844 of record JAJPIB010000062.1, on the reverse strand, counting down.
CTTATTGCTCGAATAATGCCCCTGTTTGATGGATCAAAAAATGGTCGTGTTAAACCAAAATTCTCTAGCCCATTTGAAATGTCACCAGCATATGTTAAAAATTTATTGACACCATCTTCTGCAAACACTATGTTGAGTTTAATCTGATAATCCACTACTCAGGAGAGAAAGATGAAGAACTGGAGTTTATTATTTTCCCTTCCCATTTTTGTCTCCACATCTTTGGGATTTGCAAAAGAGAATTTGGAATTATCTTCTCAAACAGAAGCCTCATCTCATCAGGGGGGAGGGGGGCACGGATCATCGCCTCATCAGCACGGTAGCGGAGGATCACCTCACGGGCATGGCGGACACGGTTCATCCCATCAACATGGCCACGGATCACATGGCGATCGGGGACACGGTAATCATCGCGGCCACGGACACCACGAGCAACGCTCACGCGATCATAGAGAAGCTCGCGGGCATTATCATCACGGACGTTTTGATGATCACTATTACCACTCCCATTTTGGCTGGAGGCATCCGATCGTTTGGGGCGGACCGGGCTTTTGGTACGGTGCAGCTTGGGTTTCACCATTTTGGTTCGGTGGCGTTTACTGGGGATTTGGTCCTGGCGTTGTGTTTCTGCCCGAATGGCAAATTTCCGGATGGTACATTGGAATTGTTTCGAGTGGCTATGTTTTGCTCAATCCGGCTTTCCCATCCGTCCAGGTCCCTGTGGTTGTGAACATTAATATGGGTCCCTCTGAAGATCAAGACGAGGAAGATGACGATAGCGACTAGGCCGTGTCATCAATGATGCCATGGATGGTTTAATCGCTACACCTAAAGGAAAAGTATGCAACCCGTATATAGCGAATTCATCTCTCGCCTTCAGCGTTGGCAGATTCTCCAACTTTTCATCAATATAATTTCTCCTTTAACTTATTTGGGTTTTTCGCCATAAGAGACTCTAATTCAAATTATTTTGGAGGAGTCGATGATGCTAATGACTGACATTCACGTACGCTCATTCACTGGACCTGGACTGAAACCTTACATTCATTCGATGGCTAAATTGCGCATGGAAGTTTTTAAAGACTACCCCTATTTTAAAGATCCTCAACACGATGATGAAATCGCTTACTTAAAGAGACTTTCTTTAAACAAGGAAACCATCGCAGTTCTCATCTTCGACAATACGACTCTCGTGGGAGTTTCTTTGGGATCCCCTCTTGAAATCGAGGAAGAGACGCTTCGACATCCTTTTAAAGAGCGCAAATGGAGCATCGAGTCTTACTTTTATTTCGGGGATTCTGCTCTTCTAAAGCGCTATCGCGGGCGCGGCATCGGACATCATTTCTTCGACGCAAGAGAAGCTCATGTTTCCCACTATAAGAAATTCAAGCATATCTGCTTCTGCGTTCCCGAGCACCATGCTCTGGACCCGAATCGACCCAAAGACTTCATCCCTCTCGATGATTTTTGGAGAAAAAGAGGCTATGTCCACCATCCCGAAATCAAGTGCCACATCTCTTGGAAAAAAATCAATGAGACACACCCCACGGATCAACCGATGAGTTTTTGGATCCGGGACCTACATTAGTAACTTGAGTTTTGGGCTCCTTTCATAGAGCCTTACTGCATCTTTTGACAAAATTTCTGCCATTTTGGCACGTCAGTAATTCTCTATAAAATCAACCCAAAACTCAGGTTAGGAAACTTCAAACGAGTCGAGGAAAGGACTTTGCTCGACCTGCTTCTCATGTGATGGGGGATAAGCGATCATTAAACGATACAAAGTTCCCGACACAATAATCAGTCGGCCTTTGATCGCATCTTTTCCTTCCTTCAGGCGGTAATCTAAGACGCGGTGCTTTCCGAGCATTTTAAATTCTTTCTCGATAAGTTCCGTTTGAGAATTATGAAGAACGATTTGTTCAAGAACCCCTTTAAGAAGTGTTGTATCCGCTGCAAGCCTCCATTTTCTCGGAAGATCGAGATGTGTGACAGAATAAGTCACTTTTTCATTTTCTTCGCTCGTGATCTCTTTGTAATTGAGAACTTTTCCACTATCTGGAATGACGAGCTCTTTGGATTCCGACTCAGGATCTGTAGGGAATGAAACCTTGAAACCGGTGTCATGGCAAGAATACTCTACCCACCCATCTGGAGAAATTCCCTTTTCCAGTCCTACGCTCCAAAGGGAAAGTCCATTCCCATAGATAGCTCCCAAAACAAAAGCAGAACTTGTCACAAACGCGCACAGTTTTCTTTTCCAAGAAATGCTCTTTTGACGGACAACACCCTTATTTCGGGGAAGAAAAAGAGACCATTTTAGCGCATCCGTATAGGAAAGATGGGCTCCTGCCGTATCTAAAACAGAAAGTCCAAAAAGGAGCTTTCCTGGAGTGCTTCCCCATCTTGAAATCCAAAGGGCTTCCACAGGAACCCAAATGAAAGGGACGACAGCGGCAAGAATGTAATAGAAAAAAGCACCGTAAAAATAAGGGAGGAATAATGTGACCAAGCCTAAGGCTAAGAAAAAGAGTGAGTAATCGCAGAATCTAGCAAGAGCTCTGAACCAATTATTTATCTCAAATTTAAACATAACAAACTTTCTCCGTTAAATTTACAGCATTGTATCAGAACCTGTTTTTTATTAAATAAACTCAAAAATTTAAAATAAAAATAAATTAAAATTCTCAAATAAACCTACGGAAGAGTAAAAAAATCAGGCTTTTAGTAAATTCAAAGATCGGATTAACTGAGCAAAAAAAGTATTTGAGTTACCTCATGAGGCCGTTATGAATTTTTCTTTATGCAAAATAAAAAATAGTTTTGTCTTCGCCAGTCTTTTGCTGCTGACAGCATTTAGCAATACTCTCTCTGCAGAAGAGCAGGATGGGGTGGATGTCCCCACCGACTTTGTGCGCGATGTCATGATGCCGATCGGCATTCCGGTTGTCTCTTCGTATCATGCAATTCGTGAAAGTATTTTTTTAAACACGCGCATACAGAGTGCTAATGTCATTGAGTCGATGGGTAATTTCTTTTTGACCCCGTCGCAGTATCTTTTTGCAGGAAAAGAAATCAATAGAGATTGCGAAGTGAAACAACTTTTCAACTACCACAATCTGCATTGGCTAAAAACACTTGCTTCGGTCGCTGTACTCCCCTTTAGCGAAGTTTTAGGAGCCGCATTCAAGGGGCTCGCTTACCTTTCGCCAGAAGTCCGTAAAAGACATCGAGAGATCAAACAAAATCTAGAGACCACATCTGCCCTCAAATCCCATCTTGAAGAGTACCAGCTTAAAGGACTTCCTCCTTTTTACTCGGATGAGTTCATTCCTTGCCAAAATCACAAGCGGCCCTCCAACCTTACCAAAAAGCAAAAAATCGAAATCGCTGCCCTGAAAGAAATTGTCGACCTCTTTGAAAAGCACAACATTGTTTATTGGATTGATTGTGGAACATGCATTGGAGCGTACCGTTACGGAGGAATTATTCCTTGGGACTGGGACATCGATCTTTCAATTCTTCTTCCCGATCACGATAACGTGAAAAAAATCCTCTCCACGCTTGATCCGGAAAAATATCAGATCCAAGATTGGTCGAGCTATGAAAAACCAAAATCCTTTCTTAAGCTTTATGTTAAGGAGACGAAAAACTTCATCGATATCTACCACTACCAAATCAATGAAGAGGACAAAACGGTCGGCTATTTCTTTACCTATTTGGATAGCCCGTTCCCGGACAGCTGGAAAACTGCAGAGATCAAATGCATGCCGCCTTTAAAGTATGAAGAGGTATTTCCGCTGAGAAAGGCGACTTTCGACAACCTGACCGTCCGTGCTCCCAATGATGTTATTGCCTTCTTACAAAGCAAATATGGAAAGAATCTCGATCCAACCATGCTTTGGGATGAAGAAACGAAAACCTATAAGAAAGTCGAAGACCATCCCTATTACCAATAGGGGTTCTTAAGGATCCATGAAGCTGTGCAGAAAGCTCACGTTATTTTGTCTATTCACTGGAGCTATTGCCGTCTATGCGGAAGAATCAAGCTATGGGATTAGCGGAAACCCTGGCGCCGTCAATTCGCAAGTCGGTACAGGCAAACTCGGTCAATGGCTGCACATCCCTAAAAGCTCTGGCGTTCGTCTTGGAGGAGTATGGGTTAGCGACTATAACGCACTCGTGCATGGACTTGCAGGAGTCCATCACAATCGACGTTGGACGGGTAATAGCTCCTTCATTCTCGATCTATCGATAGATCTTCAAAAAGCGATGGGCTGGAAAGGCGCTTTGATTGGATCGGAATTCCTCCAATTTAACGGACAGTCGACCAATGCCGACGCTGGAGTTGTACAAGGATACAACAGTTTACCGGGACATCCGCCTTTGGATCGCTCGGAACTTTACCAACTGTGGATCCTCCAGAAATTTTGGCACAACAAGCTTAGCGTGCGCATCGGAAAAACGGTGCCTACCTTTCATTTTAACAATGTTTCCAAACCCGTTACCACAGATAATCCTGCAGTTTCTATTCCCTCCGTGACAGGTTTGATCTATACCCCCATTTTTGTTAACCCCACGATGATCGGTGTTCTTGGAGGCTATTACAACTCTGTTTACGGTGTTGTCGCTACCCTTGCACCGACAAAAGAAGCTTATGTCAACCTTGGCTTTTTTGATGGCAATCTTGCGCGGGGCGTTCAAACCGGACTTACAGGGCCTCGCTTTAACGGTTACTATTTTTCGATCGCTGAAATGGGCTACGGTTGGGCAAAATCTAAACCTGGCATTGCTGCAGTTGGAGGATGGTATCAAAGTGGAAAACTCAAGTCAGATTCACAATCCCAAACCGGAACAGGAGGCGTCTATGCCTTTGGTTCACAGGCATTATGGGTGAAGAAATCGGAGACAACCAACCAAGGGAATGTCTCAGGTTTTTTTCAATTCGGATGGAACAATTCCAGAACGCTCCCTATGAATCTCTTTGGCGGCTTAGGGTTAACTGCATTTGCGCTTGTTCCGCATCGTCCTAATGACTCCTTCGGCATGGGTATGGCTTGGTCGCGTCTAAACCGATTTATGTTCTCAAGACACTCTGAATTCATGTTCCAAACCTATTATCAGGGACAATTGTATAAATCCACTTACTTCCAACCCGTGCTCAGTTACATTCCCAACCCCGGTGCCCACCCCACCAAATCCAATGTTGTCGCCATCACCGGTAGACTGATCGTTCTGTTTTAGCTTGCATTTTCTACAGACACCTATTACATGTAGGTTAAAAATCCCAATCGAGTTGGACTATGCTGAAAAAATTCATCTCCTTATCCCTACTTTCTGCTGCATGCAACCTCTCTTTCCTCATGGCGGAAACACACAGGGTGCCTGCAACCTCAGAAACTGTCACGCTGGGTCTTTTCGACCTGAATAAAACGCCGACTGTAAAGATTCGCTCAGGGGATATCGTATCGATGGAAACATGGAATAGTTGCCTTCACGCGATGGTCTATAATAAAACGACGCCAGCAGATGTTGCGAAATTCTATGTCGCCAACGATATCCAGAAAAGACGCGGTATGCACTCGGTCACAGGACCTGTCTACATCGAAGGAGCAGAACCGGGAGACGTGCTTGAGATCCGAGTTCTTGAAATCAAACTCAACGATTTTGGATATAACTTCCTCAGTCCCACGCAAGGCATCCTCACAGAATTTACGAAACCCAGGATCAAGTACTTTAAATTCGATAAAAGGAACAACACCGTCGAATTCACCAAAGGCGTCTGCCTTCAGCTAAAACCGTTTCCAGGAGTTTTAGCGGTAGCGCCACCGCTTGACTGGCCATCGGGCTGGCCTGTCGATATGCCTACCCAAATGGGACAGCCTGTTGCCGGAGAATTTAATTCGGTTCCACCTGGACCTTTTGGAGGAAATTTAGATCAACCGGAGCTTCAAGCAGGTTCTGTCATTTTCCTTCCCGTCTTCCAAAAAGGGGGTCTTGTGTGGACAGGAGATTCGCATGCCATGCAAAGCAATGGAGAAATCGACGTGACAGCGCTTGAAACCTCTTATGAAGCGATCGTGCTTCAATTTTTCGTTAGAAAAGATCTCAGAGCGGAAGGCGTCTCTGATAAAACAAAAAGAAAGGGGGGAAATGTCTTCACATGGCCCATTATCGAAAATGAGACACACTGGATGATCGTAGGTCTAAATACAGATCTGATGGAAGCCATGCGGCTTGCCTCTAAAAATGCAATCGATTTCCTTGTGCGCACACAAGGACTTTCTCCAGAAGAAAGCTATCAGTTCCTAAGCATGGTGGGTGATTTTGAAATCGCAGAAGCCGTTAACGTCATCAAAAATGTCACCGTGCACATTCCTAAACAACCCTTCAAAGGCACCGGCAAAAAACTCACCCTTTGCGCTGAAGGAACTTTTCCGCTCAAAGCGCCTATTTCAAATGCAAACGCTCCCTGCGTTCCGCAGCAAGGCATAACCGTCGAATGACAAGGTAAAAATGAAAAAGATTAGACTATTTTTTCTCTCGTTTCTTCTATTCGCTTCCACAGGATTTGCTGCAACCCTCACGCTTGACAATGAAACACCCTACCCAAAACAAAACGCTAGAATTGCTGTGCAATGGGCATCTAACGCAAAAGAGGTCCAAGAAGGCAATCAAGCCATTATGCGCGGAGCAAAAATGGATGACAACTCCATTCAAACCATCTCCCAACAAGGAACGATCAAACTGACCATCCCTCAAAATGCGGAATTCTTCCGCGTGCTTATTTGGTCAAACAATAGCGAAGCCCCCGACCTTCTCACCAATTGGGTCGATGTCTCCCCAAACAAAACCTACACATTAAAAGGAGATCATCTAGTCCCCGCAGTCCTGATGCCAGGCTCTGGTTGCTAAGAGAAAATTTAATTAGGGTGAGATTCAAAGGTCTAAGAAATGGCGGAAGAGGTAGGATTCGAACCCACGGTCGGTTGCCCGACTGCTGTTTTCAAGACAGCCGCGATAGGCCACTCTGCCACTCTTCCGCACGAAGATGCAGCAATTATAATAACTTAAGGATAAAGTTCAAGCAAACTGTTCAAGAAAGCGAAGATCGTTTTCTGTGAACATGCGAATATCTTTCATGCCGTAGCGCAACATCGCTAGACGCTCTAAGCCCATGCCCCAGGCAAATCCACTATATACTTCAGGATCGACCCCTCCGTTTTTGAGGACTTCAGGATGCACCATCCCTGCCCCGAGGATTTCGAGCCAACCCGACTGTTTGCAAAGGCGACAACCTTTTCCATTACATGATGTGCACGCGACGTCGAGCTCAAGGCCGGGTTCAACAAAGGGAAAGTAGCTTGGACGGTAACGCGTTTGGACTTTTCGTCCGAAAAGCTTATCGCAGAACTCATCAAGTGTTGAGAAGAGATCTGCGAAAGAAACACCTTTATCGACATAGAGGCCTTCGACCTGATGGAAGAAAACATGGGATCTGCTGCTGATTGTCTCATTGCGGTAGACTGTTCCTGGCGCAACGATACGAATCGGGGGTTGATGATTTTCCATCACGCGTAACTGGGTATTCGATGTATGTGAGCGAAGCAGCATCTCTTTGGTGATATAAAAGGTGTCCTGCATATCGCGAGCAGGGTGATCTGGAGGAAAGTTCAGTCCTTCGTAATTGTAATAGTCGCTGTCGATATCAGGGCCGTATTGCACGGAAAAACCCATGCTGATGAAAATTTGGATAATTTCTTCCATCATATGAGATAACGGGTGGGCTTTGCCAAGATAACTTTTGCGTCCAGGAAGAGAAATATCGATTTTTTCCTCGCCGAGACGTTTTGCTAGTTCTGCCTGAGAGAAGGAATGCAGCGCTTGATCGCAGAGATGAGTGATCTCTTCTTTGAGAGTATTGATCTGTTGGCCTACAGCAGGTCGCTCTTCTGCAGGTGTATTGCGGAGATGCTGCATAAGCTCTTGAATGGAGCCTTTTTTGCCGAGGTATTTAACCTTAAGCTGCTCAACATCCTTACTGGCTTGGGTTGCTGAAAGTTCGGATTGGAATTGGATGCGAAGGGTAGACAGTTGATCTTTCATAAGAACATCTCAAAAAAAATCCCACGCCCAAAAATAAAGGCGCGGGAATGAATACAGTTTTTAAGCGAGCGCTTGTTTCGCAGCGCCGGCAACAGCAGAAAAGCCGCTTGGGTCGCGAAGTGCCATGTCGGAAAGCATTTTGCGATTAAGTCCGCAGCCTACTTTCTTAAGGCCTGAAATCAATTTGCTATAAGACAGTCCATTGATCTTCGCGCCGACTCCGATGCGAACAATCCAGAGACGCTTAAAGTCTCTTTTCTTCTGTTTGCGATGGCGGTAGTTGAATGCCAACGCTGACATAACGGCATCTTGGCTCAAACGAATGTGATTTTTACGATCACCGACAAATCCCTTTGCCTTTTTGAGGAGCCGTTTACGTTTTCGATTGGCAGCCACTGCATTGGTGACTCTAACCATGATAATTCTCCACTATTACATACTTTAAATATTCATTCAGAATGCTGGACTAACATTAACCCACTAACATCAAGCGGGAATACATCCTTACTTGCCCTTTGTCGACCAAGCCATCTTTTCTCAGACGACGCTTACGCTTAGAGGCTTTTTTTGTTAAGATGTGGCGACGGCCCGGACGGCGGCGCTTTAGCTTGCCAGTTCCAGTTACTTTAAATCTCGCTGCCACTGCTTTACGTGTTTTCATTTTTGGCACGGTACTTCTCCAATTAACTATTTGCCGTTTTCTTCTTTGCCCCAGGAGCAAGAACGACGGATAAACTTCGACCTAGCATTTTCGCCGGCGCTTCCGGCGCGGCAACATCGGCCAAGTCTTCACAAATGCGATCGACGATGCGCATTCCAAACTCAGGGTGCAGCATTTCTCTTCCGCGGAAAACACAAGTGACTCTCACCTTGTTTCCCTTAGAAAGGAATTCTCGCGAGTGCTTAATCTTGACCATGAGATCGTGATCATCCGTATTAGGCTTGATCTTAATCTCTTTGACCTTGACTTGATGCTGCGATTTTTTTTGTTCTTTCTCTTTTTTTGTCAGCTGATAGCGGTACTTTCCGAAATCGATGATCTTGCACACCGGCGGCTCAGCACTTGGAGCGATCTCAACGAGATCCAGTCCTGCCTGCTCCGCTCTCGCTAACGCTTCAGCTAATGTCAACACTCCCAATTGTTCCCCATCTTTATCGATGACGCGAACTTTAAGAGCTCGGATTTCTCTATTAATTCGTAAGTTCAGAGGTGTAACTCCTCATTTCGCTTTTCAGTCTCATACAGAACTCATCCAAAGACAAGGTCTGCTCTTTATTCTCATTATGGGCACGCACTGTCAGAGTCTTACCCTTTTCTTCCCGCTCTCCGAGTAGGACGACATAGGGCACCTTCTCCATCATTGACTTATACACCCGAGTCTTAAGCATCTCCCCGCTATTTTCAAGCGTTGCTCGGATACCTTGGGCTAATAACCCTTGGCGGACCTGCTTCGCGTATGTAAGAGAGCGGCCCGTTGCTACGAGAATCCTCACTTGCTCGGGAGCAAGGCGCAAAGGAAGAAATCCTCCTGTCTGCTCCAGCAGCAGCGCTGCAATGCGCTCTAAAGAACCAAATGCAGAGCGAATGAGCATGCTGCCCTTTCCCACAGGCATCGGCGCTACAGGAATTCTCAAATAAGGTCCTGTCCAGCCTCTCCCCAACGCGTCTGCAATGCGAACATCGATGCTCGCCACAGTCCCAGAGCGAAAGTTTTTCTCGACAGTGTAAGCAATTCCTGCTTTTTCTAAAGCCTCTCGAAAAAGAGAGGCTCCTCTCGATTTTGTTTTTTGAGTTCCTTCTCCCAAAATGGACAATACAATTTCAAACTCAAAACCCAGAATTTTAGGGATCTTACAGATGAAATGCAAGGAAGAAATACATTCTTCTAAAAGTTTATCGTCAGGGCAAAAGACGTGACTACGGTCGGCAAAATAGGCTTTTGGAGCAAGCAGCCCCAGAGCGGGGTCGGAATTGTGGGGACTGGAGACGAGCGCCACTTCAGCGATCTTTTGTACTCCAGAATGGAAAAAGTATTCTTTATGCGCTTCGGTAATGCTCTCTACTCCGCCACTTCCAAGAAAGGCGGCAGGCGATGAAACAACGTTAAAATTTTCTCGAGCGTGCTCTTCTTCCCAAATCTTCATCAACCTGCGGCGCAAGGCAATCCCTTGCGACCGCCATAGCCACAACCCGTCATCCAAGGGCTCAAACATTTCCTTGTCGCGCACAAGAGTCAAGTGAGAGCGCTCAGAAGCAGGAGCCTGCTTTAACGCCTTTTTTAATATTTCTTTTTCATCCGCTGCTACACCTACGATGCGCAACGTCTTTCTTCCAGGTATTCCGAGCGGATAACTTTCTAAAATTTTAAAATAGAATGCGGAAAGATCTTCTACAAACGGAAAAGGAGAATAGGCCACAAACTCGCCGATCTGGCACATTTCAACTAGCGCTCTATCGATACCATCGAGCACATCCGCTGCAAGGATTTGTCCGCGATGGCGCATCATGGAAGCTGCATTGGCAGGCATCATCTCGAGCAGCCGCGCCTCTCTTTTTTCTCTGACAATCAAACGCATACGCTCTTCTATGAGAATGAGAAATTCGGGTGTGAACTCAAAAGGAAAGAGAAAGTCGTAAAAAAACCGTTGCTGTGTTCCCTGTCCGCTGATTATCAGCGTTCCAGGAAATAGCTCAGTCACTGCAGAGGCCAGAAGGACCGCTGCAGTCTGATTCAAAAATGTTAGAGAATGGGACGAGGAAATATTCATAGAATGGGATATAGCTGACTCGAACAGCTGACCTCCACGATGTCAACGTGGCGCTCTAACCAACTGAGCTAATACCCCGCTAAAACTCTAAATTTTAGAGGAGTATACTAATCCAAATCCGAAATTACTCGCAAGAAGAATTTCTTAAAGAAATAAAAATGACTATACCAAACGTGACTGAAAATTTGGTTCAGGACCGAAGCGAAAGCTCCGCGATTGGCTCGGTCTTAAATCCAAATTTTCAATCACATTGGGGATATAAGAGTGTGTTAATGGATTTTGTTATTTCGGCCCTTTTTTAGTTTAAATTTAAAATTTAATTTATTACTTATAATAAACCAACCAAACTTATAATAAATAAGTTTGAAAATAAGTTGGTTATTATTGTATAATCTAAGTAATTAAAACTTTTCACATCAACAAGAGGGCGTAAAACATGGCTTCTAAGATCAACTTCACCAATGCAGTTCAAAACCGCGTTCAAGAAACATTGACGCAGTTACAACAAAAAAAGTGGGTGATCAATCGAGAAGATCTAGCGGATCATCTCCTCGAGATAGATGTCGTCGAAGCGACGATTGCGATTTTTCGAAAGCATATACAAAACATGGATTCCGAAAACCAAACTCTTGTACTTCCTTCTATCGAAAAGTTAGAAAGCAAAATCGACTTTTGCAAGAAAATCGTTGATTACATTCAATCGGAATCTACAGAATTAGACCCTCGCGTAAGCCACGTCAAAAACAAACTAGACCGTTGTGATTTAGAGAAAATCGAAAATTGGACTTTTTGGTTGCAGAATCTCAGTGAGAAGTCACCGAACCCAGTCACAAATCAGGGAATCTGTGAAACTCTTAGAAGGCTAAAAGAGATCAGAATTCAGATGCTTAGCATTCAAAAGGAGATTGAAACTTGCGACATTCAGTATGACCTCCTTCTGAAACAATATCCTTCCAATCCTAACAATCACTTGCATTTTAATAAGGGTAAAGAACAAGTTTCCATTGATTTTTTCATAAAGATGCTCGACCCCTCCGATGAAGATAAAATAGAATGTATCGATGCAGAGTTTATTAGAGGGATCATCAGTGAGGGCCATGCCTGTGCTTCCAACGATCCTAACATTAAGCCCTTCTCTGATTTTGAACTAAATTGCAACGCGGATCTTCTTCGAGTAGAACTCGAACAAGACCACTCTCTCCTTCCCACAAATCCTTCTTTTGAGCGTCTTGAAAGCTGCCTAAATGCCCTTTTAGAGGCCAAACATAAACATCAACTATCAAACATCTGTGCGCTCCTTCGATTTAATGATAAACATTTAGAACTGGCAATCGACAAAAAAGATATTATCTATCTATTCAATCAAGAAGGAGATAAATTAAGAGATTTTCTTCCTTATATCATGGCATTTGGCACAACCAAACAAGCAACACATACCCTTCTAAAGCGATTAAATGATCCTATCAACGGGACGATTAACTTTATAGCTGCCTGCAATCCCAATGAATTTTCCAAAAATCTACCCCATGTTATCTTAGACAACCCTGTTAAAGTTCCCACTTTAGAAGATGTCGCTTCTCCCCTATTTTTCTTGCAACAAATGATTGAGCAACTTACTCCTTGTACACAAGATGGCTACGATGCTGCTCTGGAAATCCTTACTCAGCTTAATTTCGAGGGACATACATTTAATTCTCCCATCAATGGTGACAGGGATAGAGAATTTGTTGATAGAATTTTCTTCCATCTTTACCACATTCAAAATAAAGATAGGCCTTCGGCTATCAACAGACGCGATAATCAATGGGGATCAACCGCCTTCCAATCTGATCAATTATCTACAGCACAGGAAAAACTTCGAGCGGTGCAACGTCTCCAGGTCGAAGCTATTTTGTTTATCTTAACGCGTGTCGATTTTGATCAGCAGAGAGATGCGATCCCTATTCGACTCCTTTTTGATGCTCTTGAAAAATTGCAAATGCATCCGAATGATCTCCCTGAAAATCAAAAAAATCTAGCTCACAGCCTTTTTGGAAATCTGTATAGGACCTATCTTGCCGCATGGGAAAAAAACAGAGAAATGATTCATCCCCATGATCCTTCCTTTAATCGGGACTTTGGACGTAATGCTTTTCTCTCCGCTAATTCTATTCCAGCCGAATTCAAAGTAAAAGCTATTCAAGAGCTTGCATTATCTCTTAAGAAAACTTGGAGGCTTTAATTCCTTTTCAGTTCCTTATTCTTAGAGTTCAGAATTCAACTGCAATTCTAAGAATAAGGAGTCTTTTATTCTCTTTTTCTCTACAATCTTAGTAAAAAGAATCTCATGCGACGCCATTTCCCACTCTTTCAATCCCACCTCGATCTAGCCCATCATTATTGGAAAGGTCTTCTCCAAAGCGGAGACTGGGCTATTGATGCTACTTGCGGCAACGGTCAAGACACCCTGGTATTGGCGGAAATGCTTCTGAATAAAGCAAGGAGCGAGGTTATCGCCATTGATATCCAAGAAGAAGCGATTCGAAGAACGCAAGAGTTACTTTCTCCACTTCTTTTACCTAAAGTCCAACTTTTTCAACAATCCCATGTCAATTTTCCTTCTTTAGCGAACGCAGTTCCCGTTAAGCTCGTCGTTTACAATCTTGGCTACCTTCCGCGTGGAAACAAACAATTCACTACTCAAACCCCGACAACCCTGCAAAGCGTGCAAAAGGCCCTAAGCCTTATTATCTCAGGCGGTGCAGTGTCGATCACTTGCTACCCGGGACACCCCGAAGGAGCGAGTGAGGAAAAAGCTCTGTTAGAATTAGTAGGCCAACTTTCTCCTTCTGACTGGAATGTGTGCTATCATACATTTCCTAATCGCAGGGCCGCCCCAAGTCTTCTTCTCATCCAAAGACAAGTGATTATACCCAACGTGGCTGAAAATTTGATTTAGGACCAAAGCGTAAGCTCTCCCCTTAAGACGTGTCGCGAGATAGGTGATATGCAAGATTTGTGACGAACGCAGGTCTTTAGACCTAGGGAAGGAGCAAAGTGCAGCAGATCCCTGTCGCAGCACGCGGATAAAGGGGGTAGGAGACAAGTTGTGCAAAGTTTGGCCGAAAGATGTAGTAAGTCTCTATGAAAGGAACTCAAAACTCAGGTTATTATTCAGATGACTAAAGCAAAGTGATGAGAGCGGCGATACCGAAGATAGCGATCAGTGCGCCCGCAGTCCGATTGAGCCAGAGCATGGCAGTTTGACCAAGCTTATTTCGGAATAAGGTGATCCCCTCGCTCAAGATAAGCCACCATGCAGCCGAACCGATGAAGACTCCAGCAACGAGAATGAAAGGCGCCCAATAGCTACCTGCCACGCCAACCACCCCAATTCCTGCAAAAATTCCTACAAAGAAAAGAATGGTCATTGGATTGGAGACAGTAAGAAAAAAGGTTGAAACAAAATCGCCGAGGAGAGAGGTATGAGAAATCTCCCCCTGTTTGATTGCGGTATTTGCGAAAAATGTCTTCCATCCCAACCAGAGAAGGAAAAATCCTCCGAGAAGACGAAACCAAAACTGTCCCTCCATTAGAAAATTGGAGATTAGCGTAAGGCTAAAGGCGGCGATAAAGGCATAAAAAGTATCAGCAAGCGCCGCTCCAAGTCCTGAAAAAAGCCCTGACCATCTTCCGTACTGCAACGTTCTTCGAATACAAAGAATTCCAATAGGGCCTACTGGCGCTGCAATGGCAAATCCAAGGAGAATTCCTTTTATCAATAAGCTTAATATCATAGAAGTCTCATCCTCTCTTTTCCCATCTTCCCCAACCCCACTAAAGAACTCAATCTCAAAATCAAATTTCGTCCCTGACTTCTAAAAAAAGCTTACTTAAAAATGTCAAAAATCGCATCATTGTATTTTTTAATTTATCCCATCTTTAACAATATACAGATGACACTTAAAAGCTGGAGTTTGCTATGACAACACCCTTATCAAATAATCCCCTTTTCCCCTCTTCTGAAACTTTTGTAGAACCCAACTATGACCCCCTTGCAATTCAAATTGGATTGTTGGAAGATTCTCTCAAGAACCCGTGCTTATCTTCTAAAACATTGCAGGGAAATTGTCAGAACACGATTTTACTCTGCCTCTATCTCAATGATTGCGACAAAGCGATCGATCTCCTCAATAAAGTGGAAAACGAGAATGTCTACGCAGACAATCTTGAAGGAAAGGCCAATCTGCACGCATCGTTGATCAAAAAACTTGTCGAAATAGGCCTTCACGCTAAAGCGGATGAGGTTTTTAAATCTGCAAATAGCAAAGGCGTTTGGGAAAATTTTTCCGCGCAACGTAAGAGTGCTATTGAGGAGCTCAGAAAAGCGGGATTCAATGACTATAGCTAGCAAAGTTGAAAAATCTGGTTTGGTGCAAAAAAGCTGTTATTAAATTGTTCTCACCCTCAAAGTGTTTTGCGTCTTTTAATAAGCTACAGCCGATTGGCCGGCTCAATAACTTTTGAGGAACTATGGCAATACAGACAACGGAACATATTCTTAATGAAGCGACACAACTCCATCTGCGGCTCCTCCAAGCACAAGTGACTCTTCATGACGCAGAGCCTGCAGAACAGCTCACAGAGGCTGGGGCGCTGTCAAGTGATGCCGTTTTGCTCACTGCACTCCAAAAAAAAGTCGCTTCTGTTTATTTGGGAGCGCCAGATGTCATTTCTAATCCCACACAGGAAGGGCTTGATGCAATTTCGGAAAAACTATCAGCAGCCTCCGACATCCTTGATACTATTCAGAAAAACCAAGAAATTGCCTTGGAAGTTTTTGAACTAGCAAACGAAACTGAAGCAGTCTTTGAGAATGCTCAAACCGGAACTTTATCTGAACGGCTCGTCAAATCACTTAGAGATAGGATTGTTGATTTGACAAGTAGTGAAAGGATTAATAGCGGTAATTCGAATGCTCTCCTAAGTTTGTCCAGCAGGTTTCCAACTCAAGCAAACCCAAGGATTCCCCCTTGCCCTATTTATCAGTCTCATGGTGATTTGATCGCTATGCAAAATGAATCCTTCCAAATTACAGAATTCAAAACAACGTTTAATATTTTAAATCAATCCTGGAAGAATATTCCTGAAGAGGATTTTGAAGTTGCGTTGATGTTTTACGGAAAATTAAAAGCGGCATACCAAGACATAGAGGAGTTTCGCCTTGCTGAAAACCAAGCCGAGTTCAAAACTCTTATCGCGGATGTCGAAAAATTTCTCCTCTTGATCATTGAAAAGCAGAAAGAAAGGGAAATTCCGGCTTTTTCAGGCTTAAGGATTGGAATTACTCCTCCCGTGTGCACAAATGCTTCCCTTCTGGAATTCAGCGGTTGCCTGCAAGAGCATACGGATATAAAGACCATCCAGGAATCCTTCTCCATGCTCTCCTCTGATGATAAAGAAAAAGTCTTAATAGCAGCGAGTGATATTCTCCTCAGAGAAAATAAAATCAAAAGGGCTCTTCCTCGGACTCTGATAGGGCAACCCTTTACAGCATGGGGTGCAGATATTCTAACTTTACAAGCAGCACTGCTAAATATTCTTTCGCAACCGACGTCCTTTCAAATTCAAGCAACTCAAGCAGCGGCATCTTCTGATCTTCTTGAACTAAAAAAAGCATTAGAGCCTGCTAGAACGGTGGGATGCGACCTAATGAAACTCCAAAAAAATCTAAAAACAGCTTTTGGGAAACTTTCTCCTGAAGAAAAGAAGCTTTTTCACCAGGTTTTAAGTCAGACTCTTATGGAAAAAAATCAATGCACAACAACTCTTCCAGATGCTCTTTTAAAGATCTGTGTAAGCGCATGGCCTGGGTCCTGCATTCAAAAATTGGAGGCTGTGGAGAAACTAGTCCATTCTGCGGTGACCAAACCTCAAGCACCATCAATCGCTCCTGCAGTGAAAAAATTGTCGGATACAATGCATGAACGTTTCCTCGCAGTGCGTGGGGTGGTAAAAAAACAAGAATCAAACACTTATCGATTTCAGACTACAACATCTATTGGAATGGAAATGGAAGGGATAGAACATCCCGAAAGTCCAATCCTCCCTAGCATTCGGATGTTACAAAAAACTCTCCCCTTCTTCAACACTGAGGCTTCGTTCTCTGATCTGAACTCTGGTCTAGAAATCTTAGCGACTCTAGATTCCATGGGCACAAAAGTTCCGTTTAAGATCAGCGGGTCAAGTTCCAATTGCGTAGCTGACCGTCCGTGCTTTCATCTCTACTTCATTCACAAAAATGAATCCCCAGAAAAATTAGTAGCCGATCCTCTTTATGGAACCCGTGCTATGGCTGGAGTCTACACGACGTCGAATGAGGAACGCTCTCG
Organism: Chlamydiia bacterium; assembly: GCA_021324995.1. Classification (GTDB taxonomy): domain Bacteria; phylum Chlamydiota; class Chlamydiia; order Chlamydiales; family Rhabdochlamydiaceae; genus CAJCIW01. Next base: position 32,598 of record JAJPIB010000062.1, on the reverse strand, counting down.
AGCGATTTTAAGAACAATTCTTGAGCTTGCTCTTGAAGGGATGGAAGATGCGATTAACTTTGGCGCTGAAAGCCACTTCAAAGAACTTGTCGAAGTTTTAAAGGATATTAGTCCTCAGTTATGTAACAAAGATCTGCCGCCGGCTCAGAGAAACTCCTTCCTGAATCCAGAGCCCCCATTCTCGATGATGGATCGGATCGTTGCAATGCGAGAGAGCCTAGGTCAAACCTGGAAGATAGAAAAATAATTTTTTTATTTTACAACTTTTCTCTTAAAAGCTATGTCTGTGAAAAGGCATAGCTTTTTTTTTATTTCCGCTACTTATGGTATTAAAGAAATGAGTAGCACAAACTCCGAGGAAAGAGGTCCTAGGAGTTAAAGAAATAGGAATGGGGGCACCTGCGAATTATGGTTTCCTCACTTGTGGGGAGGATAGAACGAAAAAATCCTCCCCAAAAGCGATTGGAACTCATTTCGCAGGCAGCTTCTAGAAGGGGTTTATTGATTAAATCTAATGTCGTTCGGGGCTTTTTTTCACCGAAAAAACGGCAAAAGGTTTCATTGATAAACCCCTTAAAAGTCTTATAATCTGTAGGTTTATTACAGATAATAAGAAAATACAGTTTTATAAAATTTTATATGAATTGTAATAACTATGCCGGAGGAATATAATGTAATTAAGGAGCTATCTCCTTATATTACTAATAAATAAAAAAACAAAGAAGTTGTTTATGAGATCTAATGAAGTCAATATGGCTGGGCCCAAATGGGTACAGTCTGAGGTTCAGACCATCGCTGGAGAAATCGCACATTCTCCGATATCCCCAAAAAAATATCAGCATTTAACAAGGAAACTAGACCACGCCTTAAAAGCGCTTAAGGGCATGGAGGCAGAAAGCAAAACTTCAAATGTCTTTGCGAAAGCGCATACTGAACAGCTCCAAGAGCAAGTGGTCAAACTTTACGGAGCTTTGGAAAATGGCTTGGTCAAAAGAGAAGTTTCCCAAATCCAAGAAGAATCGACCTCTCTAAGAAAGGGCAGACTGACTCTCAAGGCGATTAAAAAACTTGAGACACATATTCATGAACTTGAAAAAAATCATTTAACACTTATTCAAGACCGTCGCATCATCGCTGATGCCAAGCAGGCCCTTCTTGAAGCAAAAGCTAAGATGGAAGGCGAGCCGGTCACAAGGCACTTCGACCTACTTGCAAATCAAAAAAATGTGCGCTTTGTCGAACAAGACGCGCTTGTTCCCGATGAAGTGGAAGAGTTTTTTGACATCGCAAGAGCTGTCTATAATCGCGATTTCAGACAGGCAAAAATGCGTTATGCTGGACTGCCAAGCGAGCATAAGCGTAAATTTGAAGAGCACATGCAGAACCTCATCGCCGTTCCTTTTGAGGACTCTTTGGAAACGATGCAGGCGATGATCGCAACAGCGAACGAATTGGTGGGCAATGGCGAAGGTTACCCTTCAAGTCATGACATCGACCAACTTTTCCTAGGATTGGCTCAATTTACTGCGGAGGAAAAAGCTGAAAGCAAAATCGTTTCTTTTAGAGAGATTAACTGAGCTTTAGCTTCAGACATGATGTAAAAGCTTCCACAAACAATGAGGATCTCGCCTTTGTCATGCGCTTCTATGTAAGCTGCAGACATCCCCTCTTCAATAGAATGATGAGTAGTGTAGAGGTGAAGATCCCCATTTTTTATCGCGTTTTTCAATTCTTCCATTGTAGCAGCGCGCGATGATTTTGATTGAACGAGATGGATGTGGGTCGCTTCATTGGAAATCAAATCCAAACAACGATCGTATTCTTTATCTTTGCAAAAGCCCACTAAGAAACGGAATTTATTGCTGGGGAAAAAGTTGTGGAGAGCTTGGAGCAAAGAAAAAATAGCTTCGGGATTATGGGCTACATCGAAGATCACATCACCTACCCTCTCAAACCTACAAGGAGGACGGACTAAAAGTCCTTCCCTGACACTTTTTGGATCTAATTGAAAATGAGAATTGAGCTGCTCAAGAGCAAGCTGCGCAATCGCGCTATTTTCTTCATCGTAAAAATAGCTTATTTTTTTAGAGGCAAAGATCGGGACATGCAATTCTTTAGCGCGGTCGGAAATCGCTTGACATCTAGCTTTAGGGCCTAAGACAAGAGGAATGTTCTTTTTGAGGATGCCCGCTTTTTCTGCAGCGATCTGCTCGATCTCTTCGCCAAGCATTTGAGTATGCTCTCGACTGATCGAGGTGATCACGGACAGAAGTGGACGGATCACGTTCGTCGCATCCAGCTTGCCACCAAGTCCCGTTTCGATCACTGCGACATCGACTTCTTTTTTTCTAAAGTAATCAAAGGCCAAAAAAGTGGTCAGTTCAAAAAATGTCGCGGGTAAACTTAAATTCTGCTTCAGCGCAAAAAGGTACTCCATTCCTTCAACTACGTCCTCTTCAGAAATGAGCGCGTCTCCAATAGCTATTCGCTCGCGGAAAGAAAATAAATGTGGAGAGGTATAAACACCCACTTGATAGCCGCAGAGTTCAAGCGCTTTGGCAATTTTTGTCGTTACCGACCCTTTTCCATTGCTCCCCGCGATATGAACCGTTGGATAGAAGGAAGCGGGAAAGCCTAGCGCGCGGTCCAATTCCTTCGCGATATCCAAGTTAGGTTTGTGAATGGGGGATAGCTGAAACAGGCGTTCAAGGATCTGATCGTAATTTGTCATTATCTTTGAAAAATCTTGTGGAAGGTCTCTTCATCGACCCATGAGCAACCAAGTTGGATAAATTCTTTGACCGATCCGTGGAAATCGGAGCCGCCGCTGATCAATAAACCTTTTTCCTCAGCCAGTTTTATCCATCGCTTTTCTTGCTCCGGTGGGAACCTTCCGTAATGACATTCTATCCCATCGAAAGGTAATTTGAGTAGCTGTTTAATTTTATTCGCATGCCCAAGCAAGTGGGGGTGAGCGAGGAAAGCTTTGCCACCCCCTTTATGGATTGCGGCAAGTGTTTCCTCTGTAGAAATCCCAACTCCGGGAACAAAACATAGTTTACCATCGCCGATATAAGTGTTAAACGCATCCTTAATGCTACAAACGTATCCTTTTTTGATCATTAGCAAGGCGATGTGTGGCCGACCGATCGTCTGAGCTCCCATGGAAAGCAATTCATCTTCATCGATTGGCATACTAAGGCGGCTCAACTTTTCTAAAATGGCTTTATTCCGCTCATTACGACGGGTTTTATGCCGCTGGCAAAGCTCTAAAATCGCAGGACTTTTAAGATCAAAATCATAGCCTAGAACATGAATGCTTAGCCCCTGAAAGATGGAGGAAAACTCTACTCCACTTCCCAGTAACAAACCAAGATCTTTTGCTATCGCTGAAGCAAGGGTATAAGCTTCAATGGTGTCGTGGTCAGTAATTGAGATGCCGCTGAGCCCGATCTCTTTAGCATGACGAAGCAGTTGCTCCGGATTCATTGTCCCATCGCTAAAGGTCGTATGGCAATGTAAATCAGCGCGAAACATCAGCTTCATCCTCCAAGCAATAAGGAACGCAACGGATTTCCATTTCTAAGTCGACTCCCGTCTTTGCTTTAACGATCTGTTGGACGTGCGCAACAAGAGCAAGAATTTCTTTTGAGGAAGCACCGGATTTGTTGATGATGAAATTACCGTGCAACGTGGAGACTTCCGCACCGCCGAGTTGCTTGCCTTTAAGGCCGCTTTGTTGGATCAGCGCTCCGGCCGAGTGGGGATCTGGATTGCGGAAGACACAACCCGCCGATTTATCGCCATAAGGCTGAGTACGCATGCGATAGTCGATAATACGTAGCTGCTGCTTGCGGGCTGCTTCAGAAGGAGTGAGAAGAAATTTGGCGCTCACGATACTCCCTTTTTTCTTTTGGAAGGAAGAAAAACGGTAAGAAAAGTCGATCTGATCTCGTTGCAAGACTTCGATTTCCCCTTTGGCATTCACAAAAGTCGCTTCGATTAATGTCTGAGAAGTCTCATGCCCATTCGCACCTGCATTCATATAAATAGCGCCGCCGACCGATCCGGGAATCCCGGACGCAAACTCAAGTCCAGACCATCCCTTTCTCGCAGTCTGCGTTCCTAATAAAGAAAAGCTGTAGCCAGCGCCTACATGAACGACGGGCCATTCAAATTGGCAAAAAGCAATCTTATTTAAAATCACAAGGCCATCGAATCCTCGATCATCGAAAAGACTGTTGGAGCCTTTTCCCAAAATAAAAAAAGGCAGGCGCTGAGCATCGCAGTAGAGCAAAAGAGACTGAAGCTCTTCAATCTTCTGCACTTCATAAAAAAAGCGCGCCGGTCCCCCAATGCCAAATGTAGATAATTGACTTAAAGGTTTGTCGATCTCAAACTGAAAGGATTTGAATCGCTGGGTCATTTGTTGTTTTTTCCGCATTCTGTTTAGGCAATGCAAAACTCGAACGAGCGAAAATCGCTCTGGAGTCTCCTCGATTTTTTTTCATCGCTGGAGTTCCGCCATTTCCTCTTTATACACGGAGTCTAATACTGCGTTCACAAAAGTGGCAGCTTCTGGAGTTGCGAACTTACGGCTTAAACGCACTGCTTCAGAGATGGCAACTTTGGGGGGAACATCCTCCGAAAAAAGGAGCTCGTAGATCCCTAGGCGAATCACATTGCGTTCAATGCGGGGAATTCTTTCAAAATCGTAAGATTCTGAATGCTCAGAAATTACGGCATCAATCTCCTGTCTTTTTTCCAGAATTTTATCTTTGAGAATGGATGCTTCGCGAACAATCCGTTTTGTCACAGCAAGCTGCGCCATCAGCATTTCCACAACACCTGTGTCGCCGCCAAAGTCATCGCTATAAATCAGCTGAAAAACGATCTCTCGAAATTTTTGCGGCGAAAGCGCCATACTGATATCCATTGAAGGGGTGAATTATTTTAGATACTGCTTCCACTGGAAAAATGGAGTTTTGGGCGACAAATCCCCAGCTTTCAAGCGTCTGCAGTATATACTGGTTCCACTTGAAAGCTAGAGTTTTGCTTCGTCAGCTTGGCAGCCAATTTTTGATCTTCACTCGTGCCTTGCCTCTCCGGCAATGGTCACTCGCTCCAGACACAAAAATTTGCACCGCTTCCTTGCAAAATTCTCCAGCTTTCAAGCGTCAGCAGTATAGCATAAATCTTCCTTTGCAGCCACATCTATTCATGAGTGACACCCAACTCTAAAATTTGAGTTTTGAAAGTAATCTTTTAAACATGACTTCTTAGAAACCAGGCCATTTTTTCATGGGCTCCCAGTCTTCTTCCAATCATGTCTACTGTGGCAAAATCGCCATCATTATCCCCGATTTCAGCCACTTTTCTTACACCTCGGATCAATGTTTCATGGGCCTCGATCAGTTCGAGCAGCATGTCTTTACTCGTCAATACCTTAGTCTCTTCTCGAATGGAAGTTTTATCTTTAAAACCCGAAAAAGAAGCATCTACATAAAAACCTAAAGCTCGGATTCTCTCCGCGATCTCGTCTACGGCCTCAGCCAATTCCTCATATTGTTTTTCAAAAAGAAGGTGTAATGAGTAAAACTCTGGACCCCTTACATTCCAATGAAAATTTTGAGTCTTTAAATAAAGGGCATAAGTATCTGCCAAAAAACGCGATAGCCCTTCACTGATCGCTATTCGGCTTTGTTCTGGGATTCCAATATTTAATTCCATGCGTTGTCCTCCATATCTTTTTTTATACCTAACGTGATTGAAAATTTGGATTTAAGACCGAGCCAAAATCCCGGGATTGGACGATCGAATCTAGCCCCTATTTCTAACTAGCCCCTATTTCTAATAGGGGCGACGATTCGATCGCGCCAATCGCGGGGGCTTTCGCTTCGGTCCTAAACCGAATTTTCAGTCATGTTGGGTATACATTTTCTTTCGATATAGCAGACAGCAAATATTTATTGAAATCAGAACAGTTTTCTTGATACCCTGGCATTTTGTTGATCATTTATTTTCAGAGGTCAGACGTGTTGGGGATATTTCTTGATTCAGAGACAAATGGTCTCAATTCCCACAAGCATCGCATCGTCGAGATCGCCTTTAAAATCGTCGACATTCTTACAGGAGAAGTGATTGATTCTTTTGAGTCCTTGATCTCTGTCACTCCTGAGGAATGGGCAAGAAGCGATCCGATGAGTCTCAAAGTAAATGGGTTTACTTGGGAGGAAGTCTCAAAAGGATTAGCTCCTGCGCTTGTTGGATCACAAATCCAGGAAAAATTCGCTAAAAACGGAATCAAGCGGGGCGAAGCCGTGTTTATTTGTCAAAACCCCTCTTTCGATCGGGTCTATTTCTCGCAGCTGGTTGACCCGGATATCCAAGAACAATTGCTATGGCCTTACCACTGGCTCGATCTAGCCTCGATGTATTGGGCAGAATCGATCAAAAAAGGAGCTGCAGGCCTAGGAAATTATCCTTGGGAAACGGGTTATTCAAAAGATAAAATCGCCGTTGCAAATAGTCTTGCCAAAGAGGAATCGCCCCATCGCGCCATGAACGGTGTAAAGCATCTTCTCCTCTGCTACAAAGCAGTCATCGGCTTTCCCAAAGCTCAATAACTGGTCTTGTCGATCTTGACTTTGCCGCGGAAAATGCGGTAGATCATCGTTCCATAGGCTAGGACCAACGGAATGCCAATCCCAACAATGATCAGGAGAACCTTCAACGTCAATGCACTTGCTGAAGCGTTGAAAAACGAAAGACTATTGGCTTCGGGCTTGATACTCGAACGCACCAGGTAAGGGAATGTCCCAATTCCAAATACGCAAAATAAAAGCACGATACTTGCGCACGAGGAAAGAAAAGCCCAACCATCCCAATTGCGCGCAAACATGCGGGGCACATTTAAGATGGCGAGCAAAGCGAGAATAGGAACGATCAGAAAAAAAGGCTCCTCTTTGAAACGAATGACTAATTGAGGTGCCTGAATCCATGTGATGACAGAAGTAAAGACAAAAATACCTACAAACACCCACATGCATCGCTTCGCCCACACGCGTAAACGATTGTGGAGGACGCCTTCGGTCTTCATCGCAAGATAAACCGATCCATGCACCATTAATAAAGACACGGTAAATATTCCAATTAGGATCGGAAACGGTCTGAAGACCATCGCGAAACTTCCAACGAAGTCTTTATCGTCATTCAATGGAATGCCATCCATCAGATTTCCAAGAACAAGTCCTAAGCCAAAAGCGATAAAAAGACTGGAGAACGAAAAAATGGCATCCCAAATGAGGCGCCATTTTTTTGATTCCCGCTTGCTGCGAAATTCAATCGCCACGGCGCGGAAAATCAAACCTGCGAGTAAAATCATACAAAGGTTGTAAAACCCTGAAAAAAGCGTAGCATAGACATCGGGAAATCCCGCGAATAAAGCCCCTCCTACAATGACAAGCCAAACTTCATTGCCGTCCCACACAGGACCGATCGAATTAAGAAAAATGCGTCTTTCTTGATCTTTTTTGGTGAAGAAATTCATAATCCCCACTCCTAAATCAAATCCATCCAGGGCAACATAAAAGATTACACAAACTCCGATAATCAAATACCATAACAGGGATAATGTGAATTCATTCATCGGCTTTCTCTCCCGGTCGCTTTTTTAAGGTTGCGATAGAGAGGATCTTCGGGCTGCAAAACGGCTTCGTCTTCATCTTCAGGACCATGCTGTATTTTGTGGTTCAAAAGAAAAATAAAGAGGGCAAAAAGCAACACATAAATTATAATGAACATGCAGATCGACATCACTACTTGAGAACTGACGATCGTTGGAGAAACACCGTGCGTCGTCTTAAGCAATCCGTAAACAATCCAAGGCTGTCTTCCGATCTCCGCAGTCATCCACCCGACCTGATTGGCGATTTGAGGAAATCCTACGGATACAATTAGGAACCAAAGCACCCATTTCGTTTTTGCAATCCTTCTTTTTTTCCACAAATAAAGCGCAGCAATAGTCACTAAGGCCATTAGTCCCCACATGGCAATCATAATGTGAAAGGATTGAAAAACAATCCCGATCGGGGGCCGTTCATCCTTAGGGATTTGGTCAAAGCCAGTCACAGGCGTTGTAAAGTCCCGATGCACCAGAAAACTGAGCAAGCCAGGAACTTGAATTCCCTTAGTTTTTTGATTTTTCTCATCTACCCATCCAATGAGGGTCAAAGGTGTCGCTTCCTCTGTATTAAAAACACCTTCCATAGCAGCAAGTTTTGAGGGCTGGTTAACAGCCACCCCGCGTGATGTGGAATCTGCCGACCAAAGCTGAAGGAGCAAGACAATCGCTGCCATTCCCAGCCCAAGTTTCATAGTGGCTTTAGAAAACTCTAAATGCTTCTTTTTGAGCATATAATATGCGCTGACGCTTAAAATAAAAAAAATTCCTGCCAACCAGCAACCTAAAACAACATGCACCAGACGGTCGATAGAAGAAGGATTAAAAACCATCGCCCAAAAATCGGTAACAATGGCTTTAGATGCATTGCCTTCCCCTACCACTTGATGTCCTTGCGGTGTCTGCATCCAGGAATTTGCAACCACAATCCAAACGGCGCTGAAATGAGAGCCAGCAGCCACACAGATTGTAGCAAAGTAATGCATTCCAGCACTCACTTTGTCCCAGCCAAAAAGCATCACACCTAGAAAACCCGCCTCTAAAAAAAAAGCAAACACGCCTTCTGCCCCCAAAGCGCTTCCAAAAACGTCACCTACAAAACGAGAATAACGTGCCCAATTCGTCCCGAATCCAAAAAGCTGAACGAGTCCCGTTGCTACCCCAAGCGCAAAAGTCAGCGCAAAAATTTTCACCCAAAACTTGGTGATTCTTTTATAAAGAGGGTTTTTTGTTTTGATGTAAATTCCCTCGAAGAGAACAAGCATAAGTCCGATTCCAATGCTAAGTGGGGGGTAGATGTAGTGAAAACCACTGGTGAGCGCAAATTGAATCCGCGAGAGCATGACGACGTCCATAATCAGATCCTTTGCAAAGTGACTGTTATCGTAAAAGATAATCGATTTTTTAGCTCGAGTTTTGAAATTGTCTATCAAACCCAGAGCTGTTGACACTTGAAAGCTGGAGAATTTTGCAAGGAAGCGGCGCAAATTTTTGTATCTGGAGCGAGTGACCATTGCCGGAGAGGCAAGGCACGAGTGAAGATCAAAAATTGGCTGCCAAGCTGACGAAGAAAAAACTCCAACTTTCAAGTGGAAGCAGTATATCTGAAATTGCCTTTAAATTTTTAAAATTGTGATTCATCCCTTCTTTTGGTATCATTAGGTCTGTGCTGGCAGGTTGACCGATGAGTCCTTTATTCCATAACATCACTCCTTTCATAGAAATCGTTATTATCGCAACGGTTCTCAATTACTTGTTGTCTTTTTTTTGGAACACGCGTTCCATGGACCTAGTTTTGGGATTGCTCGCTTTTCTTTTAATTTTTGCCATTTCTTCCTGGCTCAACTTGCCGATCCTCCATAAAATCATGCTCCTTATCGGAAATGTCGCTGTCATCGGAACATTGATTATCTTCCAGCCTGAGCTTAGAATGGCCCTGGCAAAATTTAGTCTCAAAGGCAAGCGCTTCAAAGAGATCACAGAGTTTGATAAATTTTTAGATCAGCTTGCAAACTCAACTTATCGCCTCTCCGAAAAAAGGATTGGCGCGCTGATTGTTTTGCAGCATGAAGATTCCTTGGATGAATTTGCCAACAAGGCGGTGATCCTGAATGCCAATTTCTCCTCCGAGTTGCTCGAGTCGATCTTTGCAACGACGACTCCCTTACATGACGGCGCCTGCATCGTGCGAGACATGACAATTGTGGCTGCAGCTGTCATTCTTCCACTCTCCGAAGATAGTTCTCAATTGACTCGCTCTATGGGAACGCGCCATCGCGCTGCCCTGGGCGCCAGTCAACTCACGGATGCTTTAACCATTGTAATCTCAGAGGAGTCAGGAAAAGTTTCCATAGCGCGAGATGGGGTGATGACTCCTGGTGTAAAGCCTGACCGTTTTAAAGGAATCATTCGAAGTATTTTTACACCTCCGCAAAAACCCGATTTTAAAAGTCAATTTAACTTGCGAGAATGGCTAAGGAAATGAAAACCCTATTTTACAAGATTTTCGTCGAGGCGTGGTCGCGCAAACTGATCTCGATTATTCTTGCCATCATTATCTGGCTAATCGTTAATCATACCTTGACTAGCACGCGCAATATCAGCAATGTCCCCGTTCGCATTATCCACCTTCCTCAAGGAAAAACTGTTGAAGGGATGCAGCCTAACGGTAGGTTAGCCAAAAAACTGACCTTGACAGTGGTTGGCAATAAAGCACTCATCGATGAATTGATGCCTTCTGATCTCGAAGTCGTCATCGATGCCTCAAACAAACCCGATGAATGGTTTGTGACCATCGATAAGAAAAACCTTGTCTCATTGAATCCCGAGATAGATATCAGCAATGGAATTTCTCGGGTTTACCACCCTAACCTTGTGATCCGTCTAACGCGTCTCATTACGGAACAAATCCCCATTGTCATCACGCAGCCCATTGGGGAGGCACCTCGCGGCTATCAATTTTTGGACGTCTGGCCCTATCATCTCTCTTTGACCGTTAGCGGTCCGGAAGAAGTTGTCAAGCGACTTAAACTCAAAGAACAAAGGATCACCTTTAACCTTAGCGATGTCTCCAAATCCCAACTTGATGACTTGGCATTAAAATCGGAAAGCAATTCAGAAGTCATTAGTTATTTCGTCCCCGAGCAGTGGAAGCAGATTAACATCCCCATTCTTTCCGATTCTCCGATTGAAATCGATGACCCACAAGCCAAAGTCCTCCGCATAGACTTTGTTCGATGCAACCTGCTTCCTATCAATGCTCCGATTCAATTCTCTCTTTTTTTCCCCACCGAAAATCTCCAGCAACTCAATCCAGAAAATACCACTTTTGCACCAAGCAATCTCGTGGAACTTGTCAAGGGAGCCCCTATCATTACTTATCCCCTTTATGCAAACGGTGTCGATAGCCTGTTCCTGGAAACAATGCGTGAAATGATCGAAATTGTTGTGATCGTCGCTCCCAAAACAGAAAGAAAACTCCTAGAATGGAGCGTTCAATTTGTCAACCCTCGATTACTCGAAGACAAGTACGTCGCTACACTCATGTCCGATGTCTCAGATCGCGACATTCGTTTAATGCAACCCGCGCTTAGAGAGGAATACTTGCGCAATCGTTTCCGCAGTTACATGAATCGATTCCAGCTCTTTCGGATCGATGATAGTAAATTTGAGCTTGCCATTTCGCTAAGCGGCAACCAGATCAAAGTGGAAGAGAGCGGAGCCATATCTACCCCTCTTTTTAGCAGATGACAGCAGTCACTTTAATAAAGGCGGAGCTATTTAAGCAGGGAGGTCTTGAAAAATATACCTGGCAAATCGCACGTGACTTCTGCGCCTTAGGAATTCCTGTCACTCTCCTGACGAGTGGAACTGTACAGCCCATCTTCAACGATCCCCTTTTGAAAATCGTCTCGCTGCCTCTTTCGCACGGTTTCAGCTTCATGAAAGTCCTAGGCTTCGACAGAGCTTGCGACGCTTACTTAAAACAGCACCCCACCCCCATTATCTTTAGTTTAGACCGTAACAGCTATCAAACGCATATTCGCGCTGGCAATGGCGTTCATGCGGCCTATCTGCAACATCGCTCCCAAGAAGAAGGTCTGCTCAAAAAAACCAGTTTTGCCCTTAATCCCCTGCATCGCACCATCCTCTCTCTCGAAAGGTGCGCTTTTGAAAACCCTGAGCTCAAACTCCTATTCACTAATTCCGAAATGGTCAAACAAGAAGTTCTTCAGTTTTACGAAGTGGATTCAGAAAAAATCGTCGTTGTCCATAACGGGGTCGAATGGACAGCGATGGAGAATAAGTTTGAAAATTGGGAGGTAGAAAAAGAGAAAACGATGCGACTCCTCAACCTCGACCCTACTGCCTTTCAGTTCCTTTTCATGGGACACAATTATCATCGTAAAGGTTTAGAAAAACTCTTGTATGCCATTGCCCATCTCAAGAGCGAGCACTTTCAACTCAGCGTGGTGGGAAGAGAAAAAACAATCGCTGTTTTTCAAGAGCTTTCTGTCCGATTAGGGCTGCAAAAGAAGGTCACTTTTTTCGGACCGCAAAAAGACGCGATTCCCTTTTACCAGATCGCAGACTGCGCCATCGTTCCTTCGCTCTATGACCCTTTCGCAAATGTGACCGTAGAAGCGCTCGCGATGGGGGTTCCTGTCATTTCCTCTCTTTTCAATGGGGGAAGCGAGATTTTAACTCCCTCTAACGGATGGGTCATCAACAGTCTTAACGACATTAGAAGCTTTTCAGTGACACTCAGGAAAGCTTTTGAGAGAAAAAAAAATGCCCAAAGTGCAGCAGCTATCCGTGCATCCGTCAAGCACCTCGACTTCTCTCATCAGCTTAGACGCATCACGGAAGCCGCTCTGCGCTCAATCGATCTACAGGATTAAACGATTCGGCCCCGAAAATCGCATGTTCATGAAAGTATTATTGTCACGCCCATGCCTAAACTCTCTCCACACAGCCGCGGAGGCTTTTGCCCAAACAGAAGAAAATGTATCATCAAATTTAATAACAATAATTTCCCCAAATCTGCTATATGCGTAAAGAGTATCTCGGTAAATATTTAGCGCATAAATTGGACAATTTTTCACTGCTTCAGGATAAATAGTTGAAATGAATTTTCCTGACATCCGATCAAGAACATTAATAGAACCACGATAAGACCCAAGAAAAATATATTCCCTGTGAACTGCAACTGAAGTAATGTATCGTTTATCTTCGTAACAGTAAACTAGTTCCTTTTTTTTAATATCCCAAGCTTTTAATTCGTCCTTATAAAAAGTATATAAAAGGCCATCTTGACTAAAAAGAAAGGAGCCTATTTTTGTATCAAGTTCGAATTTTTCCTGAATAGAAGTTGCAATGTCTATAATTAGGCTTTTTCCATTTTTAGCAATACAGTAAAGATTTCCTTCATAAATTCCTAAACCTACCATTTTTGATTCGAACTTCAAATAATCTACTTTTCCTGCGTTGCGCTGATAAGTCATCAGATAATAAGAATCATTCTGAGAAGCCAAACAAAAAATAAAACCTTGATGAGCTTGAATACAAAAAATGCTTGCCCCACCTCCACGAATCGTATTCAAAGTATAGGTTGTGCCCTGAATCTGATCCGGTTTATTGAGATTAACAATCACTAAGTCCCCATTAGAGGCCCCTAAATAGACTTCATCTCCATATACGCAGGTTGAAATGATGTCATTTCTAGGGATCCTAATACTCAAGTTGCACTTCTCTAAATCAAACCCTTGATTAGTTCCTTCATGGATGTCGATTGTTGTATTCTCCTGCGCAATCAAGATTTCCCCGAATCCTGTATGAAACAATTTCTCATTGCTTATTTTTAAAGCGCTGTTTAATTTCACAAAAGTATTTGGGTCATGTTTATCAAACGCACAAACAATTCCAATGTCATAAAAAAAACATTCATCTTTTCTGATGTGATCATCAATTCGACAGAAACGCGCAAACTGCAGTCTTGCTGGAAGTGTAGGTTGATGCTCTCTAAAAGAATACGGAAAATATCTCATTAAAAGCTGAGGCCAAAACTTCGTACAACTTTTTTCGAAAACCCGATGAGTACATAAGCAAGACCGAACATCAGAAGGAGAGTCAAGCATGCGCAAAATGTAAGCAACCAACTCAGGAAGTAGTTTTCCAAAGTTATGTGGTAATTGGCAGGGTTGCGGACTCTCAAAATATTTATTAAATAAAGAAATCATAATTATTCTCAATGTTGTTTATAATAATAATTAATATACTATCAAAAACACCAAATACATGCAATTATTAATAAAAAAAGCTATTAACTTCGTAAGCTATTTAAAATCAAGTTTTAGCGTCTATTTAGCAAACACCTCGAAAACAAACCCTTAACGTGATATTCTCCTAGTTCTATGATTGGACGTCGACTTTCCTTTGCACTCATTCTTATTTTGACGTGGCCCATGCGATGGCTTCCCTATCAAGCCATTCATCGCATAGGGGGGTGGCTTGGAATTGCTATCTATTATCTTATTCCTAAATTTCGCAAGCGCTGTTTGAGCAATCTAGCCCTGGCATCATCGATGAAGCTCACCGAGAAACAGATCCGGGGCTATGCCAAGGATTCTTTGCAAAACCTCGCCATCACCTGTCTTGAATATGCCAAATTTGACGCCGAAAAAGAGATTGGGCGGGTTGCAAGTTGTGTGAACCCTGAGCAAGCCAATCTCTTTATGAAAGAGAATAAGCCAGTGATTTTCTTCTGCGGACATCAATCTAACTGGGAAATTCTTTTTCTTGAGGGAACAAGTCGAATGCCTGGAGTAGCAATCGGCCGTCCAATCAAAAATGGGTATCTTTACAATTGGGTATTGAATGTTCGCCAAAAATTTGGAGGAAAAATCATCGCTCCTCAGAATGCTATCCGAGAAGGATTACGGGGGTTAAAGAGGGGGTGTTTCCTCGGTATCGTCGGTGATCAAGGAATGCCTGATAGCGGTTATTGCAGCCCCTTTTTTGGTAGAGAAGCATGGACCTCCCCTATTGCTGCAATCCTTTCTCACCGCACTGGCTCTCCGATCATTGTCGCTACAACACAAAGAAAGGAAGGAAGGTACTGGATTCATTATTCCGATCCCATCCTTCCCCGACCAGAAGCGCCTGCTGAAGAGGAAATCGACCGCCTCATGAAAGCTTCCCTTTCCGCCCTTGAAAAAACCATTAGCGAAAAGCCAGGAGAGTGGTTATGGTCCCACAACCGTTGGAAACAACAAACACCCGATAAACTGAAGCCTGCGTTCCGACATGAGTCCATTCTTATTCTTCTCTCTTCTGAGAACGTATTCCTCTTGCCTCACCTTGCAGCCTTCCGCGACCTCTATCCCCGCGAATTCATCACCCTTCTTGTTCCTGAAGGGATGACGGCAAATTTAGAGGGAGCAGAAATTCTTTCTTATTCTCGAGACGAAGAACTTTTAATGCGCGACTTTCGTTTTAAGCTTGTCTTCAATTTTACTACCTGTGGAAAAGTGAAGCCACACTATAAGAAACTGGCTGCATTCAATGTGGTTTCACTTGAAGAGCTTCAGTCGCTAGCAGGTGTTCAAGCCTCTTTTTCAGAAACCTTAAAGAAAGCCATTTTGAAAATCTAATGCCTCACAATCGTTACTATATTGACACTCCCCTTCACGAAAACAAGTCTATCGTCCTCACCGGCGAGGAATGGCACCACCTTGCGCGCGTTACCCGCTCCCGAAAAGAGGATAATGTTGAACTCATTAATGGCCATGGCGTGCTTGCGGAGGCAACCGTGAGTGATTTGAGAAAAAGCGAAGCGGAGCTCATGGTCGATAAGGTCACAAAAAAGCCTTCTCCCCCTCCGCTCATCCTCGCTCAAGCGATTCCCCGAATGAATCATTTGGAATGGATCGTCGAAAAGGGCACCGAGCTCAATGCGACGGCATTCTGGCTGTTCCCTGGAAACTTGAGCGAGAAAGATACGCTAAGTTCTAACCAACTCGCCCGACTCAAGCACCTATGCATTTCTGCCATGAAGCAATGCGGTCGTTTAGATCTTCCAAAAATCGTTCTTATGCCTCCCTTAGCCCAATGGGAATCTGTCGAAGGCACGCTGCTTTTTTGCGACACAACCGAGGACGCCCCTCCTCTTTGGAACCTTCCCCTAACTAAAACGCTTCCTTCCCCTGTATGTCTTTTTGTGGGACCTGAAAAGGGATTCGACTCTAAAGAAACTCATCTTCTGTCCCATACCTTAAAAGCGCGTGGCGTACGTTTGCATCCCAACATTTTGCGCGCAGAAACAGCTCCTCTTGTTGCACTCTCTTTAATTCAAAAGTTTCTATAAATAAACTAAAAAAATGAATTAATTTATCTTTAAATTAAACATGAAAACAAAAATAATAAAGAAAGAGACAGTTAATTCAGGGAGACACGCATGGGCGCATTACCTACCCCCAAAGATTCCCCACTTGCAAGGGAAGCTCAAAAAATCAAAGGCGAAATCGATGCTTTGATCACTAAAATGAAAAAAGATTCCAAGCACTCTCCGACAAGAGAGCAGCTTGCGGATCATGCCAAAGCCCTCATCGGCTATATCAACCATAACCATAGCCGAATCGCAGCACATGAATCCTATTTGAAAGCGGCTGTGATCGATTTGACGGAAGTACCTCAAATGTCTCAGCAAATGCAACGCATCGCCTTTTTAACAGCTCTTAAAGATGCATCGCATGAGATGGCGCTTTTTATCAGCTGCCTTTAAGAGACTGTTGTCGAATTAAGGCTTCGTCGATTTTTATGATTATTCTGGCCGCTTTTCGGTTCTTTTCGTGGGGGTAGTATACGCAGTTTGATACTACCCCCACGAAAAGAATCCGAAAATCGACTCAAAAGAACATAAAAATCGACAGAAGCTTAATTGACAACAGTCTCTAAGAGGGCGAACAAATCGATGGGATCATCTCATCATCATTTGTGATTGAGCCTTTGTAAATGATCCCTTTGTTCGAATCGAGTGTGACGATCTGACCGTCCCTGAGTAAGGCCATCGCGCCATCTGCGCGCATCAATAAGGGGATGTCCGCTTTCTTCGCTATTTCCATCGCAAAACTTTCAGAATCAGTATCATCGGGATGATTCTGCAGGACAATCCCCAGAGCATTCTTCAGAAAAGGTTCGTAGGAAGCATCGCAACGAGCGATGACGAGAATGCTGCCGCGCATTTCCTGGCGTGGTTGTTCATTCGTTCCGTGAAGGAGTCTAACTTTTCCATGCAATCTACGACCTGGATAGTTTTTACCGCGAACGAGCACGTCACCAATACTTTCAACGAGCATCATGTTCGTCGTTCCAGTAATTCCAAAGGGAGAGCCTGCGGTGACTACCACGAGATCTCCATAGCGCACAATTCCTTTTTGCAGAGCGAAGCAGCTCGTGACTGCTAAGGCTTCTTGCACATTTGAAGCGGCGACTGGATCAACGGGGATGATCCCCCAATTGAGGGCCATTTGATTGTAGATTTTTTTGTCATGGCTTAAGACGACAATAGGCATTTCTGGGCGAAATCGAGAAACCATTCGTCCTGTAAAACCGCTATTCGTAAAACAAAAGATTCCTTGAGCCTGAGCACTATACGCCGTTTTGACAGAGGCGAGAGCAACAGAATTAGAAACGTCATTAAAATCGATGCGCGATTCCCGATTGAAAAAATCGCGGTAATTAAACCCTTTTTCCGCCTCATCAATGATGCTTTTCATTAGCTTGACCGTCTCGATAGGGTAAGCGCCTACAGCGGTCTCTCCTGAGAGCATCACTGCAGAGGTGTTATCGTAAATCGCATTAGCGACATCGGAAACCTCAGCACGTGTCGGGCGAGGATTTTTGATCATCGACTCCAGCATTTGTGTCGCCGTAATGACCGGCTTCGCAGCCTGGTAGCATTTACGAATCATCATTTTTTGCAACCCGGGAACTTGCTGAACGGGCATCTCGACGCCTAAATCCCCTCGTGCCACCATGATTCCATCTGCCACCTGAATAATCCCATCAAAGTTCTGAACCCCAAGGCTATTCTCAATTTTTGCGATGACAATGATTTCCGATTTTTTATACTCAGCGAGCAGACGTTTGATTTGAAGTACATGCTCGGCAGAGCGGATGAAGGAGGCGGCAATAATATCGATATCATTTTTGCAACCAAATGCAATATCTTTCCTATCCTGTTCTGTCATGGCAGGCAGGGCGATATCCACCCCGGGAACGTTTACCCCTTTGTGGCTTTTAATTAATCCGGGATTCTCGATTTCAATGACAACACCACGTTCATTTTTTTCGATCACATGAGTGATGAGATAGCCGTCATCGATCAAGACGCGCATTCCTACGTCAAGCGTATCCAAAACAAGGGCAGGAGTAACTTGAACTTTTTCTTCACTTCCGAGACATTCCTCTTTCACAAGATACAAGCGTTGCTTGGCTTTTACAGGAAACTGATCGTTTTTAACCATCCCTAGGCGGATTTCTGGACCTTTGGTATCGAGCATGATCGCCAAAGGAAGTTTTTTTTCTTCTCTAGCCTTCTTTAGAAACTGGATAATTTTTAGATGCTCATCATGCGTTCCGTGGGAGAAATTGAGACGGGCAACATTCATTCCGGCATCAATCAGCTCCAGAATTTTTTCATAAGTACCGACAGCAGGTCCAATCGTGCAAATAATTTTTGTTCTCGTCCGCATACAATTTTCCATCTAATGAATTTCAGAGACTGTTGTCAAATAAGCTTCGCCAATTTTCTTTTGAGCCAAAATAATCATGAAAATCGACGAAGCCTTATACCCAACGTGACTGAAAATTTGGTTTAGGACCGAAGCGAAAGCTCCCGCGATTGGCGCGATTGAATCGTCGCTCCTATTAGAAATAGGGGCTAGATTCGATCGTCTAATCCCGGGGCTTTGGCTCGGTCTTAAATCCAAATTTTCAATCACGTTGGGTATAATTTGACAACAGTCTCTCAGGGGACTGGTTCCACTTCCACTCGCTTTCAATGATCGTCTTGAGGTCTGAATTTTTAGGCTCCCAATTAAGCAACTCTCTTGCAAGATGGTTGTCCGCTGTCATGCTAGGAGGGTCTCCCATCCGCCGCGGAACAATTCTAATAGGGATTTCTTTTTTAGTAATGGTGCGGGCTATTGAGACGACCTGACTGACTGACGCACCGCTTCCCGTGCCTAGGTTTAGGGTCACACTTGGCTTTTCCAAAAGAAGATAGCGAAGGGCCTTTACATGAGCATCAGCGATATCCACTACATGAATGTAGTCGCGAATCGCGGTCCCATCTGGGGTTGGATAATCAGAGCCAAATACCTCTAGCTCTTTGCGTTTTTCTGAGGCCACCTGCAGGATGATCGGGATCAAATTATGGGGCGTCGTCCCCCTCTCACCGCATTTTCCCTTGAGGTCAGCTCCTGCGACGTTAAAGTAGCGGAAAATCACATAGTGAAAACCGTAGGCCAGTTTGAAATCATTCAAGATCTTTTCCACCATCCATTTTGAGGTGCCGTAGGGATTAATGGGATCGCATCTCTGATCTTCCTGAAAAGGTTTACCCGCTTCAGCGATGCCATAGGCCGATCCGGTACTTGAAAAAATAATCTTATTCATCCCCTTTTCTTTCATTACATCAAGAAGAACAACCGATCCGCAAAGATTATTAAGATAATATTTAACAGGATCCTGGATCGATTCGCCAACAGCTTTGAAGCCGGCAAAATGCACCACGGCAACGGGACGGTATTTATCAATGACCTCGGTAAGTCTTTTCCTGTCTGCAATATCTCCCTTTTCCACAACTCCCCAATGCAGCCCCACATTTTGGCTTCTCGAGAAATTGTCATAAATTATCGGAACAAAACCCGCCTCTTCCAGAGCTTTGCAGGTTTGGGTACCAATATAGCCCGCTCCCCCGGTCACAAGAATCGTTTGAGAAACCTCTGCAGACCACCCTAAAGAAATGCTTAGCAGACCGCTGAAGAAAAGAAAAGTCATTTTGCGCATAGGATTACTGGCTAAAAAATTAAAAAAATGGAGAATATTTATATTTTGCACAATTTTACCTTCTATGCAAGACTCACAAATTATCATCAAGAAAGTTAAGGTTCACAATTTAAAAAATGTTGACCTTACCCTAAACCACAATGAACTGATCGTTTTTACTGGAGTCTCTGGCTCAGGAAAGTCATCCCTTGCCTTCGACACGATCTATGTGGAAGGGCAAAGGCGGTATGTCGAATCTCTTTCAACATATGCGAGGCGCCACTTAGGAGATCTTGCAAAACCGGACGCAGAACTGATCAGTGGGATATCTCCCACTATTGCCATTGAGCAAAAAACAGCAGGCCGCAATCCTCGATCTACTGTGGGAACAATGACGGGCATCTACGATTTCCTACGCGTGCTATTTGCGCGAATAGGGATTGCCCATTGCCCTGTAAGCGGAGAAGTGGTTACTCCTCAAAGCGTTGAGCATATTCTCAGGACAATTCGCACCTTTCCTGAAGGCACAAAACTCATTCTCTTCGCTCCTTTTGCAAGGAATAAGAAAGGAGAATTCAAAGATGATTTTGCAGAATTCATCCGCAAAGGTTATACGCGACTGCGCTTAGATGGCAATATCATTGATTTAAGCGAAGAGATCAAGATCGATGGAAAAGTTGCCCATGACATCGATATCGTCATTGACAGGTTAGTGTTGCGCCCCGAAGAGGATAATCGGCTTGCAGAGGCTGTCGGCCAAGCTCTAGAGACTGGCAATGGACTTATGAGCGTGCGAGATGTGGACTCCGACAATGAAACCCTTTTTTCACAGCATGCCTATTCGCCAAAGTCGGGGCTCTCCTACGGCCCCTTGGAGCCCTCGAACTTTTCCTTTAACCATCCCCTCGGTATGTGCTTAGAATGTCAGGGCCTTGGGGTTATTCAAGAGTTTGATCTCGAAAAGGTGATTGATCCCGATCTTTCGATCGCAGAAGACTGCTGCCAGATAGCGAGTTCCTATGAAACGGTGCGGTTTGGAAATATCTACGACAATCTCGCAAAGCTGTTTCACTTTGATATAAAGACCCCCTGGAAAAAACTTTCTGAAAAAGCCAAGCATGCGTTCTTGTATGGAGTCGAAAAAAAATGGACGCGCATGCAATTTGTCCATCCTGTGAAACGCACGCGTTGGACGGAATTTGTGCAGTGGAAGGGAGTGATTCATGAAGCCAAAGAGCGTTTTAACCAGGCAAAGAGCGATTTTTATCGTTCGAACATGAAAGCTTTGATGCAAGAGTCGGTTTGCTCGGTGTGCAAAGGGGATAAAATCCGCCCTTATCCCGCTGCGACAACTGTCGGCAAAAAAAGGATTGCAGAAATCACCGCAATGGCCATTAGCGATGCTCTTGAGTTTTTCGAAAGATTGCCCTTGACCAAACAAGAAAAAACGATTGCAGAAGAACTTCTCAAAGAAATTATTCAGCGCCTTCAATTCCTTACAGGCGTCGGTCTACACTATCTTGCTCTTGACCGTATCGCTCCTACTCTTTCGGGCGGAGAAGCGCAACGCGTGCGTCTCGCCTCTCAAATCGGTTCCGGCCTTGTCGGTGCCACTTACGTTCTCGATGAGCCATCGATTGGATTACATCCGCGCGATAACACTAAACTCCTCGAAACATTAAAAACTCTTAGAGATAAGGGTAATACCGTTATCGTCGTCGAACATGATGAGGAAACAATACTTGCCGCAGATACAATCATCGACGTTGGACCACTTGCCGGCGAACTCGGGGGCAAAATCATCGTTCATGGAGATGTAAAGACACTTCTTGACTCTCCCGATTCAATCACAGGCGCTTTTCTTTCAGGAAAAATGAAAATCCCTATTCCGACAAGACGCAAATGGACATCCTCTCTCGTGGTTGAAAGAGCAACTCATCATAACTTGAAAAACATCACGGTGGAGTTTCCACTCAAAGCTTTTGTGGCAGTAACAGGCGTTTCAGGCTCGGGAAAATCCTCCCTTGTTAGTGATACCCTTTTTCCTGCACTTTCCAACCATTTACACCATGCAAAACTTCCCGTCGGTAAACATAAAGCGATCCGAGGACTTGATGGCGTCGATAAAGTCATCGCCATCGATCAAACGCCGATTGGGAGGACTCCTCGATCCAACCCCGCTACTTTTATCAAGCTATTCGATGAGATCCGCGAACTATTCAGCAGTCTCCCGCAAAGCGTTGCGCACGGCTACAAAGCGGGAAGATTCAGCTTCAATGTCAAAGATGGCTCTTGTCCTCATTGCTCTGGAATGGGCATGATCAAGATCGACATGGATTTCATGGAGGATGAGTGGGTCCCTTGCGAACACTGCAAAGGACAACGCTTTGATCCCAACACTCTGTCGATTCTCTATCGCAATAAAAACATCTACGAAGTTTTGGAAATGACTGTGGAAGAAGGACTGGAATTTTTCTCAGCAATTCCTTCCATTCAAAACAAGCTAAACACTCTGATGCAGGTCGGTCTTAGTTACATCCACCTTGGCCAACCTTCTCCCACTCTTTCAGGTGGCGAAGCGCAGAGGATAAAGCTCGCTAAAGAGTTATCGCGCCCTTCGAGCGGCAATACGATCTACATCCTCGATGAGCCCACAACCGGATTGCATTTCTACGACATCAAAAAGTTGGTCGATGTTCTACAAAAACTCGTCGATAAGGGCAATACCGTTCTCGTGATCGAGCATAACATGGACCTGATCAAAACGGCAGATTGGATCATCGATTTGGGGCCTGAAGGCGGCAAATTTGGTGGAGAACTCATCGCTGCAGGAACGCCGGAAAAAATTGCCAAGCTTGATTCACCTACCGGACATGCTATTCGACACGTCTTAAAACAAACTCCCCTTGATACAAACGTAAAGCGCAAAAAACATGTCCCCTCCCCGATGCAAAATATCATTGTCGAAGGAGCAGCGCAGAATAACCTGAAAGAAATCACTACAAAAATCCCTCGGGGAAAAATCACTTTGTGCACCGGTCCCTCCGGCTCTGGAAAATCCTCTTTTGCCTTTGAAACGGTCTACGCAGAAGGGCAACGGCGTTACATCGAATCGATGTCTGCATATGCGCGTCAATTCGTCAAGCAGTGTCCCAAACCCAAAGTAGAACGCATCGAGGGATTGTCTCCCGCGATTGCTATCGAGCAAAAAAGCCACGCTGGAAATCCGCGCAGTACGATCGGTACAATGACTGAAGCCTATGATTTCCTCCGTATCCTTTTTGCTCACTTAGGGACACCTTATTGTCCCGAAACAGGCGAAGAGATCCGTACGATTAGTAAAGACTACGTCGTCAACAAACTTCTGGAACTCCCTGAGCGCGCAAAAGTTCATATTCTTTCTCCCCTCATCCTTAAAAGAAACGAAAAATTCGAAGATCTCAGGGACAGACTCCAAAGACAAGGCTTTTTGCGCATTCGTCTAAATGGGGCTTATTATGAGCTCGATCAAGAGATTCCTTTCGACAAGCAAAGACGCAATGAACTTTATCTCGTGATCGACCGCCTAATCATTTCTTCAGATAACCGCAAACGCCTTTTCGATGCCGTTGATCAAGCGGCCACACTTTCAGGGGGAACACTCATCGCTGCACTGGATCAAGAAGATCTTTTTTTCAATCTTGCATTTGCCGTTATTTCTACGGGAAAATCCTATCCCCGCATCACACCGCATACGTTTTCATTCAATACTGAAACTGGCATGTGTCTGGACTGCCAAGGCTTGGGATTTCAATACGGAGCCGATCTTTCCCAGCAACCCGAAATTCTAAAACTGACGCCGATCGCGCTTCTAAAGCTGCTTTGGAAAGAAAATCTTTCGCGAGAGAGTCTAGGTATTTTTCAACAGTTTTTAAAAAAAACACGCATTGATCCTAAAACTAAATTCTCTGACTTAAGTCAAGACACTCTTCAGATTCTTTTTTCAGGAACTGATCAAAAGATCGAAGAAAATGGGCTCTTTTTTCAGTGGCGCGGGTTTAATACTGTTCTAGCGATGCTCTCAAAAAGCTCCGATCCTGCTATCCGGGAACCACTCATTCCTCTTCTCGATCAAAATGAATGTGTTTCTTGCAAAGGGACACGATTAAATCCTCTTGCGCGCAACGTCAAGATTGGCAATTTATCGATCGCAGATCTCTGTCGGCTGCCTATCGATGAAGCTTCTCCCTTTGTCGATGAGATCGCGCTTTCTGAAAGCGATCGCGCGTTTCTCGACGAAACACTTCAACAGCTCAAACACCGATTCCACTTCTTACGCGCGATCGGCCTCGGTTACCTCTCACTCGATCGCAGCGCTCCCACGTTAAGCGGTGGAGAAGCTCAGCGTATCCGTCTTGCAAGACAACTCGGAAGCGGGCTTACTGGCTGTCTCTATGTCCTCGATGAGCCGACGATCGGATTACATCCAAGCGACAACGAACGACTCAACCGCGCTCTCAAAAATCTATGCGCTCTTGGCAATACGCTGCTCCTTGTCGAACATGATCCCCTAACCATCGAGCTTGCCGACAAGATCATCGATTTTGGTCCCGCTGCAGGCAAACATGGAGGAAGCATCATGGCGGAGGGCACCCTCGAAGAAATAAAAGCCAATCCTGATTCCCTCACAGGCGCTTATTTGAGCGGCTCTAAAAAAATCCATCTTCCTGCCCTGCGACGCACACCCACTGAGTTTTTATCCTTAAGCAACGCCCATTTACACAATCTAAAAAAAATTGATGTGCATATTCCCATTCAAGCTATCACATGCATTACAGGAGTTTCAGGCTCAGGCAAATCGACCCTTTTAGGGGACTTGCTCAAACCCGCTGCTGAATTAGCGCTACGGGGAAAGCGAGGTCGGCATAAAGGCGCTAAAGAAGTGACTTTTCTCGGCACTAAACTCAAAGGAATGCAACATTTCGACAAACTGCTCGTCCTCGACCAAAATCCCATCGGACACACCAATCGCGCCGACATCAGCACCTATGTCGATCTACTCGCCCCTCTTCGCTACTTCTTCGCTTCGCTACCCGAAGCTAAAGCGCGTGGACTTAGCCCTAAAAACTTTAGTTTCAACCACAGAAAAGGGATGTGCACTGCGTGTTGGGGGCTTGGAGTGCGCAACATTTCTATGCAGTTCCTTCCTCCCGTCAAAGTCGTTTGTGAGTCGTGCCACGGCTATCGATTAAATCCCCTCAGTCTAAAAGTGTTGACTAAAGGTAAACATCTCGGTCACATACTGCACATGACAGTTGAAGAGGCAATAGATTTTCTACCACCCATCCCCAAAGCCGTCCGCATTTTAGAAACACTTCGCTCGGTAGGTCTGGGATATCTGCAGCTCGGCCAGGAAATCGCTACACTTTCGGGAGGCGAAGCGCAACGTATGCGCCTTTCGCGAGAGCTTGCCAAGCGCTCAACAGGTAGCACACTTTACCTCCTTGATGAGCCAACTGTAGGGCTGCATGCCGATGATATCGTGAAACTTCTCGCCATTTTTCAGCAACTTGTTGATCTAGGTAACACTGTAGTCATCATTGAACATAACCTCGATGTGATCGCCTGCGCTGATCATCTCATCGATATGGGTCCAGGCAGTGGCGCGCAAGGTGGTAGAGTCATTGCAGCGGGAACTCCTGAAAAAGTTTCTCAGAATAAAGATTCCGTTACAGCCCCTTATTTGCGCGCACATCTTCAATTTTTGACTCCCTCACTAAAAAAGAAGCGCACAAAATGACAATTTATCATAGAGTGCAAAAAAGAGATCGATCGCAAAGCTCAAATCGATAATTGGGCATACCTATACGTGATTGTCTCAATAAAATGGAGTTTGCTGTGAGACGCATCGTATCTAAAAAACGCGCAAAGACACTTTCCACGGCCCTTTTCTTAATCGGTCTTGCCATCATCTCCTTTATGCATGCCTTTTGGCCAGGCATTATGCTCGCTGTGGGCCTTCCTCTGGCCCTGAGGCAATACCTACTCGGCCGCCCCTACGATATGTGCGTCAGCCTTTTTGTATTTGTAGGCGTCTTTGTTACCGTTCAATTCAATATCTCTTGGGAAATTCTTCTCCCTGTGCTCTTTGCTACCGGCGGCATTTACCTTCTCTTCAGGGAATATCTTGAAAGCAAAGAGGAACCTCTCGAAGAACAAGAAGAAGACATCAATCAAGAAATCGAAGAAGATCAACATCCCTAAGAAGATCTTATCTCTTATACCGGAAATCGTTCTTCAACCATTTTTCGGCATCCGTTATAAAATAAATTATTTTAATAAAAAAAATTCTTACAATACAATTAAAGATAAAATATAACAATATATTTTAATTTACATTTAATATTAGAATTGACATAATAATACATTATACAAATTATAATTAGGTAATTTATGACAACTGTAAATCCAAATCGATTCCCTATTTATTTTGAAGTTCCAAACCATGCTCAACTTGAAGAAAAAGTGAATTCGTTAAGTCCTAAGGATAAAGGCGATATGGAGGGGCACGTTTACACTCTCGCTAAACAGGACGGAGTAATTATAGAAGAATGGGATAAACGGTGGGGAAAGCACCATCTTTTAGAGAGTGACGGACGATTAATTCGGGCCTTTTTGCACCATTTAAAAAGTGCAATCCAACAAGAAGCCCACTGCGCCGAGCACGTCGCCCATTTAGTTGTTGAACATTCCCCTCTTCTCAATAGCATTCATTGGAATCATGCGACATTTTCAGAGCTTGTCTTGCGCGCGCAATACCTTTCTCATTTAATTAATTTGAAACATCAGCTCGTCCAAAAATACCCCAATCTTCGATTGCTTTGCGAAGACGCTTCCCCTCGTATCCGCGGATGGAAAGCGCAGGAAACTTTTCTTTTAACTCTTCCCGTTTTTCTTTCGCCCCGAGAAAAAAAGCATCTCGAATACTTTGTTTCTGTTGCCCAAGAACTCATTCAGAGCCCGCATGATCCGGAATCCGCAGAGTTAATCTTGGACAAGCTTCTCGAAAGAGAAACTCTACGCCCTTCTGCTCAGCATCTAGAAAGTCACATGCGGCTCCTAAACATCAAAAAAATCGCAGAATCTCAGATCAACGGGAGCGGCCTTAACCGAGCCGACGAAAGTTTTTTCAAAGACCTTTTTATTGTTCCTCATGGCGGAGATAAACAAGCAAAATTTAAACCTTTGCACCCTTTTGAAGCCGCCAAAGAAGTGCATGCTTACCATTGCGATCGTATGCTTGGGATGGGCTTGACAGCGCCTACCATGCTGCTTAAAACACCCAATCTTGCTGTAAGACTGGAAACGATACGACAACTCTTCCATTCTGCAGCTCTTTGCAGCAATCGAACAATCATTGTTGATGAAAATTGTATACGAGGAAAGGATATTATAGGAGCACAGTGGTTGAGGGAAAAAGCCTTCTCTCTCTTCAAAAGCAGCGACATCCCTAACGAAGTAAGAGACCATATTTTTGGAGAAATGTTTCACTTGTGCGGCGCCTCGCGGCAAATCGATCAATTAGGAGAGTTCTTATTTTTTGGCAAGCCAGGGTTTGAAGTAGAGGATAAATATAGAGAATGTGCGATGCAACGCTATACGCAATCACAAATCTTTAAAGAACATCAAAGCAAATTTAGCAAGATTGGCTCCATCCAATTATGGCAAAATGACTGTGGTAGAGCCTTTGATTATATCGTTTATGATAAGAATGGGGGTGCCAAACTTAAGACAGCCCCTAAAACCCTAGTGCATTCGTACGCACTATTAGGAATCATCAAGGGTTCTATGGACTGCAGCTCAGGAAATAGTCTCGTCCAATTCGATTGTACGAAAAATGCGATTGGCAACTTTTGGGATATGGATGATGAATTGTCAATGCCTATGAGTAATGATTTCTGGCATATACGCCTTTGGCAACTCGGACTTCCACAATGCGCGCAGCCTTTTGATCGAGCTTTTCTTCTTTTATTCACCGATCCCCGTCTTTTAGACAAACTTAAGCAACTTCAACATTCCGCCAATATCCCCGATACGACCTATAAAGCTCAAGTCGAACGCCTAAGCAGAATCATCGATACATTTAGGAACGAGGTAAGTAAGCCTAAGATCGAATTGACACCGCGAGATCTCTTCTTTCTGCTTTTTGGAGGAAGAAAAGAGTTCGAAGAGATAAAAAAAATATTTAACAATGACAAGACCTATGGTGCTGAGGGGATTCGTATCTCGCCCATTGAGCTATTCGAATTCCATCTTCCTGAAATAGGAAGAAATAGCTGGTATAGTGGAGATGAGAATGAAAAAAGGACTGTCGGGGAGAACATGCGGGCTCTTTATCATCCTGATCTCCCCTGAGCGTACTCTCGCAGGGTGCGGTAGCAAAAGTGATACTGGTCTCTCGCCTGCATCATACTATGGCATCTTCCTTCCGCAGAACTGCGTTGCCTTTCCACATTGCGCATTAAATCCACATTCCCACTTTCAAGGTGCTCTGCTTCGGAAAAAAGCGCAATAGCAACAGCAGTCCGCCCTACACCGGCATGGCAATGAATCACAGTGGGTCCGTTGTTTTTTTTGCGGATGGCATTAACCACCTTGATAAGATAGGCAGCCGCACGTTCATTACCCGCAGAAAAATCGCGCCAATTCTGATATTGGAAGTGATCCACACAGTGTTCTATTGCTTGATGCTCAATAATCACCTTGCGATGAATGACCGCATGCATCTCTTCCTCATGAGGGCTCTGACGCCAGCTAGGATCGGTTGTAAACAGAGGGGGCTCGGCGAGCTTTAGCTTGATCCCGCCATAGCACTTGGAATCCTCTAAGGAAAAAGGAAAGTAAATGTCGTCTCCAGGATCACCGAGTCGATTCAACATGACAACAACCGGAACATGGTGCTCTAAAACCATCGTCCAAAAATCTTCCATTGTCTTAAGCATAGGAGATTGCGTGCCAATGAATTGCTTATTCAGTACAAAATTGGCATTAATGAAACGCCCAGACGAAAGAGGGACAAGAGTTTTATCATAGGGAAAGTTGCAAAACGGAAAACGTGTAAACTGTTGATTTTCCATGCGCCGAGCAATCTGAGAGTTAGAAATGTATTCGGCGTCATTTATTTTATGATTGAGCTCATCAATTTCTGATAAAATCTCTGCATCCGTTTTGTCGAGACAAGGAGTGGGATGAGGAGAAGAACAGTGGGAAAGCGCTGAACTCTTATAATTTTCTGGAGGAGCCTTGCGTCCTGAACCCCCATATTCCCAACGGATATCCATAAGAATCTGGCCGAGTTCATTTGCGCCGGATCCATCGCGATCATTGGTCCAAAAGGTATCCATATTTTTGTGCGAAGCAAGAAAGGATAAATAAGTATCTGCTGTAGCTAAAAGCAATTCTTTCAAATAAGGATTTTGACCAAATTTTGCCCGAAGAACATTTTTCATTACTGCTGTGCGTTTATCATACCAGTCAACATCTTTCATTAGATGCTTCTCTGCGGACAAAGCATAAGCTTCCTTTGCATTCAAATTCGTGAAACGCTGCTGTATTTCATATTTCCTCATAAATTTTTGAGATTCATAAGCACTTGTGGCACAACGATAATTCATTTCTCCAAATTCTAAAGGAGAAGAATAGTCATTGCTCAGAAAGGAAAAGAGCGATTTGCTATCTGATCCAAAAAAAATGACTTTTGCGCACAGTGAGTCGTTTCTTATCTGCTCGAGTAAACTCAATTCTGCCTTCGGCGCAGAGAACTTCGTAGAATATCCCTCGAAATGAGTCGGGGGGGTCTCTTGAATATCTTGGAATTCCCAAGGACTAAGCTGCACTCTTTGTGAACGCATAGTCAACAGAGTAATCGACATCATTCCTCCCATTAATAATCGAGGCGCATCGCCTTTCTCACTTCCTGCAAAGTGGCGTTTGCTACATTACTTGCCCGCTCAGTGCCTTGGTTCAGAATCTCCAATACTTGAGCAGAATCTTTTGCGAGTTCCTCGCGCCTCATGCGGATTGGCTCAAGAAAAGCCTGCAGTTTCTCGAGAAGACGCTTTTTCACCAAAGAGTCCCCGAGGCCACCTCTCTGGTAATGAGCTTTCATCGCTTCCAATCCTTCGATGTCGGAATCAAACGCATCCAAATACGTAAAAACGGGGTTTCCTTCCACCTTGCCCGGATCTTCAACGCGCAAATGTCCGGGGTCCGTATACATGCCTTTCACTTTTTTAGCGACCTCGTCCATACTATCGCGAAGGTAAATACAATTTCCCAAGGATTTGCTCATTTTTGCTTTTCCATCAGTCCCTGGAAGACGCGCTAATTTAGGAATCATCGCCCGACATTCGATCAGAGCATCTGTTTTGTATATCCGATTAAAATTGCGGACGATTTCATTCGTTTGCTCGATCATCGGAAGTTGATCCTCGCCAACAGGAACGAGATCTGCTCTAAAAGCAGAGATATCTGCTGCTTGGCTGACAGGATAGACCATGAATCCCGCAGGAACACTTTCACCATAGCCTTTCTGGACAATCTCCTGCTTGACAGTAGGATTATGTTTAAGGCGGTTCCAGGTCACGAGGTTCAAATAATAAATAGTTAGTTCAAAAAGAGCAGGGATTCGGGATTGGATAAAAAGGGTGGATTTTGTCGGATCGATTCCAACTGCCAGGTAATCGAGCGCTACTTGTAAAATATTTTCCCTAACCTTTTCTGGGTGCTCATAATTGTCGGTAAGGGCTTGCACATCAGCGATCATGACAAACTGATCACAAGTATTTTGCAATTCCACACGGTTTTTAAGGGAACCGATGTAATGGCCTAAGTGCAACGGTCCCGTCGGCCGGTCTCCGGTTAAAACAACCTTTTTCCTTGATGACATAACATTCCTTTAAGGAGCGATTAAATCGAAATTAACATATATTATTCCAATAAAAAAAGGAAAAAAATGAACCCGATTCAAATAACTTCACAGTCTCCTGTCTTCAAAGAAGCGCCCGATGTCCTTAGAGATATTAAAACTCTTTGCCGCATTGCAAACCTCAACGATAGCATCTGGGAGGACGAAAGGCGGGAATATTTGCAAGAGCTTCGGCAAACATGGTCCAAAAGCAAGGAAACACTGGCTACCGGTTCTCTTGAAAAAACAAAAGAATATCTTTCTGATAGATTGCAAAGGTTAGATCTCAGAGACCTCTACGGCTGCAAAATTGAAGAAGTTCAAACCGCACAAAAACTGGAACACCTTATCCAGAAATTTAGTCTGGATGTCAACAGCGTGCTATCTAATCCTCTGAAAAAATCCACACGCGGAAATAAAGGACCGACTTTTCTTGTTAGCTTTCCTCTTCAGGACAAAAGTGGGATACCACAGCCGCAGTGCTACGTCATGAAATGGACGCAATGGAATGAGCTTTGCTGCACAAGAATTTATCAGGTATTTTCGCGCTTTCTATTACAGCAGGGCAATTCGTCGCGCTTTTTGGTTCCTAACGTATGCGGGTTTGATCTTGAAGCAAACATTCATGAAACAGGGGCGGCCTCTCGCATTTCGATGGAAACGCAGATCCAAGTGGAGCTCAACAAAACACTCAACCAGATTGCCAAAATAGGAGCCCCTAAACATCCTCTGCCCGATAAACTCGTCATGCTCTGTGAAAGGATAAATGGGGAGAATCTCTTTGACTTTGCAATCTCTAAGTATGCGCATTTAGAGCCTAGCCAAAAAGTGAAACTGTTTACTCAACTCGGACGAATTGCACTATTAGATCTGATCATTGGAAACTTAGACCGTATTGTCCAAATCAATTTTAGTACAAAAGAAGACAGTTACACTCTCTTGGACTGCGAAGCAAATTTCGGCAATATCATGGTTGAATGGACAATCGATTCAGGCGTAGAACCTGCCGTTTTCGCTATCGACAATGGCATTGAAAATGTTCTCGTGGAAGATCCGGCCCGTATCGCGAAGTATCAGGGCTTCCTCGATGCCCTCCTTTCCGATCCGGAAATGGAAGCAAAACTTGTTGAAAACATCCTTGCTTCCTTCCAACATGCGATAGCTACTCAAGCGGATGATCTTTCCGTGCAAAATGCAAAGATGCTTAGAGGGAGATTACAAGAATTTTCTAGAGATATTGAGACATTCGGGAAAAAATGTTTCGCCGAGGGATTACAAGAAATGGAATTCCTTTTGCACAAAACTCTCCTTCCGATGTGGTATGGCACAGAAGGAACCCGTTGGCGAGAATATCTTTCCGCCACTTATCCAAAAGTGTACGATGCCATCCAGTTGAGATTCAATACTTTTATACAAAAGAGGCCGTTATGAGTATCACTTCTATTTCAGGAACACCAAGCTCCGTACCTGTCGAATACGGCAGAGAGAATCCAAATACCGAACTTGCAAGCTGGTTAACGATGGTTCAATATCATAGTCAAAGCGGTTCTGCTGAATCCATGGAAACATTAAAACAGCTCGCTGATACGATTCCCGAATATCAAAACCTCACTCTGGCTGAAGAAGAGATCATTAATAGAGTTAAAAATATCGCTCAGCAAAAGACTTTTGATCCTAATCTCTCGCCAGCTAGTAAAGGCGCCTTAACAAGGCTGTTAAATTTGCCAGATAATTGCACTGCTCGACGCAAATTGACCTTCGAAGACATCGATTAGATTTCTCCAAAGAAGCGGCTTGTTTCAAGCCGCTTCTTTCTCGAGTTTGGACAAATCGAGGAGGGAACCCTCGCGAGCTCTTCCTCTACCGCCCTCGGCGTCGGTACTGCGCCGGACACCTCAGTTGGTCTGTTTTTTAGATACTT
>JAJPIB010000053.1 GCA_021324995.1 Chlamydiia bacterium | reverse complement strand
CGATCGAATCTAGCCCCTATTTCTAATAGGGACGACGATTCGATCGCGCCAATCACGGGAGCTTTCGCTTCGGTCTTAAACCAAATTTTCAGTCACGTTGGGTATAACCGGTGCTAAAGTATACTTCTTTCAACTTTATAGCGATTCGTTTAAACGGAAGAAGGAACCGCAGCGTGAAAGGAATCGATATGAGAGAGAAGGTTAATACTTTAGAGCAGGCTATTGTATCGCTTCGCAAACAGTTGAGGTGGATTCCGATCTCTGTGTCCAAAATCTTGTACATCCTTTCAGGCAGGGGACGTATCTTGATTGTTATTGTCTTATCCTTTCCTTTTTGTCAGCCGATTCAAATTCCCGGCTTGTCTACTCCCTTTGGGCTTGCGATTGTTCTCATTGGCTTGCGCATTGCTTTTGGAAAGCGGGTTTGGCTTCCTGAGAAACTTTTGTCTAAAAAAGTATCTCGCCGTGTGTTCAATCAAGTCACAACAAAAGCGTTGTGGCTGATTCGGAAGATGAAACGTTGGATTCATCCACGGATCTTATGGTTATCTGCTCCTTCGATGCATTGGATGCATGGGTTGCTCATTTGCGCAAACGGACTTTTTCTCGCTTTGCCATTGCCGATTCCTTTTTCAAATCTTGCGTTTGCGTGGTCTATTTTTCTGGTTGGACTCGGAATGCTTGAAAATGATGGTCTTCTGATTATCGTAGGATACGTATTCTTTCTGATCGCTTGTGCATTGCTGATTTTGCTCGGATATGGAATCAAGTCGGTAGTTTAGCTTTTCTTGCCGCTTTTACGCGGAAAAAACTTCTTAAAGAAAATGGGAAGCAGTGCGATACACCCGAGTGCGATTAGAGAGATTTTAAGTTGTGTCGTGAAGATCTCTTTGATGTGGAAATGGGTGTGGGTGTCAAAGTATTTGGAGAGGCTTTCGGCGCCATTGACGAGGAAGAAAGTCAGAGGGAGCACTCCGACGAATGTTGTCCAGATGAAGGTGGATGTCCGTGCATGGAAGACTGCGGCTCCTATGTTCGTCACCCAAAAAGGGAGCAGGTGCGAGAAGCGTAAGAAAAGCAGGTAGCTCGCTTGGTTGGATTGAAATTGGGTCAAAAGCTTATGCAAGGGGTGCTCTTTTTTTTCTCCTAAAGTCCCGGTAAAGGCGAGTTTGACCGCTCCAAAGAAGAGAAGGGCTCCTAGGGTCTCAGAAATACAGGCATAGACGATGGCAAGGGGCATCGGAAAAAGAAAGCCTGCGAGCAAGGTCAAAAACATCGAATCAGGAATCACCAGGACCACAGAAAGGGTATAAATTCCAATAAAGTAGACAGCAGAGAGAAATGGCTTCTCAAGAGCGAAGGTCTTCCATTTCAGATGTTCTTCTTGAATGACATCAAAACTAAAGACTCTTACCCCTTCCACCAAATAGAAAGTGAGAATGAATCCCAAAATGAGAATCACGGGGATAAGAGTCAATAGCTTTTTCTTCATCATTTAACAGATGTAAATGAGCCAAATGCACTCACGTTGTCTTTTGTGATGAGTTCATAGTGGAAGTCATTTTCTGGAGTGATGACTCCTTCCATGAGGACAGCCAATCGGCGCGGATTGCTGCGCGAGAGCAATTGATGGGAAGCCTTGCAAAAGCGCTCGTAGCTGAGTTCTTTTATGCTCTGAATCCTCTTATCTATCCATTTGAAATCGTTGTATTCGAAGGCCAGATCATTGAGCTGAGCGCCCATGCTCGGCATATTCTCCGGAGGCATTTTTAGGAGCGTGATCAAAGTGGTGCGGATACTTTCGAAGCGTCCCTCTGGGATTTGGACGTTTAAATTTTTGTCAAAATTCTCCAGAAAGAGTTCAAAGCGCGCCAGAAGGTCTGTTGGTGTATGCGTACTCGATTGAACGGCAAAAAATTGCATCAGTTGACGCTCTTCTTCGGTATTCCAAGCTTTAGCGATGTAGGCGGTTTGCTGTTTTGTTCTCAATGTGTCAAAGAAAGCATCGGATAAGGCATAGCCTAGCACTTGCTGAATCGCTTTAAGTTCAAAGCTAAAGGGGCCTTCCTGGAGGAGAAGGAGCACCCCGCTCCCTTGGCGATCCGTAGGTTGAACGATCTTGTAAGGTCCATATTTGTCCGAGAGGACGAGCACTTTCTTTTTAAGGTGGTTCATTTTTAAGAAAGGTTGGGAATCGAGCTGATTTTGCAGATCGCTCCAGAGGGATTGCGCTTCTTGCTGGGAGATGTTTCCATACAGCATTCCTTCTGTGTATGTCGTTGCGAATAGGTCTTTAGAAAATTCCAAGAACGCGTCATAAGAAACCGTTTTCACAGTGGCAAGTTTTTCCGCCTCTGTGGGTTTGTTGAACAAAATTCCATCGAGTTGCTGCATCGCCTGGCGAACTGGCAATTCCTTAGAAGAGTTATCGTAGTCGGAAGCTAAAGAAGTGCAGTAGATTTCAAATTCTTCTTTGGAAGGAACGATGTCGTTAAAAGAAGCAAAGATCTGGTTAAGCAGCAAGGGCGCTTTATCGTTATATCCATTGAGGTTGATCTTCAGTTTAAAATCGTCAGTGTAAAAGCGGGTCCTAAGACCTGCGCTCGAAGCTAGGGATAGGTCAGCAGATAACTTTTCCGTGAGGGCGCGCACGTAAAGGTCAGAGAGCACCTGTGATGTGGCTGTGTTTTCGATTAAAGGGGATTGGAAGCTGAAAAGAAAGGAAACTTCCGGAACTTTGTAGCGGGAATCAGCCGCATAATAAATTGTGCTCCCTTCATCCGAGGCGATAAGAAGGGGATTATCCTGAGTGTTTTTTTGACTTGCAACGATCTCGAATTGCTTCGGTAAATAAGGATTTGGGGGAGGAAGCTGAATTGCAGGGTTTGGGGCAGCCTCGTTCCAAGCAGCAAGATGGGCTTTGCTTACTGGCTTGATCGTGTATTCTGCGTTCATCCACTTTTCCTTAGTGTCCATGGCAATCCCTGTTTTTGCAGGATCGGCTAGGACGAAATAAATGCATTTTTCCGGTTTAAGCGTATTCACAAAGGATTGAATGAATGTGCTATCGTACTTTTCTGGAATGAGAGTTCTTTCAGGAAAGGTGGACAGGTCTTCGTAGGGCATGCCGGAAGAGATCTCCATGACAGTGCTAAAGGCATCATCGCGGGATTGAAACTGATAGTTGATTTTCGCCATGGTTTGAATTTCATCAAATAAATGCAAGGGAAAGCCGCTTTTTTTCAGCCTAGCAATCGCCTGAAAAACGCGTGTGATTGCTGTGTCGATTTGTGTAAGGCCGTAATCGGTCAACATGATGTCGACGGAGAAGAACAGACTTTGTTTGCTCATGCGCTCGCAACTAACGCTTACGCCCTCAGCGATTTTTTCTTTTTTAAGGACATCGGTTAAACTATTTTCTCCTTCTTGTCCTAAAGCGTAGGCGATGAGGCTTGGCGCTTTACGAGTGACATCTTCCGCGTAGATCGCAGGAACTTCCCAGTTCAGCGAGAGTTGTTTGATGTCTTTGACGGGTTTAATGAAGATCATATGACCCCGTTGCTGCGCCGAGGTGACCTCAGGGGGAAGTTGTTTTTGAGAGACTTTGAACTGAGGCACTTTGGAAAAGTCCTGGACGACAAGTGACCGCATGTCTTCGATCGGAAGCGGGGAGATCATGACCAGATGCATCCGGTCTGCGCTATAGTGCGTCTGATACCAGTTGCGAAGTGCTGACTGGGGGATTCCTGATAAAGTTTGAGCATTGCCTGTGGAGAATGCGCTATAAGGATGATTGGGATTTCCACTCTCCTTCATGATCATGTACTGGCGCCAGCCGTCGTGTTCGATGTTTTTGGAGTGCTCTTGGTCGACTGCGTGCAATTCGCGATTGATGCAATTGGGAGAAAAAAGAGGGTCGATAAAAAAGTGGGAAAATCTGTCGAGAGATTCCTCAAAGGCGTCGTTGTTCACGGAAAACATATAGACGGTGCGATCTGAAGCGGTGAAGGCATTGACGCTGCCGCCGTGGTCGTTGATGAACTGCATGTATTCGAACTCATTAGGATAAGCAGCTGTGCCCATGAAGAGCATGTGCTCGAGAAAGTGAGCCATACCCGGATATTCTTTAGGGTCTTCCCAAGATCCAGCTCCCACGGCCACTCCTGCCGCTGACTGATCCGCGCCCGGATCGGAAATGAGATAGGCTTGTAGACCATTGTCTAAAACGAGCTTTTCTACCCTTCTGCCTTCAAGGGCAGGATTTAAAATGGGAAGTGTCGCCTTATCCTCAATAATGGAATAAGACATTCCTTCTTCATTGGCAGATAAAACGAAAGTAGAGAGCAATAAAATAGATAAAAAAGCGCTAGATTTTAGGCGAGCCATGGTTGATTCCTCAATTCTCAGGTCTAGAAATAATCATGCAGAGATAAGGAGAATTTTGCAATTGCCACTCTATCTTTCAACGCATTTTTATGGGTGGCCGAAATCTATGAAAGGCTGAACCTGAACCCAAGGCTTGTGCTTTAAATTTTCAAACGTGGAAGATGGTATGGGGTTGCCGTGGTAGTAAAATTGGTAAAGATGTTTGCAGTCGCTAAGGTCGGAGTCAAAAGTAGAGATTTTGTTGTAGCTGATATTAAGCAGGCTCAGATTGACACATTGACTAAGGTCGGAGTTAAAAGCTGAGATTCGATTACCGCTGATATCAAACCAGTTCAGATTGGTGGACCTACTCAGATCCGCAGAAAAGCTCATGAGCTGATTGTGGGACAGATAAAGACTGCAAAGACGAGGATATTGGGTCAAGTCTAGTCTGAAATCTTCGATGCGATTGAAGCTGAGGTCGAGCATGAAGAGTTGCGTGCATCGGCTTAGATCGCATGAGAGGCTTTTCAGTCGATTGTGTGCAAGATCTAGATGGGAAAGCTCGATGGCCTGCGTCAGAGCTACTGAAAAATCTGTGAGTCGATTTCTTTTCAACGATAAGAATTTGAGCGCCGCGCAAGGTGTTAAATTAGAAGAAAAAAGAGAAAGCTGATTATCATTGATTATCAGTGTATGCAGCTTAGGCATTTTGCTTAGATCTAAGTTAAAATATTTCAGCTGATTATTGGAAAGATTGAGAAAACTTAAATCGTGAAACGCAGAGAGTTCTTGCGGACAGATTTTTAATCCCAAGTTTTTTAAATCGAGCCAACTGACTCTGTCTAGACGTTCGGGCTTATTTCGCATCCACGCGCGGATTTCTTGTAGGGATTGAGGTCCTTGGCCCTTTAAGGAGCCTATCGACTTAAGGCCTTGGCGCAGTTTTCCGTTTTTCCATATCGTCAAAAAAGCTTCATCCCCCCACTTTTGCAGAAGTCGCTCTTGCAATTGAGTGCATGAGTCGAGGGTTAACTTTGGAGCCATTCCCGTTTCATTGAAAAGTGGGGTGAGGACTTTGATCAATCGATCAAAAAGGGTTTGTATTGTGTCCCTAAGCGGGCCTTCTTCAATCTGCTTCATTTCATAACGCAGTCCAAGCACCCCATGCGGGACTTCGTTTTTCAATTGACCCCAAAGAACTGCATTTAGAGGAGTTTCAAAAGTACCGATTGTGGAAGCCATGAAGTCCTCCTTTAAGGAAATTTGGCGTAGTCCTGCTTAACGAGATCGCAGATATAATTGGCGCGAGAGGCTCTACGCTCGTGCTTGTCTTTGGAATCGCTGCCCGGGAAATGCTCCATATCGATTTTGGGTCCGAAGGCGAGGTGAATGCCCGCGCGCTTAGTGATTCTTGCTTCTCCGAGCTCGACTTGGATGGTTTGAGGTGGCGGGAGCAGTTCATAGGTTTTGAGGGTAAGAGGGTAAAAATGGGTGGGATGGCCTGCGCGCTGAGCCATGAGGTAAAACATCTCGATGCTTTGGGGGTCGTAAGCGGCGACTTCAACGATGCCTTCTGCATTGGGCCTATCTCTGCCTCCACTAGGTGCGACGTAGATCGCCTTTCCGCCTTCACTGAGAAGTTGGCTCATGAGTTCCATGGTGCGTTTGTTATGCAGCTGTTTGCTCATTTTTAATTCGGGTGGGTTATCGATGTAGCGCTTGGAATAGATGCAAAGCAGGTTTCTTCCCATGCTGGCGGGAACGGCGAGGGGATCGGTGATCACGCGTTCTCCTGCGACAAAGATCATTTCCTCTGCAAATTTGGGAAAAGAGTCTTCTAAAAGAATGCTGATCGCCTGAGGATCGGCTTCCGTTTGATGATTCGCTAAAAAGATCGCATTCTCTCCATTTTCGAGAGATTTTACGATTTGCTCCAAGTGTTGGATCCCGCTCACTGTCGAATGGGGAAGATCGACGAGAGGTTTGACGAGATCCAATCCAAATTGATAGTAGTCAAAAGGTCTACGAATCAGCGCGTGGTAGGGCTGAAAATCGAAGGGTTTTTCGCATTGCTCCTTGATCAGAGTGAGAAGAGTGACGAAGACATCATTATGCGCATCGGCAGATCCTTCTCCGGAAGAGATCGCTTGTTGATAGCACAGATAAAACTGCTCGATGATATCAGCATACTTAGGAGGAATGCTCCCTTGCTTGACGTATTGTTGAAGCTTGATGTAAAAGGGGTTAAGCTTCGAGTTTTTTTCCATTGACCGTCGAGAAAAATTGAAATTCGTTAAGGTGAAGATTGTCATCGACATCGAAGCGCAGTTCTGCGTTGAGCTTTTGAGCAAATTTGCGGAGATGATCTTTATCCTGGTGAGCGAGGTAATGATCGAACTGAGGATGCAATACCACTTTTAATCCGAACTGCTGTTGTTGATTGATCAGTTTTTTAAGGCTTCGCTCGATCTCGATGGAAATACTCTCATGGCTCTTGATGAGCCCGCTGCCGTTGCAGTAGGGACATTGGGTGAATATCGTTTGGGTAAGCGACTCTCTGCTGCGTTGTCTTGTCATTTCTACCAAACCAAACTCGCTCATTCCCAAAATAGTGCACTTTGCGGAGTCGTCTTTCATCGCTTCCTTTAAGCGATCGAGGACGCGGCGTTGGTTTTTGCGCGATCGCATGTCGATAAAGTCGCAGATGACAAGGCCACCGACATTGCGGATGCGGAGCTGGCGGGCGATTTCTTCAGCGGCTTCCATGTTGATGCGGACAAGCGCTTCTTCGACATCGCTTGTGCCGCTTTGATGCGTGCTGCGGCCAGAGTTGACGTCAATGGTGTACATCGCTTCAGTCCGGTCGAAGAAAAGATAGCCACCACTAGGCAGCCAGATTTTGCGTTTCAGCGCTTTTTCGATATCATTCTCGACGTTGAATCTCTCGAACATCGGGGTCTTGTCGCGATAAAGCTCGATCTTGAGATTGTGTTCGCCGGTATAGCTGGCGTAAATTCTTTTGCAGCGCTGATACGTCGCGTAATCATCGACGAGGATCCGGTCGAATTTTTTATCGACGGCGGTGAGTACGGCGCGTTTAATGAGATCGGATTCCTCAAAGAGGCAGGTCGGCTTAGAAGATTTGTTAAAGCCATCGACAATTCCTTGCCACACATTGAGCAGCTCTGTCGCTTCCTGAATAAGCATTTCAGGAGTTGCATTGACACTGGCTGTTCGACAGATCAATCCCATGTCTTTGGGCATCTCAAAAGCGCGGATGAGTTTTTTCAAGCGATCGCGCGAAGCGGCGTCTTCGATTTTGCGCGATACGCCCCGATGAGGTGTGTTGGGCAAAAGAACGAGATATCTTCCCGGCAAGGAGATATTTGAAGTGAGGCGCGCTCCCTTGGTGCCGATAGGTTCTTTGACGATCTGGACGAGAACGGGCTGATCATTCTTCAAAATCTTGGAGATGTCGGTCTCTTTGCGCTGGCGCGCTTTGACTTTAGCATTTTCCATATCCCAGTCGAAATCCATTTCGAACATCTCTTGGAATTTTTGTGTGTTTTCGATGATGTCAGAGATGTGGATAAAGCCATTTTCTCCTTCATTGATATCGATGAAAGCAGACTGAATGTTATGAAGAATATTTGTTACCCTGCCGCGGAAAACGTTCCCTGCGAGCAAGCGATTCTTTTTTCTTTCGATGATCAGATCGTAGAGGCTTCCATTTTTCAGAACAGCGTAACGGGTCTCTTTCGATTCGACGTTGAGTAAGATTTCGTGCATGGGATCCCCGGAATAATTTCTATAAGTGGGAGCAGTCTATTCAAAGTCGAGTTAAGGGATTTCTCAGCTTTAAAATGCTGCCAGAGTACATTGCCATTAGACGGAAGTAAGCGTATCCTATTTCAAGATCTTTTTCCATAAAAATACATCATACGCTTTTTCGGCGATTAAATGTTTTTTTCGAGCTCTATTTTGACCTGGTCTAAAAATTGATGTTGAACCAATCGGGAAGCAATTGTGATGCTACTGATCAAACTTTTAGGATTGGAGTTGCCGTGGCATTTCATGACGATTCCATCGATTCCGCAGAGGATGGCCCCTGGATATTCCGCGTAATTGAGTCGTTGGCGGATTTCTGCAAGAATTCTTTTAATGTGCGGAGAACTTTCTTGAACGAAGGGGGAGTGAAGATCTTCCATGATTACTGTGGCAATACCTTCAGCTGTTTTCAAAAAAACATTCCCTGTAAATCCGTCCGTTACGAGGACGTCGATTTCCCCATGAAAGACATCTCTGCCTTCGATATTTCCTGAAAAAGAAAAAGAAGGATTTTCTTTTTGACTGAGAGAGAGAAGTTCATTGTAGGCCATCTGAAGCTCGGGAGTCCCTTTTTTCGCTTCAGAGCCGATGTTTAAAAGGCCCACTTTGGGGAGCGCGATTCCGCGGCTCTTTTGATAGGCCACACCCATCGAAGCGAATTGGACGAGATGCTGCGCTTTGTATGCGGTGTTGGCGCCGACGTCAAGGACGGCGATTTCGTTAAATCGCGTAGGGAGCAAGGCCAAGAGTGCGGGGCGATCCACATGCGGAAGCTCAGGAAGCTCGATCTTTGCACATGCGATTAAAGCGCCCGTATTGCCTGCGGAAATAAAAGCCTGCAGCAGCCCATCTTTCAGCATGCGGATTCCTAAGCAAAGGGAGGAATTCTTTTTAACGCGAATGGCCGAAAGAGGAGCGTCTTCCATTGTGATGACCTCTTCCACAATGTGGAAAAGAACGTTATCCGTCGGAGGACGTGTGCGTTCGACGAGCGAAGGAGTTACAAAGAGAGTTAAATGGATAGAATGAGGTAGCTCTCTCGAATAAGAGAGGATTGCATCTAGGAGCTCGCTTGGAGGGGTGTCGCTGCCCAGCAAATCGATACCGATATGGCAGGAAGCGCTTCCCCCTTCAGTAATTTTACTCTTCCCTCGCATTGATCACACGTCCTGCATAAAAACCACAATGGGAACACATTCTGTGCGAAAGGCAAGGCTTGGCGCAGTTAGAGCAGTTTTGTGTCAATTTTGGCTTTTTTGCGTGGTGAGCGCGTCTAGAATTTTTTCGAGCGTTAGACGATCTGTTGCGTGGTACTGCCATATCAATTCTCCGTAAAAATTATGTGCACTTTATAGCTAAAGAGAAGATTTTTTCAAAGTTAAATAAGAATTATGAGGGGATTGCAAAACTCAAGCGATGAGAAAAATCGATGATTTTGGTGGGTTCTCGCCGCCACCGTGGCGAGGGACAGCAAAAGGGCGATTTTTCGCTCGCTCTAGTTTTGCAATTTCCTCATTATAAGTCGGCAAAAGGGAAGTAGTTAATGTCCGCCGGATTGGAGGGCTTCTCCTCAGCTTTAAGAAATTTCTTAATATTTTCTCTTTCCGGGCATTTTCCACCGTTGCATTCCGTGTAAAGAGGGGTTTGAAGGAGGATAATCTCGCGCGCCTTCTCAACGAGATCGAAAATCGCTCCATTGATCTCTGCCAAGGGCTGGGTCATTGGGAAGTTTTTTATTGAAATAGGAATTCGGATGGACTCGTTGCAAATGGAGCAAGGAAGCCAAGCAAATGTTTCAATATTCAGGGGCGCGACCAGGTAGTCATCTGCGAGATAGGCTTCTGTTTTAATGTGTACGGGGTCTTTAAAGGAGAGTTCGCTTTCGTGAATGTCTAGAAAATCAGGAGCTAATGTCTCATCGATCTCTTGGGTTTTTCC
The DNA here is from genome assembly GCA_021324995.1 of Chlamydiia bacterium. GTDB lineage: Bacteria > Chlamydiota > Chlamydiia > Chlamydiales > Rhabdochlamydiaceae > CAJCIW01. Next base: position 23,176 of record JAJPIB010000053.1, on the reverse strand, counting down.
GCCAGTAAGTCTATCGATATAAATTTTTAAATGGTCCATGCCAAATTCCTTGCGATTGAAGAGACGAGTTTAAGCAAAAATGGATTTGGACGCTATTTAAACATTTTTTAGAAGGTTTTTAGAATTTCGGCCGCTGCTTCTTTGGAGGTGTCCCTTCCGCTAAGCTCTCGCACGATTTCGCCGCAAGCGGAGTAGATAGTACTGCGTGCGGGTTCATTGAGAAGCTCCTTAGCTTTTCTAAGCAGGTTCTCAAGGGAGAAACTCGGGCCAATGAGTTCAGGGAAAACTTCTTTTTGCGCGATAATATTGACAAGACAGTAAAAGGGAAGGCGAATGCGCAAAATGTCGTAAGCGATGATCTTGTCGAGGCGGGAAACGCCATAGACGACAACGGTGGGGACGCGGTGCATAGCGAGTTCCAACGTCACCGTGCCCGATTTTGCAATGGCAAAATAGGCGCATTGCATTAATTCATAAGAATGCTCTGCGGGGACCAAGGACAGATGGCTTTCATCCCAGTCTTTTTCTCGAAGAATCCTTTGAATCTCATGAAGGAAGCGCTCATCAGACACAGAAAGTGCGATGTGCAAATCGGAGCGCTCTAAAAGAAGCTGGCGACAGGCATCGAGTTGCAGACCCAAGTTGCGGTCGATCTCTTTTTTGCGGCTTCCTGGAAAGAGCGCGATGATTTTTTTCTCCGAAGGAAGAGAAGGTTTTTTGTAGGGATAATTTTTAATCCGTTCGGAAAGGGGGTGACCCACAAAGGCAACGCGCAGAGGGGTATCCGCGAAGATCTTTTTTTCGAAGGGAAGAATGGAGAGAAGCAGGTCGAGATTCTCAGCCATGAGTGGAATTCTCTTCTTACCCCATGCCCAAACAGAGGGACAAATGAAGTGAATAAGTTTACCTTTAAAGCCTTTTTTCTTGAGGTGCTTTGCCATGCGCAGGTTGAAGCCGGGATAGTCAATCATAATGACAGCTTTTGGCTTAAGCTTTTGAATGTGATCTGCAATGAAATAGAATTGCCTAATGAGCTTAGGAAGAGCGCGGAAGACGTCGATGAAACCCATCACTTGAAAGTCTTCCATTTTAAGCACAGAGTGCATGCCTACAGCACGCATGCGTGGGCCGCCGACTCCAGAGATTTTGAGTTTGGGATTTTTTGCGCGCAGAGCCAGAAGTAGCTTTTCTCCATGAAGATCTGCACTCTTTTCACCCGCAAACACGAAGATGTCACAAGGCATGAATCGCTCCTATTTTTTCAGCGATCCATTGCGCCCCATCGCGGAAGACGGCGGGAGAAGTGCCATGGCCGTCGCGTCCAATGGAGGGACCGATAATCAGTTCCACAGAAGGAGAACGCATTTTGTTTGCAAAGGCTGCTTGAGAAAGTGTTTCAATAAAGTCAAAACAACTGCGCGTGCTGACACGTGTGTCGAGATTACCGATGTAAAAGCGCAGTTTGCGATCTGTCAACGCGTTTGCAAGATATTCTAAGGATAGCGACTCAACGACAGGATGGTGTGAATAGTCCTGGAACTCTTTTGCTTCGGAAAGTTTCGTCAGAGGGGCAAAACCAAGGATCCATTCGAACTGTGAAACGATTGCAGCAGCGTGCGCAGCGATGAAAGCTCCGCGGGAAAGTCCAGCGACAGCTGTGCGGCCTGGAAGAAGCAATCCCTGACTCTCAAGTGCATCTACAGCGCGCTTCACTTTGTAGGTGAATTCAGTAATCGCATTGTACCCAGAGAGAATATCCGATGCCCAAATATTCAGGGCTTCCGTAGGGGGCAAATTGTTTTCATGGCCCGGAAGAGTCATAGAAAAAATGCGCATGGGAAGTTTTGAAAGGTAAACAACAGGTTGGTTAAAAGGATCGAGGCATAGGCTATCTTCTGCAGACAAGGAAAAATAAAAAAGTGTAGGAAGGGGGCCTGCAGAAAGATGGGGACCTGTGTAAAAAGCTTCGATGCCCGCGCTAACTTCGAATTTTTGAAGAGAAGATCGATCTGTCATGGATTACTTTTGCGCCTACGCCGTCTTCTTCGGGGTGAACGGGGTTGGTCCGGCACCTTAAGGGCCTGGCTCCATTTTTCCCAGATGGTTTGCAGCGCAGGCTCTAATGCGCAGCGCACTTCAAAAAATTGCAAGGCAAGAGCAAAGTCAGGATCGTTGGGGACGCGGATTCTAGCATTTTTTTTCTTTTCGAGCGGCGTCAGTCGGTATTGAGAGGTAAGAATCGAGATGAGGCTTCCCTTGATTCTTCTCGAAAGGTGAAAGAAAGGAAGAAAGACCTCGTCAATTTGGGCGATGGCTTCGAGGCTGATTTCTCCGAGGTGTGGGGTGCGTTCCCTGTCGATAAAGTGAGTCTTGATTCTTTTTTCCATTAAAGGGTAGACCAAACAAGAAAGAAGCACTGGACGGGAAAGAGGCGCTCGCGTAGGGTCGTGAAACGTTGTGTCGATTTCTTTGAGGTAGGAAAATACCTCTTCGCTTTCTGCTGTTTCCATGAATTCGCCAAAAGCGGGCATCATCAGAGAGATAAAGCCGTGTTCTGCCAGGTATCGGAAAAAAAGTTCCGAAGCACCGGACTCAAGCATGCGAAGCAATTCCTCTTGAATGCGGGCAGGAGAGCTTTTAACGATTTCTTTTCGACATTCCAAAAGGGCAATCTTTGCAGGGGGATCTACGTCAAAGCCAAAGCGAGCTTGGAATTTAATCAAGCGCAACATGCGCACTGGGTCCTGTCGGAAACGGACGAAAGGTTGGCCAATGGTGCGCAGGATCTTCTTTTGAAGATCGGGATAGCCGCCGACATAGTCGATCACTTCTTGGCTCGCGGGATCATAATAAAGCCCATTGATCGTGAAGTCGCGTCTCAGGACGTCTTCCTCTTCGGTGCCCCAGTTATTATCTCGGACAATCAATTCATCGTTTTCCGTATCTCCTGAGCGGAACGTGGAGACCTCCAGAATTTTCCTCCCAAAGCGAATGTGGGCAAGCCTAAAGCGCCTTCCGATCAGAATACAATTGCGAAAAAGCTGCTTAATCTGCTCAGGCTCCGCAGAGGTCGAAATATCAAAATCTTTAGGTTTTTGATTGAGAAGCAGATCCCGGACGCCCCCCCCAACGAGATAGGCGACATGGCCATTCGCACGCAACTTTTCCATGACATACAAGGCATCGGGATCGACCTTCTCTCTGTCAAGACGATGTTCTTCAAAGGGATAAGTTTTCTTGCTCACTCAAATTCTTGGTCGGTATTGATAAAATCTCGGGTTGGAAAAGCTCCAATTTATTTCTAAAACGCTAAAAAGTCAAGCTTTGACCCAGAGGTGTAGCAGTTTCTTTTTTTTTGATTTAATTATTAATTTTCATTTAAAATAGTTGTGTTTTGTGTATAATTATTTGTAATAACACTTAAAAAAGTGGGGTTTTTGTGTCTTTAAGTTTTATTAGGATGTGCAAAGAGATGGAGTGGGCGATCAAGGCTCAGCTAGGTCAATTGTCTCCTTCAGAAGAGGGAAAAGCTTTAGTAAACGGATTGGTTCCAGCACTTGAAGCTCAAACTTCTATGCTTGTTTTTTCGCATCTTCCTGAGGAGCAGTTATCTATTCACGAAAAGCAATTGTTGGCTTTAAAATGCGTTAAAGTATTTCTTCAAGCATTTGCTTTGACAACCGGTTTTCCGGGTTGCCATCACCAAGAGGAACAAAGTGGGATCAGTCATTTTTTGAACATCATTTCCATTTCTCCTTTAGAGAATATCCTTACTTCTTCAGACCTTCTACCTCCATGGATGGATGAAATTCTCAGCTGCCAGAAAATTGTTAAGCCTTTTTTGACGGAAATTTCTTTTAATCCCCAAGGTTCTAAAGGACTGACCTATAAAATTAAGAAAGAGGGAAAGACACGGGGCTATCTATTTGGGACAATGCATTACTTAGTCACCCCTGAAATGCGCAAGGCGGGAGATTTAGCTGGAATTATTTTTAAGCGTTTGACCAAATGCGCTGTGATAGGCACAGAAGTTGTTGTTAGGCGAAAAACTCGACATGATTCGGTCGAAAGTAGACTGATGGAAGTAGCGAACTTGCGTGGCATTGCTAATTTTGGAATCGATACCGCAGAAAGAAAGGAATTGGAGAATAAAAAGATTGAGGACTCAAAGTTTTCAGATTCAGAAATAATTGAGTATGTGGCTCGGCTTGTTCAAAGTTACATCGGAGGAGATGTTACGCAACTTAAGCAGCTCATCTGCAATACCCCTCGCGACCTCTCAATTGAGCAAAAGAGAGATGCGCAAATGGCGAATAACATCGATCTTTTTCTTAAAACGGCTGATGTCTTAGGGGAAACGAGAAAAGAAACTCCTTTCAGGTCCTTTTTTGCGATCGGTGCTGCGCATCTTTTACGAGAAGAATCGATCCCTTCGCTCCTTGCTGAAAAAGGGTGGACTTTGCAACTCGCCTAGAAAGTCAGATTAGAAGAACAGAGCTTTTCAAGAATCAAAGATAACCCCTCCTCATTGAGAAACAATGCTGTCAATTCCTTATGTAGGATTTCGTAATCTTGTATGGATTGACGTGTCTGTGGGTTTTCTAGATCAAAGAGAAAAGTGAACGGTGCCTAAATTTGGGCGCATTCTGAACCCGTTACTAATCCATGTTGTAGAAAATATTTGAAAGGTGTAGCTTGTTTTCGAGCTAACATGCTTTTTAAGGGAGCCTGCAAATGAAAAAACTGTTCGTGCTAGGAACAGCTTTAACCTCAGTTGCTTTTGGTAATGAAAGTCAAGATTCGAGTGGAAAACTAGTAGAAGGAAAATATTATCCTCATCCTGAATTAATTCATATTGATTCAAGCGGTATTTACGTTAATGTCGGAGAGAGACAACACAAGGTTGATGGTTTATTTTCTGATGACTTAGGGGTGTATGTTGTAAAAGCACCTGTTAATGAATGGAGGTGTTCGAAACAACATCCCAATCCGCCTTGGGCAGAATATTGCTTAAGTTGTGGTTTGGGTCGAGGCAAATGAGTCTATTTTTTTTAAAAAAGGCTGCACCAGCAATATTCATTTTAGCCATGGTTGCTGGTGCGTTGATGTTTTTTCAGATATCGCGTAAAAGTTCATCGATGCAATCGATTCATCGTATTGCTATCGAGCAATTTTTTAAGAAGATAGTGATTCACGACGATTTCGGATATACTTTGTTTGGCAGTAAGCCGGTATCTATCACCGGCTATTTTGACCCCATCCCCTCAGAAAATTGGGACATGACCCGACCCAATAACATCATTAAAGATGGGTGGGCGGCTTTAAAAAATTACCTCCCGCAGGGAGGGCTTCGAAATTACCTTTTAGAAGAGTCTAATCTATATCCTGATTTAAAAATTCTGACGTTGATCAATAAGCGTTCATTTGTAGAGACGGTGGATAAACATCGGCATATCTTTGAAAAGGTATTAAAAAGGGAAGTGACAGGGAAAAAGCTGATCGAACAATTGGAGTGTGATGAGGGGGAGTTATTTGACCTATTGGATCGCCATGAGGGTCTATATGGTATTGTGCTTGGATATGGTGTGGAAAATGCATTTCTTTTTCAGAGGCGGATGGACTTAAATATTTATAATCCAAACCCCTCGTTTTCTTTATCGAAGGCAGTCTGTGGTAAAGGATTTAAGTCTCTTGAAGAAGAAATGTGTTTTTTAAAAGATTTATGGGTCGTTTGTGAAGAGGAGAAGCTTTGTCCAGTTGTGCTCCCTGTGTTTTTAGGGATTAAAGATTCTGAGGAAAGCCGAGCGCTAATAAAACAATATCGGGAAGTTCGCAAAGAGCTCACTCAAATAATATATAGCGATCATTTTATAGAGAAAATATTACTGCAGCTTGGTTGCAAAGTGACTCATTAAGGCATATCACCTTTTCCCGGCGAAAAGGTTCATTGATTTGAGTTAAATTATCGAGTGGCTAATGGCTCGAATCGAGCATTTTAACTTCATGATTTTTTATCTATTTTTTAATTAAGCTGCTCACGTTCAGCTGGTTATTTTTTTTGGGGCGGGAAGAAAAACACCCCTGGGAACTTAATCCCAGGGGTGCCAAGGTTATTTGAAGAAAGGAGTTTGGATTATTGCTTTTCTTCGTCGTCGAGGATTTCAACTTCAGCTTCCTCGATGTCTGGCTTTCCTGACTTTTGGCTGCCGCCAGCTGCTTGCTGAGGGGCGCCTTCAGGAGAGCCTTGGGCGTGCTGCATCGCTTCGCCGATCTTTTGCATGTGAGCATTGAGATCGTCGTGCGCTGCTTTGATGACGGCTGAGTCAGTTTGCTCAAGGGCTTTTTTCAGAGCGTCAATTTTGCTTTGGACGAGTTCAACGACATCTTTGGGAAGCTTGTCTTTGTGATCGTCGATAGCTTTTTGCGCGCGGAAAGCCAGTGAGTCGGCTTCGTTGCGCGTTTCGACTTCTTCCTTGCGCTTTTTGTCTTCTTCCATGTGTTCTTCAGCGTCTCGAAGCATGCGCTTGACTTCTTCTTCAGACAGACCAGATTTCGCTTCAATGCGGATCTTCTGCTCTTTTCCGCTCTGCTTATCTTTAGCAGATACGTGGAGGATACCGTTAGCATCGATGTCGAAGGCGACCTCGATTTGCGGCATACCGCGCGGAGCAGGAGGGATGTCGGTTAGGTCAAATCTTCCGATCTCTTTGTTGTCCTTTGCCATTTTGCGCTCTCCCTGAAGGACGACGATCGTCACGGCAGGCTGATTGTCAGCAGCTGTGGAGAAGACTTGCTTTTTCTGTGTCGGAATCGTGGTGTTGCGCTCCACGATCGGGGTCAATACGCCGCCGAGAGTCTCGATACCGAGAGTGAGCGGGATAACGTCGAGAAGAAGAACGTCTTTCACTTCGCCAGTCAGAACGGCGCCTTGGATTCCAGCTCCAATCGCGACAACTTCATCCGGATTAACGCCTTTATGCGGCTCTTTCCCGAAGATCTCTTTTACTTTCTTTTCAACAGCAGGCATACGGCTCATACCGCCAACGAGAATGATCTCGTCGATCTTTTCTTTGCCAAGGCCAGCGTCTTTGAGAGCTTTTAAGCAGGGCTCAACTGTTCTTTCGATCAGATTGTGCACAAGGCTTTCGAGCTTAGCGCGGGTCAGAGTCAGCGCAAGGTGCTTAGGTCCGCTAGCGTCCATGGTGATGAACGGCTGGTTGATCTCTGTTGTTTGCGTGCCTGAAAGCTCGATTTTTGCTTTTTCAGCAGCATCGCGGAGGCGTTGGAGGGCCATTTTGTCTTTGCTGAGATCGATGCCGTGTTCTTTTTTGAACTCATCCATGATCCAGTGCAGGATCGCGTTGTCAAAGTCGTCTCCGCCCAAATGGGTATCTCCATTCGTGGAGAGCACTTCAAAGACGCCGTCGCCAATCTCGAGAATCGAGATATCAAACGTACCGCCGCCGAGGTCGAACACAGCGATTTTCTTGTCGTGCTGTTTGTCGAGGCCATATGCCAAGGCAGCCGCTGTCGGCTCTGGGATAATGCGTTTGACATCGAGTCCAGCAATCCGTCCTGCATCTTTTGTCGATTGGCGTTGTGAATCGTTGAAGTAAGCAGGAACAGTGATGACAGCTTCTGTCACTGTCTCTCCGAGGTAAGCCTCTGCAGTCTCTTTCATTTTCATGAGGATTTGTGCAGCGACTTCTTCCGGAGTCACGAGCTTTCCTTCAATTTCAAAAACGGCATCTCCATTGCTGTTCTTTGTGACTTTGTAAGGAACAGTTTGGACTTCCGATTGCACTTCGTTAAATTTACGGCCGATAAAGCGCTTAGAAGAGAAGATCGTACGCTCAGGATTGGTGACAGCTTGGCGTTTTCCCGCTGTTCCTACGAGGCGTTCGCCCCCCTTATAACCTACAATAGAAGGCGTCGTGCGACCTCCTTCAGCGCTTGCGATAACTTTCGGGGTTCCCCCTTCCATGATAGCGACGCAGGAGTTGGTTGTTCCCAGGTCGATACCGATGATTTTGCTTTTTTTTGCCATGGTTTATTCTCCTTTTGTTTCTGTAGATTCTTGCGGCATCTCTGATGCCTCTTCTTGTTTTTTAATAGTTCCGGGAGCAACAGCGACTTTGACTCTAGAGTGTCGTACAGTGCGCTCACCGTTGCGGTATCCTTTGACAAATTCTTTGAGGATTGTTCCGGGCTCCTCTTCTGTTGTCTCTTCTGTTTCGATCGCGTAATGCAGCTGAGGATCGAATGCTTTTCCTTCAGAGATAAGTGGCACAATGCCGTGGTTGCTTAATACATCTTTAAATTGGCTGAGGATCATGGAAAAGCCTTGGGCCCAATTGCGCATTTCATCCGACATGTGTTGCGTGTGTTTTAATGCGTTTTCCAGGTTGTCCATCGGGCCGAGCATCTCAACAATAAAGTTATCCAATGCGTAACGCGTAGCGTCTTGTCTTTCTTTCTGCATCCGTTTGCGGGTGTTATCCAGATCAGCGAGAAGGCGGAGGTATTTGTCTTTATACTCTTGCAACTCCTCTTCCATGGAAATCGGTGCTTTGTGTTCTTCTCCCGCAATGGGTTCTTGTTCTTCTGTCATAGGTCTCCTAAGAAAATAGTTTTATCTTCCAACAGCAGTGTCTGGCTCTGATCGAGGGATCCCGCGCTAGTCTTTTGGAATTCCAAATGAGAGGGCTTGGGGCTGCGGAAAGAGATTTTAAATTTGTAAACGCTTTTTGTTAACGATTCTGAAATCGACTCAGAAATATGGATCAATTGAGCAAAAAGCTCGCGGTAAGGAATTCGGTTAGGGCCTAAAATCCCGATGGCCCCGCAAACGGTTTGATTGATGCGGTAGGGAATCGCGATGACAGAACATGCGGAAGCGTCGGGGGAAAAAGGGATTAAGTCTTCACCGATCCAGCACTGGATTTGTCCTGACTCGCTTGTCGTGGAGAGGAGTTTTCTCAGCATCTGCTTATTTTCAAATAGAGCAAGGCCGCTGGCAAGGGCTGCGGCATCATTAAAGTCGGGATAAGAAAGCAGTTTAGAAAATCCCGTTTGAAACGTGTCTTCTGCGCTAAAGTTGGTATGGCTGATGATATGGCGAAGCATGAGCTCTTTATAGAGGCGCACACCGAGGGCTTCTTCTTCCGGATCCATCACGGGCTTTTCAAGATTTGTCAGGCGCCAGTTGAAATAAGCTTCGAGCCGCTTTACGGTGAAGCTAGAAAGTTTTTTATCCGTGTAGAGAACTTCCGTGCGGATGATCCCAAAATCTGTAACGAGTGCGCAGAGCAGGCGATGGTCGTCAATCAGAACGAGTTTGATTTCCAGGATAAAGTCTTGATCAAATCGCGGGGCGGAAAGAAACGTTGCGCAGGCCGTGATGTCACTGATCTTCTCGGCCGCTTGAAGTAGGTAAGAAACGACTTCTCGGGTTTCTTTTTTCAGTAACTTTTCGATGCGTTTTTTTTCTTCATTACTTAGGGCTAAAGGCTTATTGGAATGGGCTTCTGCGTAGAGCTTATAGGCTGCGGCTGTAGGAATTCTCCCTCCGGAAGAGTGTTGCTGTTTGACGTATCCTTCTTCCTCCAGTTTGACGAAGTAATTTCGGATGGTTGCCGAGCTTAAAGCTTCAAACCCATTCTCTCTGAGTGTGTTGGAACTAATGGGTTTGCCAGATTGCAGATAAAGCTCAACCAATCCTAAGAGGATAAGCTTCTCTCTTTGATCTTTGGCGGGCTTTTTAGGTGCAAGTGATTTCATGATCCCCATCATTTTTTATTAAACACTACTATAACAATTCACTGGGGTGTTTGGCAAGAAAAAATTAGCAGTCAGTGTTAAAGACTGCTTGTTTTCTTTGGATAGTATTGATTTTTAGGGGTTTAAAATTTAGTGATTCCCAACGATGAGGGGGTCTTGAGTGATCAGGGGGAGGACATCGATCAGAGAAGGGGACCAGTCCAGGCCCCGAAAATAAACAACCCTAGAAGCAATATGGCATGCGATGATTGCCTTTTTATGGACATCCGGCACTTCGTGCAAGATTCTATCCCGATACTTATTTCTAAGCAGGGGTGGGCAGTAATTCAAAAGGCAGCGAATCAGCGGGTCTTTAGGATCAGGGGAAAGAGTGACCGTTTGCAAATGTTGAATGAGTTGATCTTTGTACATATTGATGCGCTCAGAAATCCATTCAGAAATGTCAGTGAGAAAGGCTTTTGTCTCTTGGTGGGTTTTAAGCATGAGTCGGGCTTCTTCCCCTGCCCTTTCTTTAATGATTTCCAAGATTTCAGCGACAAGAAAGGTCTTTTCTTTCAAAAACTCTTCTTCCGACAGGGCGAGACTGGATAACACTTCAAAGGAAGAGCAAGTGACGCCCCCCTTGTTAGCTGAACTGTCTTTAATGATGAGAAGGCCTAATTTTTCTAGCGATCGCCGCGCCCAAGGGGAAATGTAGAGATTGGCTCCTTCAACGATGGCTTTTGCAGTTGGCGTCTCTGTTTCGTCGAGGAAATCTTTATAATTGTTCTCGTTGAGAGTCCTTGGTCTGCCCCCACCGGGGATGAAGATGTCTGCTTTGACTTCATGGACATTATGTCGCAGCAAGTGGTTCATCTCATTTCCAGAAAGCCATTCTTCAACGATTTTTCCTCCCGTTTTACGCAAACAAAGCGTTTGCTGCGCGTAGGCAGTTTGCTCGCGTTTTGTAGACGTATCGAGAAGGAATCCTCCCTCGTGCAATTTTTCAGCGGGGTAAAAGCGGATCGACTTGCCCTCTTTGAACAGAGAGTAGATAGCGTTTAAATCTAGGCCTTGGGGGTCAAAGATCGTTCCTGAAATGTCGATGGTGGCCAAAAGTTTTGCTGTCTTGGGATAGAACCGGTACAGATTGAACATCTGGTTGCCCGCGACATCTCCATCGGGACCGCCTGTCATTTTGACGGTAAATTCTTGCGTGAAAGGATCGATACCGAGGTATTTGAGCACCTCTTCCATGTAAACATTCACCCCGAGTGACGTAACGCCGTATTCCTTGTGGTTGATTCCAGCACCAGGTTTACTGGAGATGAACGCTCCGCCGGGTTTGTATTTAGAAAGTTTGCTGAAGGCAGCGATCCATTCAATCATCACATTATGCATGTTTTCATCAGGTCCCAGATAGATGTATTCCGGTTTTTTCCAGTAATCGATGATGTCTTTGGCGCGCAGTTTACCATCCGCTTCACAATTGATGAGGGCGAGAAAACTTTCGATATAGGAGCGCTGGGTTTGATAGAGATATTCTAGCTTTTGCTCTTTGTTAAAGGCTTGAATTTTATCTTTGATTTGATCTGTGTTTAGGCCGGAGTCCTCAAGTCCTCTTTGATAAATCTGTTCTTCAGTCATAAGGCGCTCGTAAGGCTCTAAAAAGATGACCGCTTTAGCACCACCTTCAGGGATGTCTTTATTCTTTTTGTTTTGCGTGTAGGCGAGATTGTAACACTCGGAAAAGACGTTGTTTCTCTCCGCGATCATTTGCTCTCTTCTTTCGGGAAACACCGTCCGCAGTCCACCTCGAGATAGGTCGCGGAACCGGATGTGAAAACCGAGGAAGGACATTCCTTTCATGAAGAAAATAGCGTAGGGGAGCTCAGGAAATTTGTCTTTTCTGTCAAAGGGAAGATGATCGAGATAAGCAGGATCTAAGCGAAAGGAGAAAGCAGTCTTATTGTTGCGATAGTAATTGGTTTTGAGCGTATGCTCGATCATATTCATTCCTTGCTTCAGGATGTTTTTTCTTCGGGCATCATTCAGAAGATTACCTGTATCGAGGTTGTCGACAAGCTGATTAAATTCATCTCTGATTCTTTCATATTCTTTGAGGTTCGGACTTGCGGGATTAAATTTGGCATCAAAAGCCTGGATGAGTTTGACAGTTAACTCAGGATGTCTGCATAGCCCCTCTTCGATGTGGTTTAAAGCATACATGTTGATGTCGACATGGACAAGCGCTTGATGGATGAAGTAAGTGATTGCTTTGATGAGGTTAGCCTGATTACCCGTGAGCAATCCTGTTTCGACAAAGGCATCTTCGACCGCACGCATCCCCTCAAAGTACTTGAAAGTGACAAGCTCTTTTAAAAAATCCTGGATATCCGCTTCTTCCCATGCTGCTTTGCCTTTCATTCCGTGAAGCCCAAGAGACATGAGCAGAATATTTTGTTTTCCGTAAGGATCGATGTAAGCCGCATTCACGCGCTTGATCTCAAGCCCGTGACGATGGACCACTTCGGCGAGCCGATAAAGGAAGTTGTATTTGGGAACATTGCGCCAGGCAAAGACGATTTGGAGCGAAGGCGCCTCTTTTTTTCCTTTCCAATCTTCTCTTTCTCTGACCTCATACTGGCAGTTATCTCGAGACTTTGCGCGAAAGTACATATCAAGTGCAAGAGCGAGACGCTCCGGCGTCATCGCTTTTAAAAACAGCGGGCTTAAGGAGGCGATCAATGTCTTTACATCGTTTTCCGTCACCTCAGGATTCCGCGCCTGGACTTGAGCGATGATCTCTTTTTCAGGGGCGGGGAGGGCATGGCCCTCCTTCTCTACGTAATCGCTAAACAAGATGCGAGTAATGCGAAGGGGCGCTTTAACCCCAGGAAAGGGTGGAGGCTCATTCGATACAAAAGAGCGGTAGTTTTTAATCCCATACGTTTTGTAGTGCTTGAGGACGCGCAGGTCTGCATTCGGGCTGTCGAGGCTGAGTGTGTAAGCCATATTTTTGAGGTGAAGGTTAGAGAAATAATCGTTCAAATTGAAGCCCATCAGGCTATAGACAATGAGAAGAATGCTCTCTTTATCGACCTCTTCAAAGAAACTTGGCGGCATGTGCTTTTCAATCCAAGAGTAATGCTCTTCAAAACGCCCGCTTTCCCTCTGAATGGCTGCTTGCAGCTGCTCTTTGGATAGCCGATGGCTTTCATGGGGGTTATTCATATGCGCTCCTGAATCGTCACATTTAAGTAACTTATTTCTAAGTGATTACGTTCATTTTTAGTTGTTGCTCTTTCTGTTTCCATTGATATCATAGTAAATATTTTCCTTGCATGCAAAATTTAAAAGTTGTGTTCTTTGTAATATTTAAATTTTAAACTTAAATTCAGTGATAATTGTTTTTGTATAATTAAAATTTAAAACCATCTCATAATTAAAATTAGTTTATTTTTAATCTATATTTGTTATAATATTTATTAAATAATTTAGATATGGTTTATTTATGATAGATTTAATTGGAATAATTAAAGGTTTTTTTGTTGGCGATGATGTTTCAGAAGAAATCGTTGTATTAGGTAATCCTCTGGAAAAGAACGATCGGCCATTAGAATCACCTATGCATAGGAACTCTGAGAGATGCGTTTTTTTAGCAAATTCATTAAAGCATTTTAGAGATGATTTAATTTTTAATTATAAAAACCAAAATGATGCTTTCAGAAAGTACGAAAGTCTTGACAAAGAGCTTAAAGAAATCATTGCACGATCGGTATGGATTTCCTGTTTTCAACCTTGTGAGTCCGGTTTTGGAGAGAGAGTTCTGAGGAGCAACCCTCGATTTTTATTAGAGTGTCAAAACGCTTCGGGGATGGATTTGCTAAATCAAATGATTAGTCATTTTGAGGCAAAAAGCTTTCTGTATAAAGCTTGCGACAAATTGAATCTATTTATCTTAAGTTTCGAAAGTTCTGTTACGAGGGAAAATCAACTCGATTTGTTTAATTCGCTGCCTGAATATCTCCGCAACCAGTTGATGTTTACGGTCTGGTATGAACATGGGGGAAAAACGAATGAAAAATTTGGGTATTGGGGATATGGTGGAGATCAAATCAACAAGGATCCTTCTGTTTTAACACCTTATTTGCTCAGAAATTACCAAGAACAATTATTAGATAAAGCTAATTACTCCTTGTTTTCAGGTCTTGAAAAATACAGTAAGCTAAGAGCAGTTCCTTCTTTACCTGTTTCCACATCTATCCCTATTTCCACTAATCCTCAGAAAGTTTCAAAAAAGAGAGTGGCGATGTTTTCTGCTGAGATGTCGGGTGTGATTTCAGCAGGTGGGCTTGGTCCTGCAGTTGCGGGTATGGCACGGGGCTATGGGTGTGAATGGGTGCGTGTCATTTTACCAAAATACGACACCATCAATCCCAAAATTGAGATGAAAGAAAAAGCGAAATATCAGATCAATCATTATGGCAAAATACATAAGGTCTTTAAAGCAAAAATCAATGGTCTGAGATGTTATTTCATCGAGGATCTCGAGCATTTTAAAATCGGCTATAATGCAGAAGGCAAACCTAATAAAATTTATGACGCACCAAGCGATCTTGCGGAAAAAAGAAGGTGGCTTCATTTCCAAGATCATTGCGCCGAACTGGCTTTCCAACTGAGTCGGAAACAAAAAAATCCTATTGAAGTGATCCATGTTCATGATGCGCAGACAGCATTGATTCCTAAACTGATATGCGATCGACATCATTTGGATTGGAAGAAAGGAAATACGCCTGCAACGGTGTTCAGCGTCCATAATAACCTCTGTCCAATGCATTTCGATTATCCAGAAGCGCAAAAAGCATTGACTGAAGTCGGAATCGAAGAAAGACCGCTAACAGCATTTATTGAAGGAGTTCAATCTTCTGAGATGATTGTGCCTGTTTCTAAGCAGTATGCGCATGAGTTCCAAACGCAGAGATTTGGCAATGGGATGGAGCGTTACACAAGAATAGCGGCAATGGAAGGTAAGGTCGTAGGGATCACAAATGGAAATGCAGAGGGTTGGAATCCTGAAAAAGATGCACAGCTGAAGAATTGGAAGACTTTAGAGAATGTCTCGATGGATTTAACCTATGGGCCTTCTGACCCACTCCTGCCTCAGAAACTCTTAGCTATCCGTGGGGAACTTGTTGCCTATTTAAAATATCATTTTCAAGCGGAATTTGATCCTGAAAAACCCATTTTCTTCTATGTCGGACGCTACGACTCCTATCAAAAAGGGATAGATAAATTGCCGTTTATCCTAGAAGAAGTTCTTCGACAAGGAGGGCAATTCATTTGCATCGGATCAGATCCTGATGCAAAGGCTGAGCAGTTTTTGCGGGCTATGGAAGCAAAAATGGAAGAGCTGCAGCGCAAAGGGGTATTGATCATCCGCGACTACAAACGCCCTGATGATCGCTATTATTGGCAGCAAGGCAATACATCCGATCTAGACACTTCGGGTGTTCAAGGGTTTGGCAGTCTTTTGCGGGCGGCTGTGGATATTGCTGTATTTGCTTCAATCTTCGAACCTTGCGGACTTGTCCAAGGGGAAATGCATCGAATGGGAAAAAAGACTCTCACTACAAATGTGGGGGGGTTTGTCGATACTGTGTTCACTTCAGGTCCTCATGCAAATGGATACCGTTTTGAAAGACATGAATGGGAATCTAAAGAACAATATGAAGCGATCCGCGCGAGCATTCAACAGGTGGTCCAAGATGCTAAGGCCATGCTAATATCTCTTTATCAAGGAGATATAGGTGAGTCGAACCCGTACATTGAGCAAATGCGCCGCATAATGCGCAATGCATTGAAAGCAACCTGGACCTCTACATTTGATGGTTCTTTGAGTCCTAGTGAGTCTTACAACCTTGTCTATAGCAAAGCGGTAAGCAATTTAAATAAACGAGGATCTGTCTTTGCAGATGTATTCCCACTTAGGATTAATTGAGTTTTTTTATGAGTGTTAATTCTTTTAAAGATCAGGCACGGCATCTAAGAAGCAGTTCCGTATTCGATGTAGATAAGATGGAAGATCAGCCTCTTACACTCTCTCCTTTATTTGCAAAATCAATCCTAAAATTCGCCGCGTGCTCTTCTGCAAGCTTTAACAATGATGAGGATTGGGTAAAACCATTTAATTACCATTTTGTGAAACCTTTTCAAAACAAGATTTTCTTGCCGGTAGGAAATGTCCGGTCTCATGATTATTGTTTTTTCAGCGAAGAAACCGGTCTAAAGGTATCCGTTTTTGAAAATAGCCGCGAGGTCATTGTCGCTTTTGGCGCTTTTAACTCAGGCCATACGGAATTACCTGAAGAAAGAAGGGAACCGGTGGCTAAAAAGCAAATTGAGACGATCAAGGCCAACCTCATGGGAGAAACTCCTTGCCTTTATGAGACAGCAAAAAAAGTGGTCACACTTTTGCTTCGACACCCAAAATTTGACGGGAAAAAATTTTCTGTTTGCGGGCAGTCTTTTGGGGGAAGTATAGCGGAATATGTCGGCTTAAGCTTGCGAATTGATGCGTATTGTTTTAATTCTATCATGCTTGGAGCAGGCTTGAGCAAGCAAATTCCTGAAAAAAACAAACGAGAGGCTTGTGAGTTCATTCGTATCATTTCTGTGGAAAACGATTTTGCTTCAGACTTAATCGATGCTCGACCCCATTCGTTTTTAACGTCAATGCTGGGTCTGCCTTGTCATTTTGGCTGTAGATTTGTACTGCCTTCTGCATATTCTTCCATGGTTGAGCGTCATATATATATGATGGGTAGTCTGATGCATCATTTAGGATATGATGTGCGCACACGAACATCTGCACTCCCAAGTCACGCTATCTTATCGGAAACTCTTTCTTACGAGGCTCTTTCAAATAAATTGACCAAGGTCAAAAAAGCGAATTTACTTTTAGCTAGATTTCTTAAATCCTCAAAGAATGAAAAGTTACGAAAAGTTTTAAAAAAGATACAGAAGTTAAATCCTGAGGCGTATGCATTTTTATGCTTTGCTGTTTGGCGAAGTTTAGGGAAAAGAGATTGTGGTGACCCGCAATGGGGTGAAAAACGATTACTGGAAGATCCAAAGATTCTTGGTGCAATTTTAAATTCCAGGGGTTTTTCTTTTATTTATGATTTAACCAAGTTTTATGAATTTATTATTTTTGTTTTCGAATTAATTCCAAAAGAAATTTTTATTTCAAAGCTCCCTACATTTGCTGTTGAACAACTCACGAACAACGTGCGCACTAAAATGGGACTGAGCGATTTTAAAATCGATAAAAAAGATCTAGGTTTATTCATTTCAAAATTATATGTGTTTCTCTCCGATCAATTAGAAAACGGGCTAAAAAAGATAGCAGAAGCATCTATTGCTGATGCGAAAAAGGATTATCAAATCCTTCCTAAAGAGCATCTTTTAGCGACGCGCTTTAATGCTGCTTCCTCTGCTGCAAAACGTATCCTCATTGCTTCTGTTGAATATTTAGGAGTTTTAAAAGTAGGTGGTCTTGCAGAGGCTGTGCGCGAAATGGCATCTGGGCTAAGAGAACAAGGACATCAAGTGACACTAATCCTGCCGAAGTATGAAAAGTTCCCTCAAGATGCGACAAAAGCAGTCTTCCAGTCGATTCAAAAAACGGAAATGGTTGCGGAGCATTTTTTCGATGGAAAAAGAAAAGACGCTTTGTTCCGTGGAAAAGTCGGAAATGTCGATACGCTTTTTCTGGAACAGGAAAAATTGAAAAACGATGAGAAAGATTTATTTGAATTAGGAACGAGGGGGATTTATAAAATCGCCGGAGATGATGCGCATGCGACGCAATTAAAAGAGCGATTCGCCTATTTTGGAAGTGCTTTAGCAGCTTTTATTTACCAGATGAGAGACCATTTTGATGTTGTGATTTTTAATGACTGGCATGGGGCACTTGCCATTCATTTGGCTGTGAGCCGTTATTTTAACGCCTGGAGAAATGCAGAAATTCCCGCTCTTGTTTATGTCTTCCACAACAATGGATATGCCGCACAGGGTATTTTAGATGGCCATTCCAAACCTTTATTTCAGAAGTTGGGTGTGAATGCAGATTATCTGAACGTTACCGAGCAGAGCTTGCGCTTTGCAGATCATTGCTGCACCGTTTCTCCTTCTTATGCCGTCGAAGTGCAAGGAAGAGAAGGGAATGGTCTAACAGAGCAGATGAGAAAAGTAGCGGCTCAGGGAAAGCTGACCGGCATTCTTAATGGCGCCAATCCCCAAGCGTTCAATCCCGAGACAGACCCGGTTCTTATGAATTGGAAAGATCCAGAAACTGGATTGGCTCATCCCCTCAATTATGGCGCAGAGAGCAACATCCTTGAAAAAAAACAGGAAATTAAGCTTCAGCTTCAGAAATGGCTACGAGTTTACCATCCCGAATTTATTGAAGAGTTCAGCGTTGATGTCACAAGAAAGAACGTACTTCTTTTCGTGGGACGCTTCGACTCTTCTCAAAAAGGATTGGAGAAATTTAGATTAGCGATGCACGCCGCCAAGAATCAAGGAGCGACGCTCATCATCATGGGTAGTTATAGCACAGATGATGATGTCTTGGCGCGGAAAATAATTGCGGATCTGAGACACGAAGCGGCGGCATTAAAAGGAAAGGATTGGGGAGGCGTATTAATTTTAGAAGACAAGGTAAACGCGCTGAATAAATATGACTTCCAGCAGGGGACGATCGATGGCATTCCGGGAATAGGAAGCTTGTGCAGGGCGATTGCGACTTACGGATTTTTTCCCTCCAAATATGAACCTTGCGGCCTCGTCCAGTTTGAAATGTGGTTATTTGCCTTTTGGTGATTGCAAGCGGCGTCGGTGGTTTTGCAGATACCGTGTTTTCGAATGGGGAAGAGGACACTTTTAACGGTTTTACCTTTAAACGCCACGATCAGTGGGACTCACCGGAGCAAGATGCTGAGATCCAAAAAACGATAGAGAGAGCATTAATTTATTGGGATTCTCTAGGGGTCAACAAGCAACAAGAGATCATGCGCAAAGTCCTCCAAAAAGCGCGCGCATCCGGCTGGACATCTCCCTTCAACCCTCAGGGCATTTCGGCGATCTCTCAATATGAGCGTGTGCTTGAAACAGCGCGTTTAGCCTCGAAAAGGCGCGTTGAACTCGTACCTATTTCGACTTAAGCAGGCGAAGTGAATTGAGGCCGACGATGACGGTTCCGCCCTCATGCATGATGACGGCAAGCCAGAGGGGAACCAGGCCTAGCAGAGCGGGCGTTGTCGCAAAGAGGATGACAACAAGCGCAAGGGCGATGTTCTGCCTGACGATGGTTTGGGTCTTTCGCGATTTGTGAATGAGCCAGTCGAGCAGGGAAAGATCGTCGTTGAGAAAAACGATATCGGAGGCATCGACGGCGGTAGCGCTTCCAATCTTTCCCAAAGAAATGCCGACAGTAGCGCGCGCGAGGGCCGGAGCATCGTTCACTCCATCCCCTACCATGATCACTCCTTCCTTTTCTGCAAATTCTGTCACTTTGGCAAGTTTATCTTCCGGACGCATATTTGCATAGACCTCGCTGATGCCCACGCTATTTGCAACGGCTTTGGAGATGTCTGCGTGGTCTCCTGTAATAATCATCGGTGTAAGTCCTGTATCCCTCTTTAAGCGTTCCACCATGGAAATGGATTCGGGACGCACAGTATCGATAAAGTGAAATAGGAAGACGGTGTTTTCAACGAGAAGAAGTGTACTCATGTGCCCTTCTTTTTGAAGGCTTTGGCCCACCAATGATGCAGGAATCTTTTTTGCGATGAACTCGGCATGTCCAATGGCAACGGGGGAAGGTTTGCCGCGAAGAGTGACTGTTCCCTCGAGACCATAGCCGTGTACAGCGTTGAACTCGGTTAATTCTAACGGTTTAATCGATTTATCTTTTGCCATAGCAATGATGGCTTCAGCAATAGGGTGTACGGCATTGCGCTCGAGGGCATAAGCAATGCTCAGCGCTTCTTCCAGAGTGCACGGCTGTTCGTGAGTTGGAAACAGAGGCGCAATACTCACGCAGCTGAGTTTTCCTGTGGTCAACGTCCCTGTTTTATCAAAAGCGATTCTTTTACATTCAGCCAGAGCATCTAGAATCACCCCGCCTTTGAGAAGAATCCCTTTACGAGCGCAGGAACTGATGGCGCTTAAATAGGCCGTTGGCGTGGCAATGATGAGAGCGCAGGGGGAAGCGGCGATCAGGAAGGCGAGAGCGCGGTAAATTCCTCCTTCAGGACCAAAATAAGGCATCGAAAAAAGAAGAGGGATGGTGATGGCAAAAAGGAGAAAGAGAGAAATGATAGTGAGCGCATAGACTCTGCTAAAGCGTTCGAGAAAGCGTTGTAACTTGGGCTTTGCTTCTTGCGCTTGGGTGATGAGCTGGATGATGCGGGAAAGTGTGGAATCGGCGCTAGTTCGCGTCACTTCCATCGTCAAGGTTCCATCGAGGTTGCGAGCACCTGCTTGAATTTCATCCCCTATCTTCTTGGGAACGGGATGGCTCTCACCGGTTAAGTGGACAAGATTGACGAATGAGCTGCCCTCAACAACAATTCCATCCAAGCATACAATCTCTCCAGCCTTAATGAGAACGTGGGCTCCGACGGGGATCTCTTTGACTGCTTTATCGTGCAAGTTACCGTCGGATTCGATGACACATCCGAAATGGGGAGATAAACGATTTAAATGCAAAAGAGCGCCCTTGGTCTTATTGGTGACCATATTTTCCATTGCGTAAGAGAGCTCGAAAAGAACGAGAAGAAGCGCTCCTTCCATTCCACTACCGATGATTACGGATAGAAGTGCGGCTAAAGTCATCAGCACGTCGATATTGATGTCCAGATTTTTGATGTCGTCTATAGAGCCTAAAAGCGCGGGAGTTCCCGAAAAGAAGTAGACGAGTAGCAGGAAAAGATTCGAGAGGGTGGTGTTAAAGAAAGAAGCTGTAAATGCGCTGAGAAGAAGAAATGCGGAAAAGAGAGCGATTTTTAGCGAGAGATTTTTCCCCCAGACTCTGGACGTTGGAGTGAGAAAAGGACTGATGCTTTCTTCTTTTCCCGAGGCAAAAAATTCATCAAAAATAAAAGGGGTAGAAGTCATGGGAGCAGCCGGATTAAGAAATAAATGGAGCCGGCAACGGTTCCTGCGATAGCAAGGTTCCACACCACGCTACTTAACCAAGAGTTGCCTTCGCGCCGAGAAGTGAGCACGGATGAGGCGGCGATCACAAGGGCTGCCGCAAGGGGAAGTCCAAAAGAGGCAAACCCCCATTGCCCGAATAAGCAAACAGCGGCAGCGACAAGAGTTCCGCACAAGGCGCCAGCCGCTTGCTTCAGCGGATGTTCATAAACTTCCAAAGAAAGCCCAAGTTCCTCTTCAAGCATGACGCGGAGCAAACGGTTGTCATCTGCCATGAGGACATCGATGACTTCCTCGAGAAGTTTCCCTCTTAAGCCCTTAGCAAAGTACATTTCCGTTAGTTCCAGCTTTTCTTGGGCGCGATGGTGTTCAATCTCCCAGCGCTCTTCTTCGATTAAGCGGTGCAGTCTTTCGATGCGTGACCAACCGAGCAAGGCGCTGCGCGCTGTTTTCCAAAGGAGCCAACCTGCAGAAAAAAGTACAAGCACACTAAAGGTTGTGCTTAGTGACAAGAAATGAGAAAGGCAAACCCAAAGGATGAGAAGGGCAAGCGCTGTTTCTTTTGATGCATCCCCCGCAGAGGCAAATGATCCCGGCATTTCTGTCCCATGGATTTCTGCAGAAGCCATTGCCCCTTTTGTCCTAGCTTCTTTAAGATGCTCGACTACCGATTTTCCACGGAAGTGTTCGGACGTGTCCATTTATCCCTCTTGCAATAGATGGGTGAGCAAGCGGATCATATCGAGGTAATCTTGGACGGCCATGACTTCTCGAATAGAATGCATCGAGAGTTGCGGGCAGCCGATGTCGACAGTATTGATTCCTGTCGTTTTGGCAACAATAGGGCCGACTGTACTCCCGCAGGGAATGTCGGAACGGCACACATAGTGCTGACAAGGAAGGTTGAGCTTCTGGCATGCGTGAACAATCACCGCAGAAGAAAGTGCATTCGAAGCGTACTTCTGGTTGGCGTTATGTTTGAGGACAATCCCTTTGCTCATCAGAGGAATGTGCTGTGGCTCATGCTTTTTTTTGTAGTTGGGATTGAGCGCATGGGCCATGTCGATGGAGACACAAAGTGACCTGTTCTTTAGGAGTAAAGCTTCTTCTTGATTGATTTTTAGACTATGGTTGATTCTTTGGAGAACGTCGCTTAAGAAAGGGGATTCCGCCCCTTCTTTGCTCGAAGAGCCAATCTCCTCATTATCCAAGAAGAGCCCAATTTGTAAGACGTGATCGGAAGGTTTTTCAATCATCCCTAAAGCCGCCAGAGAACTATGAGCGCTAGCGAGATTGTCGATCCGATAGGATGCGATCATTTCATTTTCAAGTCCCACGCTGCGAGCGAGTTCATGGGAGACGAGAAAGAGCTCAAAAGAGAGTAAAGAGTGGAAGGACAAATGGCGGCGCAGAAGCTTTTCCAAAACTTCCAAAGGAGCATTTTTTTCATCTGAAAGCCCAACAATTGGACAAAGATGCTCTTGCTTATTTAGGTGCAGCCCCTTTTCGTTCACCTCTCGATCAAGATGGATGGCCAGTTGGGGGATGAAAAAAATAGCGTCGTCCAAATGGACGAGCTTTTCTTCGGGGTGACCTGCACTATTTGTAACAACAACGCGCCCTGCAAGCACTAGATCGCGGTTGAGCCACGAGCTGAGCAGAGGAGCACCATAAACTTCGACACCGAATTGAATCATATTTGCCGCTGAGAAAGATGGCAACGGTTTCAACTTAAGCGCAGGGGAATCTGTATGAGATGCCAGGATGATTGCGCGCTCGGGCGTTTTTTGAGGCAGGCAAAAGGCGCATAGAGCTCCGCCTTTTGTGACGAAGTATTTTTTCCCTGGCTCCAAATGCCACTTTTCCTCTTCATTCAGAGGATGGAATTCGCGGATCGCTAAACGCTCGCTGATCTCTTTAACCGCATGCCAGGATGTCGGTGAAGCATCCAGAAATGCTTTGAAGTCTGTTAAAATATGCGACATCGTTTTCTCCTTAAATGGGAGTATACCCAAGGTGATTGAAAATTTGGATTTAAGACCGAGCCAAAGCCCCGGGATTGGACGATCGAATCTATACCCAACGTGATGAAAATTTGGATTTAAGACCGAGCCAAAGCCCCGGGATTGGACGATCGAATCTAGCCCCTATTTCTAATAGTGGCGACGATTCGATCGCGCCAATCGCGGGAGCT
>JAJPIB010000026.1 GCA_021324995.1 Chlamydiia bacterium | reverse complement strand
CGATCGAATCTAGCCCCTATTTCTAATAGGGACGACGATTCGATCGCGCCAATCACGGGAGCTTTCGCTTCGGTCTTAAACCAAATTTTCAGTCACGTTGGGTATACTTAAAAAAAATGGGGTAGGTTTTTTGTGATAAGAAACATTTATTATCTTTGTCCTGGTGCTCCTGTTGCTTGTGGAGGAGTCCAAAAGATATATCAACATGTTGATGCATTAAACGAAAAAGGTTTCAATGCTTATGTATTACATGTGGAAAAAGGTTTTCGTTATTGTTGGAGAGAAAACAAAACAAAACTTGCTTATCTTGAACCCAAATCACCAAAAAGCGAACCCTGCACTGTAAAGAGCTTTTTAAAGAGATTGAATAAAAAGAAAGCACCTATACCTCAGCCTGTATCTTGGAATGACCTTGTAAACGATCCGAATATTTTTTCTTTGACGGAAGATAACCGCGAAGTCTATCTTCCCAAACTTGATAAACAAGATGTGATTGTGTTTAATGATTATATCGTGCCCTTATATACGCACATCATTGGGAAATTCCCCTCGGTTATTCTTAACTTTACTGCGTATACAACATTTCATGGGATGACAATTCAAGAATCATTGGATAAAGTTTCTGGTCTGCCTTATGATCAGCGCTGTTTGGCCTGCATCGTAGGGTCGAAAGATACTGAGAATTATCTAAAATTTACATTTCCCAACCTAACCTATCATATTTGTCCTTTTGGTGTTGATACCAACCAATTTGTATTTCATGGTGAAAAGAAAAAGAAAATTACGTTTATGCCGAGAAAATGCTCTGATCATCTTGTTCAGATCATCAATATTCTCAGACAAAGAAACACTTTTCCTGGTTGGTCGTACGTTCCATTGGAAAATATGTCTCAGAAAGAATTAATTCATGAGATGAAGTCTTCTGCTTTATTTTTAAGTACCTCCTATCTTGAAGGTTTTGGATTGCCTCCAGCGGAAGCATTATCAAGTGGGGCTCTCGTAGTAGGGTATGATGGCGAAGGAGGGAAAGAGTTTTTTAATCCCCCCTTTGCTCATGCCATTCCTCATGGAAATATTATTGAATTTGTGAAAAAAGTTGAGGAAATGATGGCACTGTTTGAAAAAGATAAAAATCAATTTATTCGAATAGGAAAAATGGGATCTGATTATATCACTAACAAATACTCGATCGCAGAGGAAAATAGAAGTGTTGTTAAAGCATGGGAGCAGATTTCTTTATACCGAAAATATACCCAACGTGACTGAAAGTTTGGTTTAGGACCGAAGCGAAAGCTCCCGCGATTGGCGCGATTGAATCAGGGGCTAGATTCGATCGTCCAATCCCGGGGCTTTGGCTCGGTCTTAAATCCAAATTTTCAATCACGCTGGGTATAACTCAAAAGTTGGATTAGCGCGGTTTTTTTCATTAAATCTTTGTTTGTGAAGTTGATAAAAAAGCTGAGATGTTATCCCAGCCTAATCATAAAGAAATATTCTGAAAAAGATTTTTTAAGGAGAGCTCAACTGAACAATGCTAATTGTGGATGAGGTTCCACCAAGCAATGTAACGGAAAGCCCGATTAGAGAGTTGATAACAACTTCTAATGTCGATGGGACGCTAGTTACATTAATCACTTGTTGCAAAACCAATGGGACACCCGCTAAAGCCAGCGGAAAAACGACTCCCTGTGGAATGCCGTTTAGATTTAAATTTACCCCACCTAATAAAGTGACAAGAGCCGTTGGAGCCACAAAGTTTACAAGATAATGCCCTGGTTTTGTAATTGAAAATGTGGTTAGACTCGTTTGAGTAATCGCATTTCCTCCAGTGACAGGTGTTTGGTTAAACGGAATTGCAAAGCCTGGACCAATCGTCAAGGTTATTCCAGAAATATTTGAATTATAGAGATGGTTGGTAACAAAAGCGCCCGTCAGTTCTGAAAGACAATCTCCTCGACGGCATCCATCACAAGCTGCATTAAGATTTGCATGTTGACTTTGAAAAACGACAAACATTAACAACAATAAAATTCTTCGCAAGATCATAACATCCTTTTTTTCATATTTTTCTTAATCATTCACTTAGTAGCGTCTTGAAAGCCCAAAATTGACTCCATATAGATTCAGATCGCTGCAGCAGCCAATCTGATTGAAGTCAGAATAATGATGATATTCAAGGCCTGCATGTACAGTCATGTATCTTTTCTCCCATCGAATTCCTAAATCTACATCATATACACTTTCAGAAAGACCTGTACTGGATCCTCCACTACAAAGACGCGCTATGTCTGTAGAAGAATTATTCCCTTTAAATTTGGTCTTAGAATGTCCAAATAATATCGCTCCTGTCAAACTTCCATATACGCTCCAGCCGCGGGCAAAGTAACAATCCGCTTGCAGACCTAGTTCAGGGCCAACTCCCCAAAATTTCTGGATATCTTTTCGTCTTGTCTTAATCAAACTATCCTCAGCAAAAGTAACAAAAGTTGTCTCTAAGTGTGTTCTTAGATGTTGACGAATCCCTGCATAGCGAAGACCGGTAAATGGTCTTAAACGCACGCAGGAGCCCACCCAGAATTTCCTTCCAAATATCGCATCAACTGTATTGTAGTGCAACCACCAATGAGCATGGCTATCATTAGATCTTCTATGCCCTTTGTCATGGAACCAAGTCCAGTCCACCTCAACATCCCAACCATTGCAAAAAAAATCGTACCCCGTACCAACTCTAAATCCCCAGTCCCAATCAAAATCGATATTCTTATCCCTTTCTTTGACAGATGTGGTAGTGACCCCCCCAACTGAGCGATTCTTAATCGTTACATCGCCAAATTCGCAGCCAAATCCACTCTCTGACACTGTCCAAAATAGAGCTTCAGCTCCAAACCAATAATGATCTTTATGTACAGGGTAAAATCGACATTGTTCCCCAAATACACAATTCATATTGGACTTTTTATCATTGTCATTTGACATTTTTTCTGTATTGGCAGCAAGGGTGAATTCGTCAGCATTAAGCTGACATAAATTCCCAAATCCTATCAATGAAAGGACAATCGCTGCATTTTTAGCTTGCACAAGCTTACCTAAGATCATTTAGCCTCCGTTTAGACTCTGTTTTACCCAATTAGTGGGCAATGCATGTTTATACAAAAAAATTTCCTTTTTTGATAAAGATTCTTTTTTTATGATCGTCAGTCGTTGAAAATCAATGTTTTCTTGTAACTGGATTAGGGAGTGCAGAAGAAACTTTTGCAAGGATTGGAAACTTTTTTGTTCGAAATGAACAAAATGTAAGGCTCTCTTGAATGATCATTTCAGCTGAGTCCGAAGGTCATAAAAGTATATGGTCAACACACAAATTTAGAATCTAATTTCATTGAGGATTTGCATATGAAGAGTTTGATTTTTACGCTAGCTCTGATCTCGATACAGGCATTACAGGCCGACCTATTTAGGCGCAGCGAAGAATTTCCAGTGACTATGCCTTACACTTGTCGAACAGTGGGGTATCACTCAGATGATATCGATCTCATTTCTCGCATTATTTCATCTTATCGGTTAGCTAAAAAAGAGCATTTAGGGGATTCAATGTGGCAGATGTTTTTTGATAAACGTCACAAAAAGATCCATGACTTTTTCATGAAAAATGATTTTAATTCCTGTGCGTACATTTTGCGTAACCCAAAAGATAGCGATCTATTTTATGGATTCGATAGCTTAAATGTCAGTGTATTACCAGATCATTTAAATCCCGCGGCACTCACAGGTTTAGGGCACGTCTGCCTTGATGAACTCGTGCGATTTGGTGAAGCCATTTCCGCGATTAAACTTAATAATCCAGAACAGTATGGAAATCCCGCGTCATTGCGAAGCTGGTATGCTGACGATGTATTGAACAGGATAGAAACCAAATTAAATACACAGATTTTTTTCCCGAATCCTTATGAGGATGAAATTGGGATCTGTACGTTTCGTGGAGTTGCTTCGTACAGGGCTATATCTGCACTTTATCAGGCATACCTGATTAATGAGCATGTAAAAGGAATTGAAAATCCAAAAATCCTTGAAATTGGAGCAGGATTGGGCAGAACAGCTTATTATGCCCGACTGTTTGGAATTAAAGACTACACGATTATTGATATTCCCATAAGCAATCTTAGCCAAGCCTATTTTTTAGGAAAAGTTTTGGGAGATGATCAAATAGTTTTACTTGGAGAAGCTCCAGAGCAGGATAAAATTAAGATATTGACACCAGACAAGTTTCTGAATGAAATAGAGCAGCGCTATGACCTAATCCTTAACGTAGATTCATTAACGGAGATGAACGAGGCAACCATAGATGCCTATATCAAGAAAATTTGTCGGTCCACTCCTTTATTTATTTCTATCAATCATGAAGCCAATAAATATACAGTCGGAGATTTTGCGTTGAAATGCAATAATTTAAAGTCTTGTGAAAAAAAACCCTATTGGATGCGTAATGGTTATGCAGAGGAAGTTTACAAGTTTGAATGAAAGTTATTGGAAATAAGTTATACCCAACGTGATTGGAAATTTGGATTTAAAACCGAGGCCAAAGCCCCGGGATTGGACGATCGAATCTAGCCCCTATTTCTAATAGGAACGACGATTCGATCGCGCCAATCGTGGGAGCTTTCGTTTCGGTCCTAAACCAAATTTTCAGTCAAGTTGGGTAAATATCCAAGGTGACTGAAAAATCATCTTAGAAACTGTTTGTGGCGTTAGTATACGAAGCTTGATATTGCCCCTACAAAGAATCTGAAAATCTGCTCAAAAGAACATAAAAATCAATAGAAGCTTAATCCGACAACAGTCATTTTTAGCGTTTCTTTAAAAAGATATACTGCTTCCATGAGGAACTCAAATCTTCGATAAGATCGCATTCTTGGAGTAAGAGATGAATTGCGGGTTGTGTCGAATCCCACCACGCGTCGTCAAAACAAACAATTCCTCCCGTTTTGACCTTTGGAAGCCAGTTTTTTACATCAAAAAGCGCAGATTCTTTCGAGTGATTTCCGTCAATGTGAAGAAAGTCTATCGAATTATCTTTAAAATGAGGATTAGCTTCCTTAGAAGACATGCGCATTATACTGTAATAAGAATCGAGATCATTTAGATGCATTTTTGAAGTAAATTTGTTCATCACCTTTTCTAAATCTACAGTACCCCAATAATTATTCAACTTTTCATCCAGCTCTCCATAGCCTTCTAAGCAGGCGTCATTAGACCAAGGATCTATCGCATAGGCTATCCCTTGCTGTGTATAGGCGAGCGCAGCGGCAATAGGAAAGAAAGAACTTCCCCCGAACACGCCTAGCTCGACACAGACCTGTGAATGGTTGGTAACGATCACATCCATGATATCTTTTGCTTTCTTAGCGGGGCACCAACCTGGAAAATCGGGTTGGACCTTCAGCATTTCGTTTCGATATGTTTCCCAATTCTCTAAAGAAGGGGATGAATAGAGAGAAGCTGCTTGCAGGAATAGTGAGGGTAAGAGAATCCCTTTTAAAAACATTTTACCAAGAAGCTTTGCTTTCCCAGATTGCAGATTTCGAAAGAGCGAATGCTTTCTATTTTGACTGTGCACTTTTAGAGCATCCAATGAAATGCCGAAAGATGTTTGTAAAAAGCTGCTAGGTTGTTTCATGGGCTGCCTCAAGTTATGATAAAAAGAAAAAATTATACCCAAGGTGATTGAAAATTTGGATTTAAGACCGAGCCAAAGCCCCGGGATTGGACGATCGAATCTAGCCCCTATTTCTAATAGTGGCGACGATTCGATCGCGCCAATCGCGGG
>JAJPIB010000049.1 GCA_021324995.1 Chlamydiia bacterium | reverse complement strand
GGGTTTTGAGTTGCGCGCGTTGAGCTTCGCTTAAGAAAATCATGTTCAGCAGGTTACATGTCAAGTTGAATTTTTATCAAACGGTTTCTTGATTCACGAGAGGTATAGCTCTTTTCACAATCTCTTTCCTGAAAAAAGGAGTTAAGTCTCTAAATTCGCTTGATGTTAAACCTGCCTTAGAATGGGGATGAAAGCTTTTTTCTAAAGCAGTATATGTACTGATTTGATGTAGAAAAAGCCGCTCGCTTCTAAATGGGTCCTCAGAATCTCGGTTCCTAATGTAAGAGTTTTTTAAAGCTAAAAAAGGAATGCTTAAACCATTTTTGGTAAACCTTACTCCAAACGGAAGGAGTGCTTTAAGCAGTGGCTCATTCAGTTTTTTTATCCCGATAACTTTTTGCAACGCCTTCTCCACAGGATGTGAAAATATTTTTGATTTCCAAACCCACGGGATATTACATTGCTTTAAAACCAAAGATAGCATTTCGGGATTAGGTTCCTTGTCTCCAACGCAATCGATGTAGAAATGGAGGATTGTTTCGTTGCAAAGTGGAGATTGAAAACCCATATTAAAGTTGAATAGCTTGCGAGCAGAGACGACATCGTCTGCTTTTACAGCGAACTCAAGTGGATTGTAAATCATAGGTGGGAAGAGCCTTTGGTCGATAAAAACGCATTTGCTAATATGTCTTCCTTTCAGGTTAAAAGCACACTGAAAGCCTTCGTGTGTGGCTTCAAATTGGCGAAGATGAGGGTAGCGTTCGTTATACCCAACGCGACTGAAAATTGGGTTTAGGACCGAAGCGAAAGCTCCCGCGATTGGTGCGATCGAATCATCGCCACTATTAGGAATAGGGGCTAGATTCGATCGTCCAATCCCGGGGCTTTGGCTCGGTCTTAAATCCAAATTTTCAATCGCGTTGGGTATAATAGCTGACATAAATAAACTCCAAAAAATAGCCCAAAAGAATATCCATTCTAACTGATATTCATCAAGGAAGTCTTTCAAGTTTAATTATCGGCGCAGACCCAGACTCTGCAAGAAGCTTTACGCATGACTTTTTCTGCAATGACCCCCATTCCCCTAGCCCTAGGGTCTCGGACAGATTTCATGGCGCCTAAAATGATGAGATCAAACTTTCCCTTTTCTGCGACCTCTAATATCGTGTCGGAAAGCGATCTGGAACGAAGAATTTCAAGTTCGATTTTTACTTCTAGCTCTGAAGCGATTGCTTGCGCTCTTTTTAGGATCGCTTCTGCTAAAATCATGCGCTGGGGCATGTTCATATCCAAAGGTAACGAAGCAGGGACCTCGATGATCTGCAGTGCGGTCACAGTCGCATGATGCATTTTGGCGATCTCGCACGCCATCTGCACGGCTTCAGTTTGCGCGCCGCCGCGCGTGGGGACGAGCACACGTTTAATTTTCATCGGCAAAAAGCCAGGAATCTTTATTTCTTCGATAGAAATGCGCCCCATTGACTGCAGTTTGCTTTTTTTGCGGTAGAAAACATACATCAGCAGTCCAACTGTAACCCATGCAAACCCCAAATAACGTCCTGCAGGTTTTGTGATCACAACTAAAAACCAAACGCTTAAAGTCGAAAGAGCTCCAATGACGGCAGGAATGGGAATGGAGTACTTGCCCCAGCGAATATTGAATGGGACGCGAAAGGGACGCTTCATTTTTGGTTCTTTGATCCTTAAGACAATTAACGAAAGATGAGCAAAAAAGAAGGCGAGCATTGCCCCAAAATTGTAAAGGTCTGCAAGAAAGTCCATTTGTCCGCGGCTAGCTAGAACTACAAAAATCGCGGCAATAGCGTAGACAGCAAGAGAAACAATCGGCGTGCGAAACTTGGGGTGAACTGCGTAAAAAAAGCGCGGGAGTTGATAGTACTTGCCCATATTAAAGGAAAGACGCGATGCGCCAATCAGTCCTGAATTGGCAGCGACGCCAAGAACAACGGCAGCTAAAATCGCAACAGCAGGTGATAAAATCCATCCGCCAAAGGGCAGCCCGTCAACGATAGCTGCAATCGGATTGAGGAGATATTTCGTTCCGAGTTCTTGAGGAGTGACAGCGGATAAAGCAACGATAGAGATCCCAATATAGATGAGTAAAAGAATACCCATGGTGAGCATCACCGCTCTGGGAATCGTTTTTGCAGGCTTTTGCGCTTCTGCAGCGAGTTGGGCGATCGATTCGATGCCTGTATAGGCTACCATCGCCATCGCTACCCCTTTTGCAAAATCCGTCCAGGAGGGAGACCAATCGCTGTTCGGCACATTAATCCGGATGTGATGAGCAATATAATCTAAATCTAAAAGCGTACTAAGCCCAATGGCAATGACAATTCCCTGGACAAGAACAGTCAATATTGTCAGAACAAGACTGATCCGCGTGGATTGTTTAACGCCTGTGATGTTCATCACGAAAAGAAGGAAAATCAATGCGACAGAAAAAACAATCTGTACAGGGGTCTGAGCGAGATCTCCAAAAAAATAGGCAAGGTAGGGTCCAACAGCAAAAGCGGAAATGGCTATTGTGACGATGTAATCGAGAAGAAGACCCCAGCCCGCGATGAAGGAGATAAAGTCATTAAAAGCAAGGCGCGCGAAGCTCGCCGACCCCCCCGATTCGTGCACCGAAGAAGCCATTTCTGCATAAGTCAAAGCTGTGCAAATAAATACAAATCCCGCAAGCCCCAAGGCGATGGGGGTGGCTCCCAAAGCAAAGATCGCAGTAACGCCAAGCGCATAGTAGATCGACGCGCCTAAGTCACCATAACCGATAGCAAAGAGATCAAAAACGCCGAGAACCCTCTTCAGGGTTCCCTTTTTCATTTGAATAACTGTCGAGGCGCCATTTTTCATCGCTAAGCAAATCTTGGATATTTGCTCCAGATATGGCGCTAAATGAAAATATTAATCAACTATTGTTTGCTTTCGCCTTCTCCATGCTTCCATTCCCTCGATTACGGTAGCCGCCCATTCTTGCAGAGGCATACAGCTTGAGACGTAAGGAAATTTAAGTAGAACGGGATTGAAACCGTAACAAGTCAAAAGATAATTCAGAAAAGCTGTGTCTGTTCTTCCGCATCCATCGGGTACAGGATGAAGCCATTCAAGTCTTTGTATCAATTTAGCAATTGCCGTTATTCGCCCGTGATCATCAGCAGCATGTCCTATCTCATAATAAAACTCCGTGGAGAAAAAATTAAAAAGAATTGCTACTTGGTCAATACTTAAAGGAGCATAACGAAGAACAACTTCTCGTGTCGATTCAGTTTTAAGCACAAAATCTCCAAGGTGAAATGAAGCGCCAAAAAACAGGCTGACACGATTGCTCAAATAATTAAACTCTTCGATCGCACTGTCGCGCACTGAGTAATTGGGCTCTGTAAAGGAAGCGTTTAGATGATCCTCCAAATCCCGAAACATGCCTATTTTTTCTTGCCTCATCAAAGTATTGGTTTTCTCGCCATCAAAGTGACCACAAGCCTTTTCTTGCACTTCAAGATATAAACTTGCATGGATCACTTCGTTGTAATGATCGCTCAAATAATCAAAAGCGTCCATCATGCTTTGCAAAAAGCCAGGCTCTTTGACTTTTCCGTGTAAGCCCCGATCGTAGACCTCTTTGCCATGATGTTTGTCGGCTCCATCGATGCATTCCTCCCATTTATTCTCACCCAATCCCCAATATACCCTGTCAAAGTCATCCGCACTTAATGCGATGTTCAAAACTTTTTTCAAATTTCCAGCTTTTAAATGAGGATAGTACTGGGGATTTAAAGACCAAAAAGGCAGTTCTTTCAGCTCTTCGGGAAAATTCTTGATAGGGTTATCATCGAAATGAAAAAGAGCGAGCTTTGCTAAACCACTCATTCCTTTTGGGAAGCTGGAAATGGAATTATTAGAAAAAGAAAAATGCTTAAGGTTTTTGAGAAAAGCGAAGCTTTTGGGAAGTTCCACAATTTCATTGTAATCCACACATAAAGAATACAAAGAAGACATGTTTCCGATGTTTTCAGGAAGTACTTCTAATCCATTGCTCTGAATAGCTAAGTACTTTATTGACTGCAAATCACACATGCTTTCAGGAAGAATCTCTAAGTTGTTGTGAGTGAGATAAATTCCTAAAAGACAGTCTATTTTTCCAATTGAAGAGGGAAGGCACTTCAAATTGTTGTACTCCAGGTACAAATAGTTCAGACTTTTGAGATTGCCCAAGTTCTCAGGCAATTGTTCCAATTCATTATAACAAAGGTTGAGGGTCGCTAGATTGCTGAGGCTGCAAATCGCATCTGGCACGGATTTCAAGTCATTGAAAGCG
This sequence comes from Chlamydiia bacterium, assembly GCA_021324995.1. Taxonomy (GTDB): domain Bacteria; phylum Chlamydiota; class Chlamydiia; order Chlamydiales; family Rhabdochlamydiaceae; genus CAJCIW01. The sequence continues at coordinate 12,109 of JAJPIB010000049.1, read as the reverse complement.
CATTGCAAATTCTTTAAAGAGCGCAAATCCCCAATTTCTAGAGGCAGCAACTTTAACGAGTTATTATTGACACGCAGATCTACAAGCTGAGACAAAACTCCGATTTGTTTGGGCAGATTCTCTAAGCAGTTCCCATTGAGATCAAGCTTCTTCAGTCCTGTAAAATATATCCAAAGCTCGGGAGGTAAAGTGCGCAATTCGTTCTTGCTCAAGTCAAGATGAGTCACTTGATTTAGCTCAGAACGATGTGCTTCGAAAAATTCCCGAAAAGCTTTAATCTTCTCTGAATAATTGCTTTTAAGCCCAACCTTTGACATAGCCTCTTTAAGATCAGTGGGACCCGTTCTTCGCAAAACATTCCATAACTTGAAAAGAGCATCCGCTTCTTGCCAAGGAAGCATGAACTTCTGTAGTGCTTCTAGAGAACCCGCTTCATAATAGGAGATCCGGGTATCCAAAGAAATTCCTGCAAGGCGCATTGCTGCAAAAAATAGGCCATCCACTTTTCCTACATACGATCGGCCGTTATATCCTATAGCTTCGATGGCGCGCCTTAAACAAGGTGCGCCATAGCCCCCCTTTAACTCGAACATTTCATAGAAACGCCGCGCTTCCTGGGCCGAAACGGTATAAAAAAGTTGGCACACTCTTGAAAGTGTAGAGAAATCCCTCCCGACCCATTTAAAAATGAGTTGTAATTCAGATGAAGAAAGTTTTTGAAAAAAATTAATAGGATTCATTGTATTGATCTAATTTTATTTTAAATTAAAAATATTGTAATTTATTTATTAGTAAATATCAATACAGACATTAATAAAAAATTAATTTTAGTATCTTTAAAGGAATGAAATCCAGTAAGATAGATTTGCTGTTGACGGTTGAAAGCTGGAGAATTTTACAAGGAAGCGGCGCAAATTTTTGTATCTTGAGCGAGTGATCATTGCCGGAGAGGCAAGGCACGAGTGAAGATCGAAAATTGGCCGCCAAGCTGACGAAGCAAAAACTCCAGCTTTCAAGTGGAACCAGTATAGCTAAAAATGGAGTTTATTTATGGCATTTCGAATAAATGGATTTGGAAAGGTAATCCCGAATGCGGAACCTTGCGAAGAAAATAATTATTTAGTTACTTTTAAAGACTATACTGACTCGAAAGGTCGGAGATGTACCGACCCCTGGACTAATCCCCTAAGCGAAAAGTATGAACTCTATGTTCCGGGTGTTTTTCCTCTAGATTTCAAGAAGCATCTAAAGGGAGATGAAGATAAGCCTGTTTTTTGTCAGGACTTTTATATTCCTTATCTCACCCAACTTGAACCATGGGAAATAGAATCTCTTTCGAGAATAAATAAATTATGTTTTACAGTGATGCAAAACTCTGCGATCTGGCTACAAAAAGCAAAGTACCTTCTTCCTAGAGTTTCTTTTCTAAGCCCCGATAAATGTTCATTTAATGCAAAGCAACAATTTCAAATTATTTTTAAAGCGATACAATATCGGAACGCTCTTTTTCAATCTCAAAAAGATCATTGGGAGATGAAATTTAAGGACATGACCGCATCCCTAACTGCAAGTAAAGAAGATCCAGATAGTCTAGATAACCTAAATAATTCTTATCTCCTAACACAACAAAGATACTTTGGTTCAAACTATAATGGAACTGTAGGATCAATTAACCTCTCATCATATGTAGGAAAATGTCTTATTGCACTATCGAAAATTCCTGAGGAGTTTAATCATCAGACGAAATTCGCTAAGCTAATTTCTAAAGCCGAGCAAGTCGCTGCGAAAACAGCTTCACTAATGAAACCGAGTTCGTGATAAAGGGATATGCAAGAGTCTAATGAAGTGAACCTATCTCAGTAAAATTTTTCGCCGATTTTCGGGTAATTTTAGAGACGGTAGCGCAAAATGGAAATGATCTCAATTTTCAGCCGCCATCATTCGACATCGGCTGCGCAGCGGAATCCATAGGTGCCGTTCATCGCTCCAGGGTTATTGCGGTGGCGATGAGCGCAGCGCAAATCCTCTTTAGAGCTTTTCCAACAGCCTCCGCGTAGGACGCGATAAACCCCTTGAAGCGGTCCCTTAGGATTGTTTGGCTCTTGGATGGAGAGATCATAAAAGTGAAAGTCATACCAATCCTGGCACCATTCATAGACATTGCCCGCCATATCGTATAAGCCGTATCCATTGGGTGGATAGCTTTCGACAGGCGTGGTATCGGAGCTAAAGAAGTTAGCGTCTGCTTTCTCGATTGTGTTCCCTGTCGGGAAATGATGTTCTTCTTTTCCGCCACAAGAAGCCACTTCCCATTCGGCTTCTGTGGGAAGACGCTTACCCACCCATTTTGCATAAGCGATGGCGCCGTACCAGGTCACACCGACGACTGGATGTCTTGTGTATCCCGATTCAATCATGAGTTTTCCACCGCTGCGCTTGATGCGGGAATCTCTTAAGCGGATCATGTCATTGTTATTGACGTCTTTCTCCCCTCCCATCATTTCCAAAAAAAGCACAAACTCTTCATTAGTCACTGGATGCGTATCGATAGCAAAGGAATTTAAAAAAATACAGTGTCTCGGCATTTCATCTCTTCCTCCATTGGCGCTTCCTCGATAATAGTTTCCCGATGGGATTACCACCATTTCGGAGAGCATCGGTTCGATTTCTTTCTCCATCTGGGATTCAGGCTTATAGGGGGCAATGGTTTTATCGATTTGAAAGATCGCAGCGGGATCTGCATCAAAGGAGGGACGCGCAATTTCTTTGGGCTTCAAAATGGGTTTTGCGTGCTGGACATGGGAAACTTTACTTTCTTCTGCAATCGTTTTGAGCTTTTGCAATTGCTGTCTCTGCGCGCTTGTATTTGTGGAAAGAAGCAAATCTTCCAGCTTTTCACTCAAATTCTCAGGACGCTTTAAAGGATCTGTCTGCAGAGCTCTACAAATGAGAAGATCCCAATTCCATTTAAGCTCCGGAACTTTTTTAGAAGGAAGTTCGAAGTAACCTTCTGGGAATTCTCCCGTGAGTAAGTAGTAAAGCAAAACACCATAGGCATAGATATCTGATTTGATCGGATTGGCCTTGGGATGCGCTGTCACTTTTTGTTCAGGAGCGAGAAAGAGAAAATTTTGATAAAAGGAGCGGTGTAGTTCAGAAGCTTTTCCCATCTCCCAAGGGCCGAGTTTGTATTTCTCTTCCACTTCGCAAGTTTTTGCAGCAAAAGCTGCAGCTGTATTTAGGTAAGTTCTGCTCAAGGATTGCACAGAGCCAATGATGCGAGACAGGCCAAAGTCGGTCAAAAACGCTTGGATTCCATTTTCAGAATCTTTGATCAGAATATTATTGAGCTTGATTCCTCCATGGGCAGCAAAAGCGTGGCATAAATCGAGAGCTGAGGCGATTTGACGAGCGATCCTAAGGACTTCTTCTTCCGACAAACGGTAGTGTTTTTTGATGAAAAATTGGCCAAGGTTCATCGCCTCATTGGCAGCGTTAAGGATTGGCTCGGTGATAAGAAAATAAACACCATTTGCGATAGAGGCATTGTGGATCTTGGCCAAATGAGGATGCTCTAAACGAGAAAGAGAAGAGATTTGCTTTTCGAAACGTTTGAAAAACTCTACGTCTTCTGAGAGTTCCGGAGGCAAAATTTTAAGGATGAAAGGCTGTTTGAGGAAGCGGTGTTCAGCGAGAAATGTCTCTCCCATCGATCCCTGGCCGAGCTGCTGAATTAAGAGATAATCGCCTATTTGACGCTGAACCATAATCTTCCTTTTTTATAATTGGGACAAAACAGACAAAATTTGATCCTTTTCGCGAAGCGGAGCCTCGCAGCGGTCCTGTCTGCAAATATAAATTGCAGTCTGTCCATCGATCGGATTTTTATCAACCAACGATGGGATTAAAACGGGAAGTTGGGTATCGCTTGTTTCTTTCCAAAGGATAGATGCATGAGGCAAGAAGTGTAAGCCCAGTGCCTCGTGGATGTCCTCCTTTAAGCTGTGCTGCTCGTTTAAAGCAACGACGATCGTTGGCGCTTTCACATCGAGATAGCGATGAAAGGAAAGGTAATGATAACAGGCGCCAGGGGGATATGTCTCCATAAAATCTTTGGCTGCTCTAATCCCATCTTCGGCTTGCGTTAAGTAATTAGGATTCTGCGTCAATTGATAGAGCCGAATCAGATTTTCAACATGAACAGCATTTCCCGAAGGCTCGGCGCCGTCATAGTATTCACATTTTCTGACCATAAGCGTCTGGTCTTCTGCCGCGTAATAAAACGCTCCTTCAGGCGCTTTGAATTCTTTTTCTAGAACTCCTGTGAGCTCTATAGCCCAGATGAGCCATTCGCTTCCGCATCCCTCTTCGAAAAGAGTAATCAATCCCTTAATGAGAAACGCATAATCGTCAAGTCCCGCTGCAAACCGCCCTTCTCCTTCCCTCCACCTGCGTAAAAGACGGCATTCCTTCCAAAGATGTTCCTTAATAAATCGAGCAGCTTTGACTGCAGCTTCCTTAAATTCTGATTTACCTAAAGCTTGAGAAGCGGCAGACATGACATCGATCATAAGGCCGTTCCACGAGACGATAATCTTGTCATCTTTAAAAGGATGCTCGCGCTTTTGCCTGCGCTGCATCAGTTTTTCTCTGGATTGGGATAAGAGCGTTTTTAACTTTTCAAGAGGAACGCCATGCATCTCAGCAAACTCTTCGAGTGGATAAGGAATGTAGAGAACGCTTCTCCCTTCGAAATTCGGTTGCGGAGTCACCCCGTAGTAGCGGCAAAACACCTGAGCTTCTTCTTCGGAAAGGACCTCATGAATCTCTTCAAAGGACCAAGTATAGAACATCCCCTCCTGCCCTTCTGAATCCGCGTCTTCGGCAGAATAAAAGCCGCCCTGCGGATGCGTCATCTCGCGAAGAACGTAATTCAAAATCTCTTCACAGGCGCTTTTATAGCTCTCTTTTTTGAGATATTTCCAACCAGCGAGGTATGTGCGAGCGAGAATGGCATTGTCATAAAGCATCTTTTCAAAATGAGGGATCATCCAACGCTCATCGACAGCATAGCGAGAAAATCCCCCTCCGATTTGGTCGTATATCCCTCCACGCAACATCTTATCTAAAGTGAGTTCCGCACAAAATAAAGCTCTACTATCTCCTTTGACTTTGCTGTATTGAAGGAGGAAACAAGACTGATATCCCCAAGGAAATTTCGGCTTCCCCTTCATCCCACCATAAACGGGATCGACAAGGCCATAAAGGATTTCAACAGCGTTGGAAAGACTTTCTTCTGTCGGTAAAACTGCGCCGCATGGTTGGGAAGACCTTTCAAAAATTTTAACAATCTTATCCGCCTGATCGATTAGATGCTTTCGATCCTCTGTTGTCCAGAGGTGTTTGATGCTTTGGATAAACTGCCCCATACCCACCATCCCCCGCCTGTTTACGGGAGGAAGGTAAGTCGCAGCGAAAAAAGGTTTTAATTCAGGGGTTAAAACTAAATTGAGAGGCCAGCCACCGGATGAGGACATCAATGCCTGGGCCAACTCCATGTAGAGGTTATCCACATGAGGAAGTTCTTCTCTATCGACCTTAATGTTGACAAAGGCATCGTTCATCATCTCAGCCACTTCTACATTTTGGAACGATTCCTTTTCCATCACATGACACCAATGACATGTGGCGTAACCGATTGACAAAAAAATCGGTTTATCTAACGCCTTAGCTAAATCAAAAGCTTCCTGTCCCCAAGGATACCAGTCTACAGGATTGTGAGCATGCTGAGAAAGATAAGGAGATTTTTCTTTAATCAGTCGATTAGTGAACTGTGGTGCAGACATATTTCTTTAAATAGAGTTACAGAGGCAATTGCCTCTACAAAATTCCTAAAAACTTAGCGAGGTACCAAGCGGCGACGAGAACGATTGTGGCAGCGCCAGCCCAAATGAGATTCGGTAGCCACTTAACTCCCCCGCTCATGCTTCCCCGCGCTTCCAAAGTTCCAATTCCATAATTGAACTCGTGCTTTTCCGCCGGCATTCGGAAAGTCATTGGGTTATCGCGGATCATCCCATCGATGTCCAACCCTAAAAATTGAGCGTATTGCTTCATGAAACCTAAAGCATAAACACTTGAGATATAGTCATTTATTTGACCTTCTTCAATCGCTTCAAGATAAGTTGACCTAATAGAAGTCGAGTTTTCAACTTCTTTTAATGAAAGATTCAGCTCCTTACGCTTAGCTTTAAAAATTTCTCCGACCCGTTTCAAATCTTCGTTCATAACCCTCCATGATAGTATACCCAACGTGACTGAAAATTTGGTTTAGGACCGAAGCGAAAGCTCCCGCGATTGGCGCGATTGAATCGTCGCCCCTATTAGACAATAGGGGCTAGATTCGATCGTCCAATCCCGGGGCTTTGGCTCGGTCTTAAATCCAAATTTTCAATCACGTTGGGTATAACCATAATCATAAGTCGGTCTCATTACAAAATCCAACTCTAATCTTGTTTTTTTTCGAAATCAATGCAAAAATATGTAGCTTAAGGGGGGAGCTGGGGTACAATCTGCCACTTAGCGTTGGCAAATTCTGCAACTTTCAAGTATCAGCAGCATAGGTCTCATGTCAAAAGAAAAACCTTCTTGTTTTGTCGCGACCCTCTCTTTAGATCTCGCGGATAAGCTCTTGAGCGATTTAAAAGATCAAGGCTTTGCGATTACAAAACCGCTCTATACGCTTTTCTCAGCTCAGAAAAAAGGAATCTCTTGTACTTTGTACACTTCGGGAAAGTTGACCGTTCAGGGCAAGGATATGAACGACTTTATCACTTTTTATCTCGAACCGGAAATTTTACAATCCGTCGCCTTTTCTTATCCAGAAGCGCAAGTGAGCATGACTCCCCGGATAGGAATCGATGAATCCGGCAAAGGAGACTTCTTCGGACCGCTATGCATCGCTGGAGTTCAAGCCGATGAAACGCAGATCAAGGAGTTGCTTGCGATGGGTGTCAAGGATAGTAAACAAGTCACAGATAAAAGTATCCGCGCTTTAAGCGCTAAAATCAAAAAGACCTGCCCACACACCGTCATCTTTATTTCCCCCAAAAAATACAATGAGCTCTATGCCAATTTTAAAAACCTGAATCAACTCTTAGGATGGGGCCATGCAACAGCGATTGCCGAGCTCGTCACAAAAACAGGTTGCAATGAAGCGATCATCGACCAGTTTGCCGGTGAACACGTCGTTAAGAATGCGTTGAAACAGAAAAAACTTCATGTTTCTTTGACACAAAGGCACCGCGCTGAGGCCGACCCGGTCGTTGCCGCTGCCTCCATTTTAGCAAGAGCCGCCTTTATCGAAGGAATCGAAAGACTCAGCAAACAATTTGAATTGGAAATCCCTAAAGGAGCCTCCTCGCAAGTGGTCAGGATCGGCAAACAACTCGTCAGAAAATTCGGCCCAGAAATTTTAGAACAGGCCGCCAAACTCCATTTTAAAACAAAAGGGGAAATTCTCGATGATCAAGCATATGGCGCTGAGTAACCTCGTCCTTGTTGACTCCTGCGAAATCCCCTTTGCCCCCGGATTTAACGCCATCACTGGGGAAACAGGAGCGGGAAAGACAGCTCTCATCGAAGCGATCGGTCTGGTTCTCGGAGAGCGTGCAGACAGCTCTTTGATCCGCAAAGGCTCCGATAAAGCTCATGTTGAAGTCGCTTTCGACATCGATCCCTTGCCTCATGTTAAACTTCTTCTGGAAGAACTCGGCTTATCCCTGGAGAAAGAAGATTATCTCATCATCCGTCGCGAGATCTCCAAAGAGGGAAAAAACCGCGCTTTCGTAAGCGGCCGCATGACCCCTCTGCCTATTCTACAGAAAATAGGCGCTCAACTCATTGACATGATCGGCCAACATGCCCATCAAACGCTCCGCACCGCGGAATCTCAGCGCGAGCTCCTTGATCTCTTCGGGAGCCTCGAGCCCGATCTTAAAAACTACCAAGAGTCCCATGCGGAAATGCGCAAACTCGAGGAGAAACTCGCCGTTCTTCAAAAACTTGCCCTGCAGCGCGAACGGGAAGAGGATACCTGGCGCTTCCAATTGGAAGAGATTGAAACAGCCGCTCTTAAGAAAGGAGAAGAGGAAGAAGTCTTCGAAAAATACCAACGGCTCGCCCATGCGCAAGAGCTCTCGGAAAAGATTTCTATCACGATCGCCGGCCTTGCAGAAAGCTCCACAGCTGTCTTGCCCCAAGTTTCCAAGTTCATCAAAAATTGCGATGCTCTTGTCCCTTATGACAAGTCACTCAGCGAAGCCGCTTCTCTTCTACATGAATCCCACATCGCTCTTAGCGAAGCCCACCGCTTTCTGCAGTCTTATGCACAAAACATCGCTAGCAATCCCCAGATGTTTCAACATCTTGAAAATCGATTAAATATCTTTTCAAGACTGAAGCGCAAATACGGACAAAGCTTTGAAGAAATTGAAGCCTACCGCAATAAGATTCAGCAGGAGCTTTCCCGCTTGGAAAATCTCGCTGGCGATCTCAAGGCGACTGAGGAATTGCTCGCTGCAGCAAAAAATGAAACCGATGCCAAGGCAAAGCATCTCTCTTTAAAGCGCAAAATTACCGCTGAAAAATTGCAGAAAGAGCTCTCCCTTCAACTCAAAGACCTCAACATGAGCGGCGCTGAAGTGACGATCGAAGTCTCTCCCCAGCTTCGCAGCAGCGCAGGCGATGATTGCGTTCAATTTTGGCTCAAAGCCAACGCTGGCGAACACCCCGGGCTTGTCAAAGAGCACTCTAGCGGTGGAGAGTTATCCCGCCTTCTTTTCGCAGTCAAAATCGCGCTCGCTGAAAAGAATAATACGCCAACGCTGATCTTCGACGAAATCGATGCCAACGTCGGAGGAAAAACAGCCACAATCATCGGCGAAAAGCTCAAAGAGCTTGGCAAACATCGGCAGATCATGTGCATCAGTCACTTCCCCCAAGTCGCCGCCAAAGCGGATGAACACTTCAGCGTGCAAAAGGTCGAATCGCAAGGGAGAACAGTCTCCCAAATCAAACACCTCTCCAAAAAAGAGCGCGAGCAAGAGTTACTGCGCATGATTGGCGGAAAAAAACTCGTCGACTTCGCTTGATCTTACAACTAAAAAATTGCTTTTCAAGCAAATAGTTTGAACCCTTACCGATGCTTTTCATCTATTGGACGCGATTCATCTCGGCCCTGAAGAACCGAGTTTCCTAGCGTTCAATGGATAAATCTTCTGATTTTTTTTAAATATTCAAGTCATCATAATGTTATTTTCTACCAACGTTGGCAGGAGGCACGTGAGACTCAGATATTTGCTACCGCTTTTTTTCTTAACGACATCGTATGAACTGGTCACCGATTATGGTTTCGTCAGTAAAAAACATCCCGTTCACTTTGACAGCGAGTTCAGGGATATTGGAAAAGCTAAATTCCGCACGCATCCGGTGAAAGGCTCTCACGAACAGTATCAAGATGCACATGCCTTTTTGTATTATTCGCATTACTTGACTCCTGATAACTCGCTAAGTTGGAAAGTCGGCTATTCCTATTTGGGTTTTGATTGGCATCAAAATCCCCGCTTCAAAGAAAAGGACTACCATTTTGTGAATGCCTCGCTCGGATGGGTTTCTACTTCCATTAACGATTGGCGATGGATTTTAGCGACAGGCGTCTCTGTCGACGCGCGGTCATTTAACTTTGGACAAACAGGCGTTTATTACGGCTTGATGTGGGGGCGCTACCACTTTTCCGATACTATCGGCATGCATTTGGGCTGGGCGGGGTACGTCGGCGTTCGCAACGGCTACTTACTCCCCATCGTCGGCATCGACTGGCGCGTCGGCCAACACTGGAAATTTAATGGCATCTTCCCCATCAATCTATCGATCGAATACCTTTTCAACGAGCACTGGTCCACAAGTCTAGAGGTGGCAAGTTTCGGCCGTCCTTACCGCTTCCCCATGCGCGCTCGCGAGGGTGTAGGGCGATTCCGCAATGGTATTTTCGAAGTGTATTCAAAAGGCATCGAGCTAGATATGAAGTTTAAAACAGGGCGGGGATTTCATGCCTCATTTGGCGGTGGCTGGAACTTTGGAGGCTGGATTGTAATTAAGGACCATCACAATCACCATGGCAAGTACTATAAGTACAATGGCGCTCCTTATGTCCAGGGCAAACTCACCTTCACGATTTAAAAAATAAAAAGGCCTACCGGAATCAGTAGGCCCTAAGAAAAGGAAGAGGCGCTATATTTTATTTTGAGAGCTGGAAGGACTCGACGAACTTATTGTAATGAGTTTCGTCGTAATTTTGCACTTCGCATTCCATCGCCATTAAATAGAGGCTATTTTTTACCATGAGGGCTCTGCCTTTAAAATAAACGCCGCCTGTGCGAATAAAAAAGTCGAGAGCTTCATGTCCATTGACCAAAGAGAGATCGGCAAAAATGAGCTGGTTGCTCGGATTATGGGTTAAAATCCCGTTTAAAAATCCTTCTAAACTCATTCTTGCATAACTCGCATCGACGAAATCGGGATACTGGGCGATCAGAAGAAGGAATACAGTTTTTTGGTCGAGTGCTGAAATGTAAGCGTCATATTTCAAATCAAACCCCTCTTCAGGAAGGCGCATTTTTTCCGAAAGGTGATCCGGATATTTAGGAAATTGCATTGTGCAATTCCCAACGACAGAATGAAATTCCTGCCACAAGGAGTCAACCTTTTGAGTTTGTGTCGGAGCTTTAACCGCAATTTCGCTTCCTCCTACTGAAGGACCGAATGACATTACTAGAAGCATCGCAGATGCAGCGACGATCGCTTTCATCGCTCTGAATACATTTTTACGCATATCCCTCTCCTTTCCCTTTATTTACTATGATATTCTTCCTGGTCCCGAAAATAGCCACGCTGTCCCCCAAATCACGATCACCACAGCGACAAAAGGAATAACAACGTTTAAAATCGCTTTCCAAACTGAAAATTCCTGAACTTCCCTTAGCGCACTCAGAAGAATAATGAACCCCCAAACCGAGACAATGGATTCCAGCAGCATGACGAGAAACAAAATGCCCGCTTGGTATCCGACAAATTGCATTTCTGAAAAATTCCTATTGAACACCTGGGCGCCAAAAACTCCTAAGAGAATGATCCACAAGAGCACCGTTACAAAATTTGGCACATTCGACCAGGCAACCGCAGCACGAATCTCTTGAAAGTTTGCTTTTCCTCCAAGCAGTCGGCCAAAGATATGTAGGAGCCATGCGCATATCGAGATCCCTACCATTCCTAAAAAAACGCAGACGACAAGAGATCCAATGAGGATGGCCCAGAAAGGGATAACCCTGGTGAGGTCAAAATTCTGAACGAGATTAAATGCAAAAGGCAAGCCGTAAACAGCGCAAAGAAGCAAGTAGCCAAATTTAGGATCGGAGTCAACGATAGAGCGAATCGTTTTTCGCGGTTCTGTCCAAATGCTTAGCCATGGATTCTTCTGAATTGTTTTAGCCATAGTAACCTCGCCTCGCTCTATTAACTTTATTCACTCACCCATGTTTTAATAATATGAACAAATAATTAACTATTCAAGAAAATAATAAATAATTAAAGGAAGTCAATAATGAAAAAAACTAATTAATAAAAGAAATGAGCCCGATCCATAAAAGGGGTTCGGGCTCAAGAAGAGGAGAGAATAGCAAAAATACTTATGAACCGGGATTAGTTGTGGACGTCTTCATCATCATCTTCGTCTTCTTCATCGATAATGATGTCTTCGTCGACTTCCCCTGTATCGTCTGCGTCATTTTCAGCAGGCACTGCGTTCTTTGGAGCCGGGGAAACATCACCGGCAATGAGACCTTGTGTATTATTTCCAAAAAGAGAGGCTGTAGCAGCCAATAAAAACGTTACAATGTATTGAAACATAAGATTTTTCCTTAAAAGTTGGTCTATACCCAACGTGGTTGAAAATTTGGATTTAAGACCGAGCCAAAGCCCCGGGATTGGACGATCGAATCTAGCCCCTATTTCTAATAGGGACGACGATTCGATCGCGCCAATCACGGGAGCT
>JAJPIB010000069.1 GCA_021324995.1 Chlamydiia bacterium | reverse complement strand
CGCGATCGAATCGTCGCCCCTATTAGAAATAGGGGCTAGATTCGATCGTCCAATCCCGGGGCTTTGGCTCGGTCTTAAATCCAAATTTTCAATCACGTTGGGTATAAGCTTCTTTTAATAAGTAGATATAACCCCACTAGCCCGAGTAAGTTCACAACTGCAATAGCACCAAAAATAAGCATCATCTTATTGCTCTTTTTAGTCAGGATCATTAAGCGTTGGCGCACCATTTTCTCAAATCCCGATTCCTTTTCATGCCAGGAGCCTGAGTACTGGTGGCGCGCAAAAATAGCGAGTTCTTCCTTGGGGGCATCGAAGTAATAGGCGGGGAAAACAATATCTCGATTGTCGCCTTGATTGCTCACTTGCTTGATAGCCTCACCGAAAAGCCAGAAAGTGCGATGCAGGACGCGGTTAAGCATCGAATCCCGATCACTACCTGGATAGTCTTCCTCAATCTTGTTCCATTGTTCCGCAAGCATCTCCATACAGCGCATCAAAATGGGGTGGGTAGGTTTAGAACCGATCACATTATTTGTTGTATAGACGCAGGAAGGCAAACTGCTTGTATAAGGCATATCGATGCCGCAGTAAAAGTCGTAAGCCTTGTTCAAAGAGTCGAAAGATTTAAAGCATTTGACATCGTGATCAACGTATATCCCTCCCTCCTGATACAAAATCTCATAGCGAAGGATATCCGATTTTTCTCCATAATTATCGGACTTGGAAAAACAGTCCCGCAGCTTTAAAAAGTTCAAATCCTGAACGCGGCGCGTCTTCATGCCAGGCATCGGAGTGGGACGTGGGCGGTCTGTCCAAAAATGAAAAGTGCAATCAGGGTTTTTTGCCATCCACGTGCGTACATTTTCTACAGACTCCCTTGGAAATGGTTTTGGACCGATCCAGATAAAATGAATATCTTTGGGGATGCGTATCCCTTCCGCAACGCTTTGGATAAGTCCCTTGCGCAAATCGTACATCGCTTTGAAAAAATTTAAGTGCTCAATATCCTCTTTTGTCTGCACATATTCCCAAGTGGGCAGATTTTTGCCCGTCAAGCTCTCAAAATCATCCGATGTAGGCCGCTCAATCGTTTTTTTGTTCGAGCAGCCAGCCAAAAAAATGAAGAGACACCCCAAGAGAACACTTTGGGCTAGTTTTTTGGCGATCATGTTTTCACCTTTTTTAGTCTTCTTCTGAAAAAAAGTGCAATTGCACCCATACCTCCTCCAACAAATAGAAATGTCGCCCAAGGAGTTTCTGTTTTTTCGCGATGCTTATGCACAGCGTAAATGGCTCCTTTCTTGTTTGAAAAACTAAAATAATCAGGCGGGAATACGACATCTTTTCTTCCGGCGCGTGCATACGATTCTTTGACACCCATTGAAAGTGCATTAAAGGTCCGGTGTTTCATGCGCTGAGCGATTGTTTCAGGGTCCTTTCCTGGAAACCTGTCTTCCACTTGTTCCCATTCATTGATCAACCATCGCTTTGCAGATTTTAAAATGGGATGTTGCGGCGTTGCAGCGAGCAGGTGTGGGGAAGGATTTACTGTTGAACTTAAAACTCTCGGACCTAATTTTTCCATCCCACAAAAGAAATCATGCGAATTTTGAAGGGAATCAAGGGCTTTTAGACAAACCGTATCGTGACCGATAAAAGCGCCGCCTTCACTGAGAAGAATGGCGTAACGCAAGATCTGGGAGCGTTCCACCAGATGATCTGTTTGCTCATATAAATCAGCAAGTTCCTCTAATGGAAATAAATCCAGCGACCTCACCTCCATGCGATCATCTGGGGCCGCTAGCCCATGATCTGTCCAAAATTTCACGCGCCAGCCCGGATGATTGTCGATCCACCCCTTCAGATTCTTTATAGATGCTGAAGGGAATGGGGAGGAGCCCAACCAAATGAAATGCATCACTTTAGGGATTTCTCCAGATGCCTTTTCTCTTTTTCCCGCCATATCAAACATCGCAGAAAAAAGACCAAGGCGTTTATTGTCCTCATAAGTCTCGAGATATTTGAGGCTCTCCTTGTCTTTTTCTAAATGTTTTTTAAACTCCGAGGAAAAAATGTTGCAAGGTAGCAGAAGCAAAAGAAACACGAGTTTTAGAAGGCAATTGTAAGACCCCAGACATGAGAAAAATCGATGATTTTGGTGGCAATTGCCTCTCAATATAAACATCTTCACCTTGACAAACTTTCTTTAAGAATACTCAAGATCCTAAAAGCCAAGGCCTATTCCCGTCAAGGTAGCCCTTTTAGGGCCTATATAAACAAGTTTCGAATCCAAACTAATTTTATTTGAAAATAAAAATCCGCTTGATTTCCGCAGTGATTCACACTAACCTCACACACTTTGCCAGTTTTATGGCTTGTACTATATCCCATCACTCATGTAATTGCTGAGTAGCAACAAGAATAGGTTAATATAGATGGCGAAGGCTCTCATTATCGTCGAGTCCCCTGCGAAGATAAAAACATTAAAAAAATTTCTAGGACCGAAATACCTTTTTGAGTCTTCCATTGGACACATTCGAGATTTGCCTCAAAAAGGCTTTGGCATCGACGTAGAAAATGATTTCGAACCTCAATACGCCATTCTTCCTGACAAAAAAGACGTCATTGACCGCCTAAAAAAAGCGGCAAAGCAAGTCGACGTCGTCTATCTTGCTCCCGACCCTGATCGAGAAGGAGAAGCAATCGCCTGGCACATTGACTCTATTTTGCCCAAAGGAACTAAGTCCAAACGCGTTACATTTAATGCGATCACAAAGGATGCAGTTACAGAAGCTTTAAAACATCCGCGCAGTATCGACCAGGCCCTCGTCGACGCCCAGCAAGCAAGACGTCTTCTCGACAGGATCGTCGGCTATAAAATTTCCCCCATCTTAACGCGAAGGGTTCAAGGCGCACGGGATGGCGGACTCTCGGCGGGAAGAGTGCAATCCGTCGCCCTCAAACTTGTCGTGGACAGAGAAAAAGAAATCCAGGCATTTGTTCCTGTAGAATACTGGAACATCCAATCTATTTTACAAGCCAAGAAAAATGATCCCTCCTTTCAGGCCTATCTCTATTCCGTCAATGGCAAGAAAGTCGAGAAAGAGGCCGTTGAAGGGAAAGATTATTATCTGATCCCGAATGAAAAGACAGCGCAAGAAATTGTTTCCAAACTGCAAAAGGCAACCTATAAAGTCGAATCCGTTGAGAAAAAAGAAAAGAAAAGAAATCCAGTCGCCCCATTCATCACTTCCACTCTTCAACAGGAGGCGAGCCGCCACTACGGGTTTTCTGCTTCTCGGACAATGAACATTGCTCAAGGTCTCTATGAGGGGATTGATCTCGGCCACGAAGGAGCTGAAGGTCTGATCACCTACATGCGTACTGATTCCGTGCGCCTAGCTCCGGAATCCATTGAGGCGGCCCGCAAATTCATCGAAAAAACATATGGAAAAGAATATCTCCCTCCCGAAGGACGCCAGTATTCTACTAAGAAAAATACACAGGATGCTCACGAAGCGATCCGCCCAACTAATCCTGCGAATACGCCTGATATGATCAAATCCTATCTGACGATCGATCAGTTTAAGCTTTACCAAATCATTTGGCGCCGTTTCATGGCATCCCAAATGAATCCTGCTATCTACGACACTGTCTCTTGCGATATCGCAACGGATAAAAATATTGTGCTTCGCTGCAATGGATCAGTGATTAAGTTCTCTGGGTTTCTCGCTGTTTACGAAGAAAAATCCGACAAGGACCCCGAGGAAAAGGAAAAAGAGGACCAGGATAAAATCTTGCCTCCCTTAGAAGAGGGTAAACCGCTTCTGCTTCTTGACGTCCAATCCCAGCAGGCATTCACTCGGCCGCCTCCACGGTTCACGGAAGCCTCTCTTGTTAAAGAACTGGAAAAATCAGGGATTGGCAGACCATCGACCTATGCGACGATCATGAACAAAATCCAAAGTCGGGATTACACGACAAAGGAAAAAGGCACACTAAAGCCCACGGAACTCGGCATTGTCATCGCCAAAATGCTCGAGGACAATTTCGCCATGATCATGGATATCGGGTTTACAGCTGCTATGGAAGACGAGTTGGAAAATATCGCAGAAAGCCACGGTAAGTGGAAAACACTTATCCGCGACTTCTGGGAAAAGTTCATCCCCTTTGTCAAATCTGCCGAAAAAGAAGCTCATGTCCCCAAAGAACTTACCGATATCAAATGTCCTGACTGCGGCAAGCCACTGCAAAAGATCTGGTCGAGAAGAAAGTATTTTTACGGCTGTTCCGACTATCCAACTTGCAAATATACGGCACCTCTAGAATCCCTCACCTTCGACAAATCCGATTACGATCCTACCTTTGACTGGGATCAAAAATGCCCTAAGTGCGGAAGCGAGATGAAAATGCGCTTCGGTAAATTTGGTGCGTTCCTCGGCTGTTCTACCTATCCCGATTGCAAAGGGATTGTGAATATCCCCAAAAAAGGGGAATTGCCTGCAAAAGACATGCCGACATGCCCTGCACACGGATGCGATGGCAAAATGGTTCAAAGGCGTTCTCGCTTCGGCAAGCCTTTCTTCTCGTGCTCTAACTTCCCTGATTGCGACGTCATCGTCAATAATCTTGAAGATCTCGAAGAAAAGTACAGAGATCATCCCAAAACGCCTTATGTCAGCAAAAAGGCTAAGTTTGCAAAAAAAGGCCCGAAGGGAAAAGAAGCTCCTGTAAAAAAATCAGCTTCAAAAAGCAAAAAGAAGGCCGCTCCCCGCAAACAAGCAGCGCACAAACTCTCCACAGAGCTGCAAGCTATCGTCGGAGAATCGGAACTCTCCCGCCCAGAAGTTGTCAAAAAAATGTGGGATTACATCAAAGAGCACAAGCTCCAAGACGTAAAGAATAAGCGCCTCATCGTTCCCGATGCCAAGCTTGCTAAAGTTTTTGGCAGCAAAGAACCCGTCGATATGATGAAGCTCTCTGGCCTGCTCAGCAAACACATCGATTAAAATAATAACTTTTGTCACCAGTCATTGTCCTTCCCCCAGGCTGCGTGAATTTTTATAAATAAATTTTTAATCTTTCACGCCTAAATTAAATTTATATTTATATATAATAAATGGTTAAGCGTTCTAAATCAAGACAGTTTGACTTCCAATCAATAATAAAGAAGTTTTTAAACACAAACAACGTTGATTATAATTTTTTATAGAACTATAATATGAAACATTAAAACAAGGAGTATAACATGATTCCCACAAATCCAACACGCACTCAATATGAAACTGATTGCGCTTTTTTAATATTAGATATGGCGAAGTTCAAAGCACAACAATCTGTAAACCCTCAATTCCTACAATCGAATTACGACACGCTTTTTAAACAGTGGCAGCAATTGGACCCCACTTATACAGGTTTCCGAGATAAAATGACCGAACAAGAATTTAACTCCTATACTGTGACTGCAGCGAAAGCGACGAAGTTTTTTTCTAAATATATCCCTTCAATTCGACAAACCCTACAAAGTTTTAACGCGACACGCCCAACCCTAACTGGGTGCCAACCTGGACTGGGTTCTCAAGGAAGTCCTTCTGCAGAACCGCTCTTCCGCTTTCCCGATCTGACACCGCCTTCAAATGCATCATCAATACCACCAGTCTTCAGCTTCACCCAGTCGGCCTCCGCGGTGCCCCCTACCCCCGGGCAAAAAATCCTAGCCATTAAAGCACGTGCTCAATTCGAGGGCGTTATTTGTTTTTATGATGACAAAGTGGATAATTTAACAGGCTGTTTTGGAAATTTTCATATTTGCCCCAATAAAATTGAGTTTGGTGGAAAACGCTACTCCAATTCCGAAGCTGTTTTCCAGTCTCAGAAATTTAAAGACAGCGCCATCGTTTTTAATCAATTTAACGAAAATACCGATGGTGATCAAGCTGTTACCATTGCGCGAAACAATCAACTCAATTCGACACAGATTCAGTCATGGGATGATAGGAAAATAGGCGTCATGATGAATGCTTTGCGTGCAAAGTTTGGACAAAACCCAACCTTAAAAGAAATGCTCCTAGCAACAGGAAACGCCTATCTCCTCGAACACTTGCCAGATGCTAATAGAAGAGATGCTTACTGGAGTGACGGATATGATGGATCAGGACGAAACGAGCTTGGCATTTGTCTCATGAAACTTCGGGCTGAGTATGGTGGAACTGGTGTTGTGACTCGACCTACTCACGATAATAGTAAGTTCGAAAAAAACTACACCAAGTCCAATCAAGTCCAGTATCCCGCACCCTCTCAGGGACAAACCCTATGCAAGGTACAAGGTTGTGGCAGAGCAGTGTTCGATAATCACGCATTTTGTGGAAAAACACACGCAGACGCATACTTCAACCAGCATGGGTCTTATTAATCCTTTTTACCTACTGAGATGAGCAAGCCTACATTGCTTGACTCATCTCAGTAGGTATTCTCCGACAAAGTCGTCATATTCATTTTTTGGCTCGGTCTTCATTAGACCTTTTACCCAACCTCATTTTACATTTTAAGTTTCTTGGCAAATAAGAAGTCTGAGCACCACTAAAAAGTGGAAGTTCTTTTTTCGAGCCTGGATCGGATTTTGAGAGCATAGCCGATACTGATACCTAGGTGCACCCAAATATAGGCTCTGAAGAGGCCCTGGTTGACCTGAAGGCAGATGAGGATGACGATCAGGGAAATGAAAAGGGAGAGAAGCTGGATTCTTTCCATAGAAGAGATTCTGCGGTCTTTTAGGATTTTTTGGAAATCTCGATAGATGAAGAAAAAAAAGAGAGAGAAGGCAATAAGACCAACGAGGCCAAGAGAGCCGAGAAGTTCCGTGAGGACGTTAGTGGGTTCGTATTTGGCAAGTTGCAAGCGGTCGATATCAGAAAGCTGTTTAGCAAATTCGGAATAGAATTTTTCGCGATGGACTTCGGGACCCACGCCACCCAGCCCGGCTCCAAAGAAGGGATAGGCACAAAAAACTTTCACTGCTGAGGCGATTCCTTTGAAGCGATCGCGAAAAGATTCGTGAGTAATTCCAAAGTATAAAAATTTCAGAAATGTCTTTTTAAAAAGCTCAAAACATACACAGGCTCCTGCTGTAAAGCAAAGCATCACTCCTGAGGCAAATTTCAAGAGCTTTCTTCGCAGACCAATAAAGAAGAGTCGGTTGTAAGGGTGCATTCGATAAAGCATGACGACTGCAAAAAAGACGAGGTAGGAAAGAACCGCAGTAGTCGATGTAGAAACGAGAAGAAAGAGATTGGCAAACAAAACCGCGGCTGTCTTTTTGCGGACATCCGTTGAAACTTTACTAAGTAGCCATTGCGCATTTAAAAAAGCGACGAAGGGGATCGCATAGAGCGTATAAAACGAAGGTTCATGCGCAAATGCTGAGCCGCGCACGAAGACAACTTGCTGAACGGAAAAAGGTAAAATGAGCCCTGCCATGGAGCCGAAGAATTGCAACGCAGCATAGGAACCGATTGCTAAGTAAGAAAGAATATAGAGCTTGAGGATTTTGTTCTCATCGCAGCGCAGCATGAGGTTAAGGGCAACAAAAAAGTAGGAAAGTGTGGTGAATAGAAAGATGATGCTGTAAGTAAAACTGCGATAAAAACAAATGCTAAAGAAAGAAGAAAGAAGCATAGAGATAAAGATAGCCGCAAAACAGATCATATAGCGCTTTTCCAGGAAAACTCCTTTTTGAAAGCAGGCTAAAAATGCGACTGTAAAGAAGCCGATGAGGTGGGAAAGTTTTAGTTTGAAGATGCCGATATCGATATTGATGAGATCGACCGAAAGCGTCAAAAAGTAAAAGAAGACAAAGACAAAAGCAAGATTATATCGGGGCAGGATCAATTTAAATCCTCTGATAGATGTCTTCCAATCTGACAATATCATCTTCTCCAACGTATTCGCCGACTTGAACTTCGATGAGCTCAATAGGTACTTTCCCGGGGTTTTCAAGGCGATGGACTTGAGATTTTTCGACGTATACGCTTTCATTCTCGTGAACAAGCAATTCGCGATCGCCGATGGTGACTTTGGCCGTGCCCTTCACAACGACCCAGTGCTCGCTGCGATGATAATGCATTTGAAGGCTTAGTCGTTGATTGGGGTCTACAACGATCCGTTTGATCTTATACCTTTCCCCTTCTTCTAAAACTGTAAAACTTCCCCAAGGGCGATGTGTTGTGAGGTGTTCAAAGGGTTCCTTGGCATTTCTTTTTTTAAGTTCTTCGACGAGGCTTTTAACGCGTTGCGACTCTCCTTTTTTTCCAATAAAAAGAGCGTCTTCCGTCTCGACAATGAGAAGGTCCTCGATGCCAAGGGTAGAGATCAGACGCTTGCCGCCCATAATTAGACAATTTTTGGTATCGATGTCGAGAACGTTTCCGATTTTAACGTTTTGATTTTGGTCTTTATCAAGCATGTCATAAACGCTGTCCCAAGAGCCGACATCTGACCAGGAGACATCGAGAGGAATAACATATGTATTGCTAGAGCGTTCCATTAATGCAAAATCGATCGAAATGTCTGGCATTTCAGAAAATTGTGAGACCATCTCTTTAAAACTGCATGATGACAGCGCTGCAATTTCTGGACATAAGGTGGCTATTTCTTTTTCAAAAGCCTCGATTTGAAAAAGAAAAATGCCTGAGTTCCATAAGTATTGCCCGGAAAGAAGATAGGATTGTGCTGTTGCGTAGTTAGGTTTTTCGACAAACTGCTCCACCTTGCTTAGGCCCGATTCCGACTTGCTGGATTTAATATAGCCAAATCCAGTTTCAGGTTTATGAGGCCGGATGCCAAAAATGACGTTGCTACCTCTTTTCGCTATCGTTTCTCCCTTAACAATTGCTCTTAGAAAAACGTCTTCAGGGGTGATCAAGTGATCGGAAGAGGAAATCAAAACGCATTCCTGTTTGTCGGCCCCGAGAATTTCTTGAAGGTATTTAACTGCGAGACAGATTGCGGGCGCTGTATTTTTTTTCTCGGGCTCTACAAGGATTTGTGCCACCAATTCGGGATGAATAGCGTTAACCTGGTTCTTCACCAAATGGTAGTAAGCCTGATTTGTGATAATGAGGATATCTTTTACAGACAGCGTGTTGTAAAACCGCTTTACAGTTTTCTGAAGTAGGGATTCTCCATCTCCAAAGTGAAGAAATTGCTTTGGAAATGAATTTCTCGAAAAAGGCCAAAGGCGTGTTCCACTACCGCCTGCAAGAATGACACATTTCATTAAATTGCTCCTTTTTCTGTTCCACAAATTGCGTAAATTCGTTCACAAATCTCTGCCGATTGAACTTTTTCGCATGCGCACGAATTTGACTTGGATTGAATTCTTTTTTCTCAAATTCTTGAACAGCTGCAATGAGACTGGGGACATCTTGTTTGTCGTAAAAAAGTCCTGTTTGACCTGCAGTAACGGTTTCTAAAGCACCCCCTCTCCCGAAAGCAATCACAGGTGTGCCTGCAGCTTGAGCTTCGACGACGACGATGCCGAAATCCTCCTCGGCGGCAAAAAGAAAGCCTTTAGCCTTACTCATGAGTTCGCGGATTTTTTCATCCGACTGCCAGCCTAAAATAGAGACATTGCTTTTTGCGGCAGCTTTGACTTTTTTCATCTCTGGGCCATCGCCGACGACGATCAGTTTTTTATCGGGAAGACGGGAAAATGCTTCCACAATTAAATCCATCCGCTTGTAAGGGACCATGCGTGAAACAGCAAGATAGTAATCTTCTTTCTTATCGCTAAAAAGGATTTGTTCAACATCGACGGGAGGATAGATCACATGGGAATCCCTACCGTACACTTTCTTAATTCTTTGAGCGATATAGTGGGAAATGGAAGCGAAATGGTCGACACGCCTGAGCGACCCAATATCCCAATTCCTCAAGTAGTGCAGAGCTGCTTTCGCGACACCTTTTTGAATCCCTTTCAGGCCATCTAAATAGCGATGCGTAAGATCCCAGGCGTATCGCATGGGCGTTAAACAATAGCAGAGATGCAGCTGATGGGAATCAGTCAATACGCCTTTTGCCACAGCGTGCGATGTCGAAAGCACCAAGTCATAATCGCTTAAGTCAAACTGCTCCATCGCCAAAGGAAAAAAGGGAAGATAATTGCGGTAGCAACGCTTAGCGAAGGGGAACTTTTGAATAAATGAGGTATGGACCTCTTGGTCTTGAAAAGGAGTACCGACGAATTTTTCAGGATTGTGAACCAGCGTGTGGATGGGTGCCGGATAAACCTCAGCAATGGCAGCAAGCGTTTTCTCGCCCCCTCCCATCGTCACTAACCAATCATAGACGAGAGCTGTTCTCATACAGGGACCACATTTGGCAAGTCGCGACCCACGCGTTCTAGGTCTGATCTAATCATGATGTGGACAAGTTCTTGGAGAGGCGTTTTGGAAATCCAGCCTAGCTTTTGTTTGGCTTTACTTGGATCGCCGATCAATAAATCGACTTCAGCAGGACGAAAGAATTCAGGAGAGACTTCGACTAAAAGTTCGCCTGTTTCCCGATCGAACCCTTTTTCTTCCACGCCACTGCCTTCCCAACGCATTTCGATACCGATTTCACGGAAAGAAAGCTCTACAAAATCCCTCACTGTCGTGGTTTGACCAGTAGCGAGGACGTAATCTTCTGGAATGTCCTGCTGAAGCATCAACCACATGCCTTCCACAAAATCGCGCGCGTAGCCCCAATCCCTTTTTGCATCGAGGTTTCCGAGAGTGAGTCGATCCTGCAATCCCATTTTGATCCGCGCAACGGCAAGTGTAATTTTACGTGAGACGAAAGTTTCTCCTCTTCGAGGACTTTCATGATTGAAAAGGATTCCGTTGCAAGCATACATTCCGTAAGCCTCGCGGTAGTTGATCACAGCCCAGTAGGCGTAGAGCTTTGCTACCCCATAAGGAGAGCGCGGATGGAAGGGAGTAGTTTCCGATTGTGGAATTTCTTTCACTTTACCATAGAGCTCCGATGTCGAAGCCTGATAGAACCGCGCCTGAGGACAGCTCGTCCGAATCGCTTCGAGGAGGCGCAAAACACCCACGCCATCGATATCTGCTGTATATTCAGGAACGTCGAAGGAAACTTTGACATGGCTCATCGCTCCGAGATTATACACTTCGTCTGGTTGAACGAGATCGACAATCCGCTTAAGGCTTGAGGAATCACTTAAGTCTCCCTCATGAAGAAAAAAGGAGTCGCCACTTGCGAGGTGTCCGATGCGATCGAGGTTCGGGGACGAAGAGCGCCTGACAAGACCATGAACAGTATAGCCCCTTTCCAACAGGAATTCTGCGAGATAAGAGCCATCTTGTCCTGTAATTCCTGTGATCAATGCCTTTTTCATGCATACCCGTGTGTTAGAACTTCGTCGAAAACAGCGAGATAGCCCGCCGCGCTAGTTTCCCAAGTAAAGCGACTGATAGCTCTCTTGGAGTGCTCAGTATCCTCAACAGCTTTTTTTGGGTCTAATAAAATCCTCTCGAGCTTTTCTGCAATATCTTGTGGAGACCTGGGGTCGAAGATTTCAGCGCGCACATCATGCGTCTGAAGATGTTCGAGAAAGGGAGGAATATGAGACATCGCAACAGGAACCCCTTTTGCCCAAGCGTCAAACCCAGGTCCGTTGCCACCTTCGTAAAGAGAAGGATTGACGACCGCTTTCGCGCATTGGATCAACGCATCGATTTGTTCATTGGAAACATAGCCGAGTCCGTAAACATCCTGAGGAATTTGGTTTTTCTCGATCCCAATTTCACACGCTTTTCCATTAACCCCCTCCGTCCCTGAGCCGGTAAACACAAGCACTGTAGAATAGCCTTTTTTTGTCAAAAGCGCTTGAGCGCTGATCAATGGTCCTGCATTCTTATGGCCTGTCGTTTGTGTTGGGCAAAGGAGATAATCTTGTGGGATACCCAATTTTGCAACAATCTCACGCGATTCTTCAATGCCGACTGTGCTCACTTCACCCATCGGGGCGATTGGGACGACCCTCACCTTATGGGCGTGGTCAGGGTAAAACTTCTTCACTTCCGATCGCATGAATTCTGTAGAAACAATTGGCGTTGCATGAGCCAGCCAGTCCGGCATGTGATCGTTTAAAAACTTCTCCAAAGGTCCGTGGAGCGTATTCCCCGAGAAATAATACTTGTAATTGTAGTCGTGAAAAATGCCCGCTATCGGACAGGAAAGGCGAGGGCATTTGAGATGAAACGGCCATGTGAAAAACACAAAATCAAAATCGCGAAGCACCTGTTCCAATTCTCTTTTCAAATCCCCGGAAATCGAAAGAGGCAGAATCGCATTAAAGCTGCTGAGCTTGCGCTGCATTAGTCCCAAAATGTGCCTGCTGCCACGGATACCGAAGAGATCTTTCCCAGAGAGTTTAACTGAGCGCAAATAAGAGACCTGGATAGCGTGCGCATTAAAAACTTCGCGAAGACCATCTCTTTTTACACCATGCTCATTAGTGAAAAAAGTAAGTTCAAGATCGGGCCGGACTCTTTTCATCGCTGGAAGAAGCGAGCGCGCCACGCGGACCCCGCCCCCCGGATTCAAGATGTGATCAACAACAGCAATTTTCACTACGCGCTCTCATTTCAAAATGCTGAGTTTAAAGCGAGCCGCGAAGAAGTTCAAGTTCTTTGTTAATAAATCTATCTTCCTAAAGATCAGTTAATTAATCATTAAATCAAAATAAATTATATAATATTTACAAAAAATAAAAATATTGTTATAATAATCTTACATTTTTACAAATTGAGGTATAAAAATGAGCTCACCCATTAATTCTAATAGAATCCAAGAATTGAACCAAGCATGGCAGGATATTGCATCGCCGCATGTATGTCATGTCTTTCAAGGAGACAACGAACCTATTGATGCTGAGAAAGCAAGTTACAAATTTGGAGAAGTTATCTCCAAGCTCGAAAGCTCTCTCTTAGAGGGAAAAATAAACTGCTTGTTTATTGGAAGAACGCATCGTGAAAAGCTTCCCTCTGACAACAATGAAGCAAAGCCAAACGAAGTCTGGGGTTCTGCAGACTGCGCATTTAAGTCGCCCGAAGATCACGATACACTAGAAGCTAATATGAGTGATCGTCTTCATCTTTGGGTAGATTGCAACCACAAAGAAAGCATTAAGTTGATCGGGAAGAGGTTTGATAAAATCGTTGTCGATGAATCGACAGCTAAGGGATTGGGTGATTTCGCTAAGCGATTTGCCCCTTTATTGCGTACACCGCAAAGCACTCTTACCTTTGAACAACCCTGTAATATAAGATACTCTTTAAATGTTAAAAAACCCACATTCGTAGCGGATAATAATTACATTATTGATATCCCTTTCGAAGAACTCACCAACCATGTAGACGATTATTCGGAATGGAGTTGGAATTTAGCTAAAGAACACATGCATGAGTATTTGAAAAGTATTTACAACTCTGTCACTCTGCATGAGAATGAAAATTACCCTTATACAACTCATTATTCTGAAGGGCCGACAGGACCGTACTTTACAGTGAGTGGTTTAAAAAAATAAGAACTGATCCCGTACAGCAATCCGGCTACGCCAAAAAAAGGAAGGGCTCCTTGTGGCCCTTCCAAGAAATAAAAATCGCAACAGCCGATGATTAAAAAGCCCAGGAAGGTGGAAAAGAGAAAAGCTTTTTCCTGGAAGAAATCGGCAGAACGAAACCCTCTCCATGCTGTCCGTAGCAGTGAGACGAGGAAGAGAAGAAAAAAGCCTCCGCCGATTAAACCCGATTCCGAAGCGATGAGCAGATAAATGTTGTGCACTTTGGCAAAGAGATGATTATCGGGAAATTTAGATTTAACTAAATGGGAATGCAGCTGAAAATTATTGTAGCCCACACCTAGTAAAGGATGCTCTTTAATCATATCCACAGCGACTTTCATGTAGATGACCCGCTCGCTATCTGCCCCTTTAGAAACGCTATTATAATTAATTAATCCTCCTCTTCCCTTGATCTGAGGGTAGAGCAGCACAATTCCTGCAACGACGCCGCAAAGCACTGTGCCTCCTAAAATACCAAGTCTTTTTAAGGAAGCAGAGTTCGATTCTCTTTTTCTCCTTAAATAGTTCCATTGAAGCACGCACCAAAGAAGCGTCGAAATCGTCAATGCTAAAATTGCTGCTCGGGAAAACGAGAGGTATAAAGTGAAAAACTGGAGAAGAATTAAAAGTTGCAGACCGATTCTTTTGATCTTGCTGAAGATAGTCCCATAGAGATAGTAAGCGGCTAGGATGGCAAAAAAAAGAAATCCTCCCAAAATATTGGGATGCAAGAATGTTCCACTGACGCGAAATAAGTAGTTTAAATCGTGCTTGATGCCAAAGAGGCCATTCAAAATCCACGTATGATTCCCAGGATTATGGAAAACAAACGTCTTGGGACTCTTTTCTCCAAAGAGAGCAAGTCCGATGGCTTCCTGAGTAAAGTATTGATAAATGCCAAGGGCACATTGCGCAATTGAGACATAGACAATGAGCCATGCTAAACGATAGATAAACCGCGGAAGATCTATCTTTGCTGAAAGGCAGCGGATACCGTTAAAAAATAAAAAAATCAGGGAAAATTCGAAGAGGCGACAGTATTGGAGCGGATAGGTCTTTGTGAGAGATGTCGCCGTTGACACAAAAAAGGCAAAGAATAGCAGGGTTAAATATTTGGAAGAACCTTCCCAAAAAAAGGCGCGGAGGGATGTCTTAAGCGAAAACAGAATGAGAAGAGCTAGCGCAACGATCAAAAAGTCCGACACAAAAAGATGAAGTTTGCGCGAAAAGAAATCGGGCAAGGGAAGATCGGGAAGAGGCAGCGAACGGGACAGGCGATCGAAATATCCGTGAAATCTTTTTTGAAAAGGAATGAGTAAAAACAGCAAAAATAAGAGAGTGGTTACTGCCTTTGTCACTCAACATCCTCCAAGATGCGCAGCTTTTGGTAGTGTTGGAGGAGATCGCGAAAATGCGCTGCATCTTCAAAGCGGAGCTCTTTTGCGCTCTTACGCATTTCGGTTTCACACTCTTTGATCTTTTGTTCGATCTCGTCGGAAGAGAGCATCGAAGGAACGTCTTCATTCTCTTCTTTGAGAGTCTCCACAACCTCCCCAAAGGTTTCGGCGAGACCTTGAATTTGCTCGCGTCGGACAGAGCGAGGCGTAATGCCATGTTCTGCATTATAAGCTTCTTGTAAAGCTCTGCGCTGCTGGGTGATTTCTAAGGTGCTTGCAATCGATTTTGTGATTTTATCTGCATACATGATCACCCGTCCTTTCACATTGCGTGCAGCTCTTCCACACGTTTGAATGAGCGCTGTTTCGCTGCGCAAGAACCCTTCCTTATCCGCGTCGAGAATACAGATGAGAGAAACTTCAGGAATATCCAAACCCTCGCGGAGCAAGTTGATTCCCACGAGAACATCGAAGACTCCACGGCGCAAATCGTTGATGATTTGCACCCGCTCTAACGTGTCGATATCGGAATGCAGGTACTTCGCTTTGACGCCAATTTCGGTGAGATATTTACTTAAGTCCTCTGAAAGTTTTTTAGTAAGCGTAGTGACGAGGACCCGGCCGCCTTTTTCCGTTTCAACACGGATTTGCTCGAGGCAATCGTCCACTTGCGCTTCTGCAGGTTTGATTTCAATCTGCGGGTCGAGCAGCCCTGTAGGGCGAATGATCTGCTGCACAACGTCGCCGTGGGCTTCTTGGACTTCCCAATTTCCTGGGGTCGCAGAAACGTAAACGACTTGATGCATGCGTCGATAAATTTCTTCAAACTTTAAAGGACGGTTGTCAAAAGCAGAAGGAAGGCGGAAGCCGAATTCGACAAGGGATTCTTTGCGCGCTCGATCGCCATTGTACATCGCGTGCATTTGAGGAAGCGTTTGATGGGATTCATCGACGAAGAGAAGAAAATTAGGAGGAAAGTAATCGAGAAGACAAGGGGGCGGATCACCTGCAGAGCGTCTGCTGAAATGGCGGGAATAGTTTTCAATTCCCTTGCAGAAGCCGATCTCCTTGATCATTTCCACATCATAGGTGGTCCTCTGATGGAGCCTTTGCATCTCGACATAACGCTTTTCTTGCTCGTACTGCGCGATTCTTTCTGTAAGCTCAGCTTTGATCGTGTCTACTGCTGTATGGCGAACGGATTCTGGAGTCACGTGATGAGAGCCGGGATAAATCGCGATCTGCTCAAGACGTCTGCGCACTTTGCCTGTTAGAGGATCGATTTCGCTGATACGCTCAATTTCATCGCCAAAAAACTCGATCCGGTAGGCAACCGATTCTTCATACGCTGGCATCACCTCTAAAACATCTCCGCGCGCCCGAAATGTAGAGCGCATGAGGTCCATATCGTTGCGTTTGTAATGCATCTCGACAAGGTGCAAAAGAGCGTCGTCGCGCCTGCGCTTTTCTCCAACTTTTAGCGAAAGCACCATTTGACTGTAATATTCCGGAAGACCCAAACCATAAATACAGGAAACAGAGGAAACGATGATCACATCTTCCCGCTCAATTAAAGAGCGCGTCGCGCTGAGCCGCATCCGATCGATCTGGTCGTTAATCGCAAGATCTTTTTCAATATAGGTGTCGGTCCTAGCAATGTAGGCTTCCGGCTGATAGTAATCGTAATAAGAGACGAAATATTCGACGGCGTTGTTAGGAAAAAAGGATTTGAACTCTTGGTAGAGCTGTGCGGCAAGGGTTTTGTTGTGCGCAATGATCAGCGCGGGGCGTTGCACTTGAGCGATGACATTGGCCATCGTAAAAGTCTTTCCCGATCCTGTCACGCCGAGAAGCACCTGAGCCCTCTTCCCCGACTCTACGCCGGCGACAAGGTTTTCGATCGCTTTAGGTTGATCGCCGCAAGGCTCGAATTCTGTTTTAAGCTGAAACATATCCCCCCCACCTTACGGTTTGGGGATGAAATTAGCGCCCAGCATCGTAGAAATTTGAACAAATAAAATTAGCAAAGAAAAAGCAAATACAAAAACCAGAAGGGGTTTACCTCCTGCCATTTTATATTTTCCCGCCTCCTCTAACTTATACCTGCCTATCCACACCATCAGAGCGGGAAGGATTCCAAAAAGAATGACAGCACAAATACCGCCAGCAAAATTGAGTGCCTTGAAGAAAAGCTGGGGATAAATGATCGAAAAGATCAACGGAGGCACCAATGCCAGAAGACATAACCCTAAGTTTTCGTGCTTTTTGTAGCTGATCTTCATCCCATCCGCCAAAAAATGAACGAGACTCAAAGCTTGAGCTAAAAAAGAGGTAAGGATCGCAAAAAAGGCCAGCCCTTGTGAAAAAGTGCGCACAAAGGGAGACCCGATGATAGCAGAAATTGATTGAGATGCTTCCTGGTCATTTTTCAAACTTTGAATCAAGCCATGCGATCCTTCAAGCGGGACGATTCCAAGAACGATCACTTCCCAAATGATATAGATTGCGAATGCAAGTAAGCTTCCTCCCAGAATTGTCAGTCGGACCCTTTTAAGATCTCCTTTCAAGTAGGCAGTCAGACTCGGAATCATATTGTGAAATCCAAAAGAAATTACAAGCAGAGGAAGTGCCGAGGCTGCGTATACAGGTTCAGCACGCGCCAGCAGCTGCGGCTGGACGTAAAAAACTCCGACAAGGACCAAAAGAACAAAAAAACCGATTTTTCCGAACATCAGACCGCGGTTAGTCAGATCCACTTTACGCGTCCCAAAACAGACAATCGTTCCAAATAACACAACAAAGAGCAAGCTTCCAAGCCATGGCGGAAATGCAATATGCATGCTTTGAAAAAAAGAACCGCAAAGACCGCCGATTCCGGAAATGTAAGCGACGAGCAGGGCATAAAACAGAAAAAGATAAGTGACCCAGCAAATTCCTTTTCCCCACTTTCCAAGCGCATGATGAGTCATGGTCAGAAGATTAACCTGGCGAGAGAACCAGCCATTAGCTTCGACAAGAAGCAATGCCGTTGCTGTCATGAAAGCCCAGGCAAGACAAAACATGCCTAGCGAAGGAAAAAAACCGGAAAGGCCAGTAACGATAGGAAGCCCGAGCATCCCCGCTCCGATGCAGCTGCCTGCGATAAGAAGAATGCCTCCTAAAACGCTTCCTTTTTTCTCACTCATGACCGCTCCTGACTAAGCGTTTTTCTACGATCCGAATCTCTTGCCCCAACCTCCCTAGCTCATAACCTTCATAATCGACAAATTTGAAAAATCGTTCAAAGGCGGGAAAGACCTTGGAAACCTGCTTTGCCATTTCCTGAGCGATAAAGCGATAGTTAGGATGGCCTGCGGGAGAAGAGCGGAGTTCGCATAACCATTGAAGACTGCGCAGATTGACGTGGAAATACCAATGCATATTGTATCCCATCGGCACAATGTATTGCGCCTCTTCAGGGAGTTCCTCAGCAATCGAATCGTAGACCTTTTTTGCCTCTTCCATTGCATCTCGGTATTGTTTTTCCATTTCCGTGTCGATAATTTCATGAGGAATAAAATAGCCATAGTCACAAGAAAGGAGTTGTCTATCTTGAGTGAGCATCCGATGGCGGTGGAGATCTCGGTAGATGCCGAAATCGGCCACAATTTCAAAAGTGAAAAGCGCATGTTCCAGAGCTCGAGGAGATTTGTGTCGACGATTTTCGCGGAAATTAGAAGCAGAGTCTAGGATGCGATTAAGTTCTTCTTCAGGCAAAGTGCGGCAATACTCTTGAAGTTCGTGCAACCCTGAGTCGCAATGTTCAAAAAGTAATGCAGCTGCTACTTTTGAAGGACTATCTGTCTCATAGCTGATCAAACGCACACCGGCATGCTGCATTTTAGCAATGGAAGAAGTATGTCGATCAGCGAGAAGTTTCAAATCATTGCTCATCTGCTCGCGGAACTGCGTATACGCTTTTTGATGTTTATGCGAAGGATCTCCTCTGCGAATAAAAGAAGGGATCACTTTTGCAAGTTCCTGGAAAGATTTTTTACCAATGTCTTGCATTTCAGCAAGATTGTGCCCGTTTAATTTTTGAATAAGGCTTTCAAAAAAACGACCATTTCCAAACATACCCATATTTGTAAGAGCGCTTGATGGCAACAATCCCCGTAAACAGTCAAGGACTTTTGCTCGAAGAGCTGCCGCGTAAGCCACTTTTGAAACATCATGCTCTTTTGGAAAACGCTTTTCCATGAGCTCAGTTAAGGGAGGAATTAGAGCGGAATAAGTTTCGAAGAGATAATTACAAGTTTTGATATAGATATCCCGAAAGGCGGACGTCATCAAAATGGGCTCTCGGTGGTACAAATATTCCCCATCGACCTTTTGATCAAAATAAATATAACGTGTTGATTTCTCAAGTGGAGAACCCCCGATTCGGCAGTCTTCAATAATTTTGGCTGCAATCATCGAAACATTTTCAATCGCGAGATGAGCGCCACCAAGTTCGCCGATCGAATCATCGCCATACCCATCAAGAATTCTGTCGTAAAAATTTTGGGCTTTTTTGATCGCCATGATCTGATCTTCGAGCTCCGCATCATCCTTCTCCTGTCCGACTTGAGCTCCTGAAATTGCACTAAAAGCGGTTTCCTCATTAAGAATAAAATCTTTTAAAAGGAGAGATCTAAGCCCTAAGCTCGAACGAGAATAGCGTGAGAAAAGAGCTCCCTTGATAACTTCGGGAAGGTTGCGAAGAGCAAAAATATTGCTCGAAGTGCTTGTCACGTAGCGCTGCAGGATTTTTATCTGGCTTTCTGTGAATTCTTCATAACCTTCAATCATTCAACGACCTCAATTTTGAAAAATTGCAATAGAATAAGAGGACAAGCAGGGTATAATTTTTGGCGCAGAGAGCCTGGTACCCTCTAAATTAATCTCTCCAGAGTGACATATTCACCGCAGTCAATCAAGAGAAAACTATTCTTAATAATTGTACCTTTCTTCTTGAAGAGTCCAATATAACTTTTTCCCTGTTTCAGCCCTAGCACCGACATCACGGAGCCATGCTGCCATCGCATATCCGATATAGTTTCGACTGCTTTGCTTTAAGAAAATATCAAGAGGTAAAGAGAATGCAAACCCTTTGTCAAAATAAGTATGACCATTTACCCTGTCGTGTCCATTGGTAAAGGTACACCAGATAGAAAAACGCATCCCGCTCCTAAAGTAGCGACCGACGTCCACACGAGCTCCCTTGTCTTTTGCCAAAAACTGCCCTGCACTCACCAATATGTCGATGTTCAAAGGCTTGTAATCGTAATAAAATTCGAGAAAATACTGAACGCCTACATAGCGCACTTTAACGTATTTACCCCCTCTGAGCTGAAGCGTGTTCATGCGGAAATCTACGCCGTGGTAATGCCTTTTAAGCACCGAAGCAAATTGCACACCAATCGCCCAATTGGAATTCACAGGGTAGTATAAAAACTCTGTCGCAGCGCCCCCATAGGCGGGCTCAAAGTATCCCGCAGCAAAACGGTAATACCATCCTTTTCCTAAATTCCATCCCCTTTGCAAAAATGCCTGCTCCATAGAAAATGAATTGGTGTGGAAATATTTTAAAGTGTCGGTGCGAACGATGAGCTCCCTGGAAGGATTTGCCCGATCTGGTCCTCCCAATCCTTGCATGCTTGACTTAATTGAATAACTGACCTGAAGTTTGTAATAGATCTGATCAAAAACGTAGCCTTCTGGTGAAGCGACTGCGCTGATGTTATATTTAAATTTTCCCGTGGTGCTACCGAACAAAGTGAGAAGGCGAGGACGGATTGTGAATGTCCAAATAGACTTGCTTCGCTTAAAGATACGGGCCGCATCGTATTCACTAGGCTCAGAAATCGCCTCTCTCATGGGAGCCACTGTCTCCAGCTCAAAATCGCTGATCAGACCATTCCTCCAGCGCCACAAATCCTCGTTGCG
Organism: Chlamydiia bacterium; assembly: GCA_021324995.1. Lineage (GTDB taxonomy): Bacteria > Chlamydiota > Chlamydiia > Chlamydiales > Rhabdochlamydiaceae > CAJCIW01. The sequence continues at coordinate 31,662 of JAJPIB010000069.1, read as the reverse complement.
AAATCGGTAAGCCTGACAGGGAAGAGCATCCGCTTCGACGACCACAAGAATCATCGCTATGTCCGAAGGGGTTAAGGCGGCGAGAACGTGCTGGATCCTTTCGCGGACAACTCTCTCTTCTCGGTAACGGTTATTGATCACTTTCAAATAAAGCTCTTTGCGTCCATCGTCATCATATCCAATCGTCGCAATAAACAGATCGAGCCCCTGATCGCTCAGAGCATAAGCAATTTCTTGAGCAAAATCCCTTTCGGTACGGATAACGCCAAGTGGCTCAATATCTACGGGAGATCGATACATCGCCGCATCGTTGATCTTGGGGAAAATCCCTGTGGAGGTTCCAATCGGATAGCGCAACGAAGCGGAAGCTGCGACCTCAGTGCCGCGCATAGAACTTAAAGAAAACTGAAAGGTGTTCCATCCGACAAAAGCTATTCCCCCATTAATTCTCGAGTTAACCTTTCTTCCTGACGGGTGCTCATGCGGGTGCTTTTTATAATCGATCGCATCGTATTCCGCTAAAAATGAAATGTCTTTTAAGAGAGGGACACTCCAGTGACGAAAAGGGCTCCAAGCTCCCCCTCCAAAAAAACCTTTCATGCGGCCTTTTCCATAGCCCAAAGTGAGCTCGAGGTTCCAATCCAGAAACTGTTTGGTGGCTACAATGTACTTGGAATTAAATCGCTTAGTACCGATAAAATCTTCAACGCCTATGGAGATTTCGGGCAGCAAGGGAAACCCATCCTGCAGAGCAAGGATTCCTAACTTGACGTTACCGATTCTTTCTGCATCGTCACCAAACCCCTCTTTTCCAAAATTGTGTTCGACAAGCCCTTTGTAGACGCGATAGTTTAAACACAGCTCCAACCTCTGAAACATCTGAAAATTGACGCCGTAGATGTCATAGGGCTTAACGACCGCAACCCCAACAGCGATATCCCCTTGTATAGGCATTCGAGCGGAAGGCATGTTGAAATACCCACCGACCATGCCATAGTTATAGGTGAAAGGGAGCTCATCGTGAATTTCATCATCGATTTTTTTTATAAGCTCTAGGTCGCGGAATAGAGAGGCTCCTTCATCAAAGGGATAAGATTTAACCTCATCAGATATTTGCCTTTTTTCTGAAGATTGCAGGAAAGGTACAGCGCATAAGGAAAGAGCCATCACCGTCCAGAATTCTCTTACAGCGCTTCGAACCCCTTGAATCACTTTATTCAACACAAATAAAATATTATTATGAAATTACGCAGGTAAATTAGAGGGAAAGTTTTTTTTTATCAAGCAAGAGCTATCTAAAGTAATTTTTTTGCATATACCGGTTCCGTTTCAATGGGCCATTGAAACGGAACCGGTATAGACTGAATTTCAAAAAATAACGGCAGTTCTACAAGGATGTTCTCGCTATAGTTTCAATTGAAGATAAATATAGGTCGATCTATACTCCACTAATGCAAGGGCATCATTGTGCATATTTTGAAAAGTTTCTGGCCGACATAATTGAGCACAATTTAATCACTGGCTGGAGGCAACGAACGAATATCTGCATTTCACACTCAAATTATAGCAAGGAATATCCATGGGTTATCTTAAGGACTTTCAGACTCATATCGCCAACCACGACTATCCCTCTTTCCTGAAACTTTGGGAAGAATACTGCTCAGGAGATGAATTGGAGGCAGAAGAGGTCTGCGAAATCCTTCGAGCCGTAAAATCCTCCGATATCGCAGAACTTTTTGGTAGACACGTCGACAGAATCCTGCCTCTTTGGCAAAAAATGCCCGAGGATAATCTATCTCGCGAAGTCCTCAAACTCATCATCGATATCCAAACAATCAATAGCGAAGCCTTGGCAGAACTCGCTTACAGTTATCTTAAAAACCGCTATTCTGATCAAAAATATTTCAATGACAAGATCCGTCTCATCGGGTTGAGAGGAAGAGAAAAATTTCAAGGCGCAATTAGCAATTATGAACTCCTCTCGCACATGGATAAAGGTAAATATGTATTTCATACAGGAGGATGGGGAGCCGGTGAAATCGTCGATGTCTCTCTTGTTCGCGAGCAGCTTACTTTAGAGTTCGACTACGTCCCTGGAAGAAAAGAACTCTCTTTTGCGACAGCCTTTAAAACATTGGTTCCGATTCCGGACGATCATTTCCTTGCGCTTCGATTTGGGAACCCCGACCTCTTAGAGAAGAAAGCCAAAGAAGACGCGGGCGAAGTCATTCGCATGCTTCTCAGAGATATGGGACCTAAAACAGCGGCGGAAATTAAAGACGAACTTTGCGACTTAGTCATTCCAGCTGCAGAATGGACGCGTTGGTGGCAAAACACCAGGGGTAAAATCAAAAAAGATACAATGATCGAGACCCCCGAATCTCTTCGCGAACCCTTCCGCCTCAGAAAGAGCGAGCTGTCTCATGAAGAAAGATTGCAGCGCGTCTTGGAAAACAAGCCAGATGCAAACACGCTGATCCAAATGGTTTACACGTTTCTTCGAGATTTTCCCGAGACACTAAAGAATGCTGAATTTAAAGCAACTCTCCTTGGAAAAATGTCGGAAATGCTTTCTTTTAAAGAAATCAGCCCCGCGCAGCAACTTCAAATTCATTTCTTTCTGCAGGATTTAAACAACGCGAAAGAGCTTCCTGCAATCAATGAACTCATTCAAAGCTTCGAGTCGATTGAAAAAATCATCGATTCGATTGAAGTCCTCAGTTTTAAAAAGCGTGTTCTCGTTGAGGCGAGAAAGCTCCGCGCCGACTGGAAAGAAAGCTTTTTAGATCTCCTATTCAAAATTGGACAAGCTCCGCTTCGCGACTACATTCTGGCCGAATTGATTTCAGCAGAAACGGATGATGAACTGAAAAAGAAATTCCAAGATCTTTACACCCATCCCGCACGCCATCCAGAAGCATTCATGTGGTACTTTCAAAAGCTGCAGACTCAAAAAGCAATTCCTTTTAGCGATAAACAAGGAAAGATCCGGTTCTTCGAAGGTCTTCTCATTCTTTTAAGTCAGATTGAAAACAATCCAGAACAGCGCGAAATGGTAAAAAAAATCCATGCCCTTCTTTCCGGAGATCGCTTTGCCATCGTTAGACAAATGATGGCAGCGGGATCTGCGGAGGATGCAAAAGAATTCATCTTACTCGCTTCAAAATCTCACTCGTTGAGCGATCACGACCAAAAGATTTTCCAATCCCTTGCAGAAGTTGCTCACCCATCCATTTCCAAATCGAGGAAAAAACAAGAATCCTCTTCAGGAAGTGATGAGCATATCATTTGGACAACCCATGAGGGCTATCTCAAACTCCAGCAACGCATCCAGCAGATTGCCACGGTTGAAACAATTGAAAACGCTAAGGAAATTGAAGTAGCTCGCTCGCACGGCGACTTGCGAGAAAATGCAGAATTCAAAGCTGCGCTAGAAAAGAGGGATCGCCTTCAGTCAGAGCTTAAAATGCTCTCCGACCAACTCAATAGCGCGCGAGTCTTTACAAAGGAAGATATCATCACTAGCGAAGTGGGCGTCGGAACTGTTGTTGAATGCAAAAACAAAAGTGGCAAAACAATCGCCTACACGCTTCTTGGACCATGGGACGCCGATCCAGAGAAGAACATTCTTTCCTTCCAATCCAAACTCGCCCAAGCTCTCAAAGGGAAAAAAGTGGGAGACACCTCTCCTGTCCAAGGCGATGAGTTGACGATCATTTCCATCCGCAGCTATCTGTAATCCATTCCATCCCCTGCCGCTTCTGCGAAGCGGCAGCATTTATAATGTCGTGTCTGGTTTTGTTACACCTTGGCTTGGTATTTTTTCGCATTTAGGGTATTTTCCTTTAAATAGATTGGATTAACCTCATTTGCCCAGGGCAGCGGATTTTTATGGAACTTGTTATTGCCAGCAACAACATGCACAAGATCAGAGAATTTCGCGCCATTTTAAAGAAAATGGGAAATTTTGATCTCCTCAGCCTTCTCGATTTTCCTAATTACACACCGCCTCAAGAGACGGGGAAAACGTTTGAAGAGAATGCAATCATCAAGGCGGAACACGCAGCTAAAACATTGAACCGTTGGGCCATTGCTGATGATTCTGGTCTAGTTATTCCCGCATTACAAGGGGCTCCAGGAGTCTGCTCACGAAGGTACGCCTCAGAGCATGCGACAGATAAAGAGAATCGAAAGAAACTCCTTCAAGATATGAGCCATTTGTCTGACACAAATCGGCAGGGATACTTCGAATGCTGGATCGCTTTGGCTTCTCCACAAGGTGTCAAGAAAACAACAAAAGGCGTCTCGGAAGGGATGATCATCGATCAGGAGAAGGGCAGCCTTGGATTTGGCTACGACTCCATCTTTGTCAAACATGAATATGGAAAAACCTTTGCAGAACTGGACGAAGACACAAAAAATCGCATCTCTCATCGAAGAAAAGCTCTGGATAAGCTCCTTCCTTTTTTAGAAGCGATTGAGAAAGATTCGGCCGATGCATTACCTAGTTGATGCTTACAATCTTCTCTTCCGCACCTCAAAAAAAGGCGGACCTTTGGAGAAAAGTCGTCAAAAATTGATCGAAGAGATCAATGCCATTGCATCCCGGGCAAAACTGTGCATCACTTTAGTTTTTGACGGCGCTGAACAACACCTTCCTTATTCATCTCGAGGACATTTTGACGCTATCGAGCTAGTCTATACCTCGAAATCGTTAACTGCAGATGAGTATATTTCCAAAGAGGTCATCGACTCTAACACACCTTCTCAAATCACTGTTGTTACAAACGATCGAGAGCTTTCTATCCGCTGTCGAAACTGCAGTGCTAAAACGCAAACTATTGATGCTTTTATTACTTTTCTGAAAAAAAAAGAAACAAAAACAAAAAAGTCTCTCAAATCACCCACATTTAAAGATTCTCCTTTAGAAATTAATCGCCTCTTAATGATTTTCGAGAAAAAAATGCTTGAAAAGCTAAATAATGATATCGAAAATAATTAATCAATCCTTTTTTAATTATTGATAGTAAATAAGCTCACTGATAAACTATCTTGAATTAAATTTTTAATTTAAGGCCAAATCATGAGCGTATATTTTAGAAACAAAGAGGATTTTATCAATCAAACACCTCGTGCTATTCCGTTTGCGGAAACAATGCCATCTCACGAAAAAATCGGGGATGTTTTTTCACGAGCCATCACTGTCTTGAAAAGTGATAATCTAAATAATGTCACACCTCTTTTAAAAGATTTAGGGATTGATCCTAGCGATAAAACCGCTGTCTCTGAAATGTGTTCCCTTTTAACGCAACTTGACGATAACACATTACAGGTCTCTCCTCTTGTCTCTGGGGTTTTCCTCCTTAAGAAAAAAGATCCGACAAGTTTACTGAATCCCTTTAAAGAGATCGCTGTCTTTAAGGTAGGGCGTAAACGCGCTTGCATGGAAATCTTAGCTCGCAACACTGTAAATCTGCTCGGGCTAGGCAAACATGTCCTTCCAGGGATGTATTGTGCGATGCTCGATTTGCCTTTATACGAACAAGTGGACGACGAGGACACGACAGAAGACCTTTGGAATGGACACCAAAAAGTTTATTGCCAAAACAAGCCTCTTATAAAGCAATCCACTCAAATGCTTTACGATCCCATGATGCAATTTGAACTGGAATGGGACGCTCAAGATCCCGACGCAATAACAACAAACTCTTCCGATTTCACGCAAAGCGTAGAAGAAAGCTTGAGCAAAGGCACTTCTCCTCAACTGAGGAGAAGTGTTGCATCTTCGGATTTCACACGAACAGAAGAGGGAGATCAAAGCCAAAGCTTCTCTTCTGAAGTAACACCTAGCTCTGAAGAAAAAGAACCCAAAAAAATTATACCCTCTCCTCTAAGGTCTTTTAGCGGCACAGAAGAATGGGATATCGATGATGATGAAAAATCGGCTCTTCCAGTTAAGTCTGAAGTCTTTTCAACTGCTAGCGCCGTCGTTGGCATTGTACAACCCTTCTTATGCGATACCCAAGAGGCAGACGTTTATGAATTCACTCTCATGACTATTGCAGCACTCGCTATTGGACTTCGCGATGGAAAACACGATGGCTTTAAAGGATCGACATTATTTGATGTCGAAGACAACTTCCCTATTCGAATTGATCCTCTCTATGCAAAAGGTCAGATGTGTTCGAGCTGCACGGTCGATTTGCTCTATCTCGACAAGGATGAACGAACCAATAAACATCTAACCAAGGAACACATTAATCAACTGTATCAAATCGTTTCAAAATGGAACTTATTTGATATCATGAAAAAATTGGAAAAAGGGACCATTCTTTACATGGACTCGATTTCTGAAAAGATGGGAATCGATACAGAAGGAAAGGATGAAGGCAATTTTGAGGTGTTGATTGCGGAAGGTGTCGAACATGCCATCAATGGAACTTTTAATACGCTGCAAAATAATCCTAAGCATCGCATTTTAAATCAGGAGCAACTCAACGCAGCGAATACTCGCTTAGTTAGAATTCGTGACTTTATCACGAAATGCTTCCTGGAAGAAACGACATTCTGTCCTGAGGATCTTGTCGATGCGGTCGATATTGCCCAAAAAGTTTACAAGGAAAAACTTCAAGCCGAATCAGCAAATATTCCGATCTCTACGCAACGTGTCTTAAAAACGAGCGGTCCTCACCACGTCACTGGAAGAGTCTCCCCTCCAGCCGCCCAACTGCAAATCACAGAGCGGGAAGTCCAAAAAAAATCCCGAGGAGCTCTCCAAACCTTCGAGAGTTGTGATGAGTTATCAGCAACCGAGCTAACGCATCCACTCGGTCGCTTACAAGTTACTCGCGATTCAGAAGATAGGGAACTGGGGATTGCCGTCAGCCCTGTGAGACTGATCGATTCCGAGGATGAGCAGTTTGGAATTCCCATGAATCTTAACTTTTCTGGTTATGGTGATTTTGGGAAGATTGATTTTGATGAATTGGGTCAAGCGATAAGCCCTATTGTCGGACCTCCTGGGTATTCTCAATTCTCCTTTGGGTCAGAAAATGATGAAAATATTCCCCCGTTTGGCGACTATAGCCAACGCGGCTGAAAATTGGGTTTAGGACCGAAGCGAAAGCTCCCGCGATTGATGCGATCGAATCGTCGCCACTATTAGAAATAGGGGCTAGATTCGATCACCCAATCCCGGGGCTTTGGCTCGGTCTTAAATCCAAATTTTCAAATCGGCTAGAGAATTTCGATTTTAACACCCCCCTTTCCCGATCCATCAAGCAGGGCCTTATTGCTCGAATAATGCCCCTGTTTGATGGATCAAAAAATGGTCGTGTTAAAACCAAAATTCTATAGCCTCTTGAAACGTCACCAGTATATGTTAATGGATTTTATTAACATACTCTAAAGTCTTTGCGCCACTTTTCGGAGCACGGCCTAAAACAGATCTCTATCTTTGCTGCGGGAAATTTTTTTTGAAGCGAGTGCAAGAATTGATCTAGCCGAGATTTCTCTCCTTGAGCGAAAATCTCCACATCCCCATTGGGAAGATTGCGAACAGTTCCTACAAGGCTTAGTTGATTTGCTATAGCTTGTACTGTGCGTCGAAAACCGACGCCCTGCACTTTGCCTTTAGCAAGGGCTAGCAACTCTCCATCTCGCATGATTCTTCCTCTTTGTCGGCTTCAGAGAAGTCTGCTTCATGCCAGGGATAATTGCAAATCATCTCTCGGACTTCTAAAGCCGCTTTGGAGCGATTTAGAGATTCTCGGAGGTGGCGCATGTTTTTTCCTCCGCGCAGGTACCAACATCCGATGCGGCGCAAATCGAGTAAAGCGCGCCTCTCGTTTTGATAGGAGAGAATGTGATCCAAATGCTCCAAAAGGATATCTCTATAGTCTAGACCGCGGAAGCCCAAGGGTTTCTCCCCGTCAAAGTAGCGATAAATGTCTTCAATGAGCCAGGGCTTTCCCATGGTTCCTCGCGCAAGAAGAACCGCATCGCATCCCGTATACTCGAACATTTTTTTTGCGCTTTCTGGATCGATAATGTCACCGTTTCCGATGACTGCAATCCCACGCGAAGCCTGCTTGCAATCCCTGATAAAATCCCAATTGGCCGGTCCTTTATAGCCCTGAGCACGCGTACGACCATGAATGCAAATAGCCGCCGCTCCTGCCTCTTCGGCAATCCGGGTCACTTCAGCAGCCACAATATGAGAAGAATCCCAGCCGGCGCGGATCTTCACGGTGACAGGAATTTTGACAGCGGCAACCATATTAGAAATGATCTCACCGATCAAATCGGGGTGTTTAAGCATCCCTGAACCGCTTCCATCTTTGGTGACTTTATCCACAGGACAGCCGCAATTGAGGTCTACAACATCAAATCCCAAATCCTCAACGATTTTTGCGCAAGCACCTGCAATCTCTGGCTTGCTCCCGCAAAGCTGTCCGCCAATTGGATGCATCCCTGCTTCGTAATCGAGAAGACGGTAAGTGTTGGGGTCGTGCCGAATCAAGGCATCCATCTTGACCATTTCGCAGTAGACAAGACCGGGACGATACTTGACCGTCATCCGCCTAAAAGGGAGATCGGAGCATCCGGCTAAAGGAGCGCAAAAAATATTCGAGGGCAATACTAGCTTGCCTTTGCCTAGAGTAAAAGGGCGCTTTAACACGGCACAACCTTAATAAGAAGGTATAATACGCCTTTTTCTATGAATTGGAGCGCAAAAAAAGCTACAAGCGGGCTCAAATCGAGCATACCGAGGGGAGGAATGATTCTGCGAAAAATGTTCAAGTAGGGATCTGTATAAAAAGCAATGAACTGCATGATTTTATGGCGCGAAAAATTCGGGAACCAAGACCCGATGATTCTGGCCAAAAGAAGCATCGTATAAATCCAAAAAAGAAGTTGGACGATTTTCAGCAATGGTAAAAGCATAGCATCCCTAAGTAGTGAAGAGGTTATTTTACCTCTTGCTCCTTGGAGAAGCAATGGGAAAACAATCTAAAAAAATGTATGCACTTAACCTATCCTTTTCCGTAATGTTCGATCGCGATAAGATTGAAGTCCATTTGGGGTAAAAAATTATGTTCTACATCGGCATCCACCTAGAGAAGGCGTCCCTGAGAGTTGCGGTCTTAAAAAAAGAAAAGCGAGGCATCTCTATCGAGTCCCTAGAGTCTTTTCCCTATGGGCCTGACAATGTAAAACTATTTTACAATCTATCTCCTTTCCATACGGGAAAAGAAACGCGGGTCACCTCAGGCATAGGCTGTTCAGAGACATTCATCCGCAAACTGCATATCCCTCTCAAAGATCGCAGAAAAATCCTGGAAGCTTTGCCTTTTCAGCTCGAGTCCTTAGTTCCCTTCTCTGATGAATCCACCCTAATCTGCCCTTTGTTTAAGCCTTTAAGCAAACAAATGACGGCAGTCACAGTCATCGCAACTTCTGAAGAATCTTTAAATGCGCATCTCGGGGACTTGAAAAATCTCGATATTCGCTCAGATACCATTTCCTGCGAAGCTTCTGCTTTAATGCGCTTTAACAGATGGAAATTTCCTTCTATTGGCAAAGTGCTTTGCTTGCATGCGCATCATCAAAAACTTTCTTGTGTCGTGTGCGAAGGAGAAGAAATTCTTCTTTCCCAATCTTTGTCTTTTGAGGAAAATGCAGATCTTTCGAAGGAACTTGAAAAGCTCTCTATCTTCCTTAAGCAAAAAGGGGGAATCGATGACAAAACACCCTGGTTTCTCACCGGCAACCTTCACTTTGCGGAACAAATTAAAAATGTATTTTCGGGAGAAGCACTTCTTCTCGATGATATAACGAACGCAACTTTTGCAATTCCCATCGGCCTTGCTCTAGACGATTTAAAAGAGGATGCGTTTTCCGTTCAGTTCTGCCAAAAGAAATTCACTCCTTCCCATACTTTGCACAGCAGGCAAAAAAAGGCATTTTCTTACCTCGCCTTTTGCTTAGGAGCTGCTGTTCTCATGGCGATAGGAAGCTCTACCATTTTAGGAAAAAACCAGCGCCTGCTCGTCCAGTCTTTAAAGGATTATATCACGCCTTCTTTAGCTTCCGGCTCCTTTACTTCCATGGAAGACATCGAAGAAAATTTATACGCATGGGAGGATTCCCTCAAACAACAAAAAAGCTCATTTGCCCTTCTTCCCACTGTGCCGAAAGTAAGCGATGTACTCGCATGGCTAAGCTCTCACCCGTGTTTTGCCACAGAAGAAGGAAACTCCAAAGAAGGTGTAGAAATAAAATCCTTGCATTACACTCTGACCAAACATCCCAAGATTGGCGAAACCTCTGCTCCTTATCTCGCGCACGTCGAATTAGAATTCACTTCCCAAACACCTAGAGCAGCAAGAGATTTTCATGAAATTCTTTTAAAAGGGGATGAGATCGTCAATGCGAAAAAGGACATAAAATGGCAGACGCAAAATCACACTTACCACACCGCTTTTGAGCTGAATCCTAGGAGTCTACAATGAAACCGCTTTCTCTACGACTCTATACCCCGGTTCTTTGGTCTTTACTCATTTTAGCACCGCTTCCCTTTCTTTTTTTTCTGGTCAATTTCCTTTTGGGAATTCAAAAAATGGACATCCTGGAAAAAGAAATGCAAAGAATTCATGCCAAGGCCCTTCTTTCTCAAGAGGTTCTTCACAAAGAAAGCACCCTTCTCAATTCTTTGAAAAATCCCGATCCCCACTATTTGGACAAAAACATTGAAACACTGACCTTTCTTCTTCCTGAAATCAAAAAACTCGAAGCGATCTCGCAAGAACATCCCGACGAGGAGCAAGCTTTAAAACGGCTATCTTTCTTAAAAGACGGAGGAAATGCTCTCGTTTTCTCTGAAGAACAAATCCGAGCGAACAGCACATTTCGCGAAATTGAAGAAAAGCAGCAGCATCCCATTGAAATGAATGAGGAGGACCTCAAAAAGCTACTTTGCCTGATTGAAGGAGTGACCATTTGGCCTTATGGACCAAAAGAGGGGCGTCCTCAGCTCATCATCAAAGACTTTAAACTTTCGAAAAAAGAAATCAACCCTCAAGAGAAAGTGTTCGTCGTTTCTATGGAACTGCTTAGAAGGGAAAATTTGGAAAGCATACAATGAATAAATTACTTTTGATCTTCGCCTTATCGCTTTTTTATAGTTGCTCTTCTAGAACACCAACGGACCAAAGCGATGCCGTAATCAGCATGCAGCTCATCGACCGCAACGGCTTTACAGAAACGATTAGCAATAAAGATCGAATCGCTTCCTTTAAAAACACAGACTTTTTGACAGCGCAGCCTTTTCAAAAAGTCCTACGCGTATTCGGTAAAAATATTTCTGGACAAAGCGTTTCCAAGATCACTAGCTACCACGAGAACGGACAACTTTGGCAATATCTAGAAGCGGTTGATGGCAGAGCTCACGGCATTTATCGCGAATGGTTTCCTAATGGCGTATTAAAAATAGAAGCCCATTTGGCCGAGGGTACTGCCGATATTCATGACATCGCTCAGGCAACTTGGATTTTTCATGGCCATTGCAAAGTGTGGGAAGAAGAAGGAAATCTTGTCGCTGAATTTCACTACGAGAAAGGTCAAATGGATGCGCCTGCCCGCTACTTCTACCCCGATGGAAAACTTCAAAAGATCATTCCCTATGAACAAGGGGAAATCCATGGTATCGTACAGTCCTTTGACGAAGAAGGGAATCTCATGGAAGAAACTCCTTATTCAAAAGGGGAAAAAGAAGGTAAAGCCATTGCTTATTGGAATCCGACCCACCCCTTATCTACTGAAATTTTCGCTCAAGGCCTCCTATCTGAAGCCTTTTATTTCGATCCTCTAGGTAACTGCATCGCCGAAGTCCACGACGGCAAAGGAAAACAGGCTGAGTTCAAAGAAGGGCGGTTAGAAACTCTTTATACGATTGAAAACGGTATCATCGAGGGAGAAGTGCAAACCTTTAATCCCAATGGGTCTTTGCACACCTCTTACATCCTTATCGATGAAAAGAAACAGGGAGAAGAGTGGGAGTATTATCCTTCTGAAAAAGGAGAAGCGCTTAGACCAAAGCTTTGCGTGCACTGGAACGACGATAAAATCCAGGGACAAGTGAAAACCTGGTACCCGAATGGAAAGATGGAGAGCCAACGCGAAGTGAACGAAAATAAAAAACACGGAACCTCTTTTTCCTGGTATAAAAGCGGCGACCTCATGCTGATGGAGGAATATGACAATGAACTCCTGATTAAGGGCTCCTATTACAAACCTGGCGACAAACGCCCTATCTCTAAAATTGAATCTGGTAAGGGAACCGCTTCTCTCTACACAAGTGAGGGGATCTTTCTTCGAAAAGTGGCCTATGAAAAAGGAAAACCGGTGGTGAATCCCAATGACACTATGCGTTAATAAGGCAAGTTTGCGGATTTCTCTCAAAAGCTCAAGGCACACTATTTCTCCACAAAGAAGAGAAGAAGCTGTAGAACAATTAGCTAAGATTCTTCTTCCAAAAATCGCCTCCTATCAGAGCATTCTTTCCTTTCATAGCCTTCCCCAAGAAATCGATACCGCTCCTCTCAATGCTCTACTCTCTGCAGAAAAAAAGCTCTTTCTTCCTCGCGTCGAAGGAAATCGCCTTCTCATCTACCAAGTGAGTAATCTCGATAGCGAGCTTGTACAATCCCCTTTTCACATTTGGGAGCCCAATCCCAATCTCTGCACGCCTTGCGCTCTTGAAAACATTGACTGCATCCTTGTGCCAGGACTCGGCTTTGACAGCAACAACCACCGCATCGGTTACGGAAAAGGGCATTACGACCGCCTGCTCGCGAAGGTAAATGAAAGCTCTTTCAAACCTATGCTCATCGGACTTGGCTTCAAAGAACAGTATGTCGAGGTGATTCCTTCCGAACCTCACGATATCCCGCTCACAGAATTAGTTCTGCTCTGACGTATCCCGAAAATGATTCAAAGATCGGAAAAAAACATTTATATCAATTCTTGAATTTGCTTGCACGTACACCCAGAGCTGACTCCTACACAGGCTTTAACCGTGGAACTCACGGCATAATGTTTTAAATTGGTTGCTCCGTTCAGAATGATAGGCAATCTTTGCAAATTTCCCAATCAAAAATTCTAAATACGTCCAACTGCAATTTCTTAAGACGATTGGCTTTCTGATACAGAGGAGCCACTAAACGATTGCATCAACTTTTTTATGGATGAGGTATGGCTTCTTTATTGAGTAAGAGGAGGGGTCAAGGGCGCTTCGTGGAGGTAATTGCCTTCGGGCTCGGGGGGGTACTTTTCTTGTTTGGCCGGCTTGCACATCCTTGCTCCCATGCAGCCTTGTGAAGTCACAACAGCTCCCGTCGCCACGGTATCGCACACAGCGTAATCACCGCCATCGAGGCAGTACCATAAAACTGTATAGGGCGTGCGCGAGCGGTAATTTTGGTTAACGCTAGCGTTAGCGCCTCCATACGTCCCATAATTCCCGTAAGTGTCCGTCCAAACGGTCTCTTTTTGGGATTTAACAATCACTTCACCCAAATAAGTTCCATCCGCTCCCCGAATCACACTTCTTAGATCGTAAGGAGAGTTATTGATCAGGCGTACCGAGCCGGCAAAAAGCAAATAGGGAGAAAAAAGCATGCCTAAAACGACGAAAATCCAAGACTTCATGGCTCAATACCCATTTTGCTGTTGCTGTTGTTGTTGACACTGCTGAGATCCGCCGCAGCTTTGCGCTGTGACGACAGCGCCTGCAGCGACATTGCCGCAGGTTCCATAACCTGCTCCACCCATGCATTTCCAGACAACGGAATAGGGAGTTTGTGAGGCGTTTTCAATTTCTGTGCCGAAGTTATCCTGATCATCGCTCCACGTTGCTGCATCGCGCGGATTGAGAATAAATTCTCCGAGCAGTGTTCCATTCGCATCGTAAATCACCGCTTTGAGCGTGTAGACTGAATCATTGAACAGATTGACAGAGTTCGCAAACCCTATCCCTTGAAAACAGATAAAAGCGCAGACTAAAACTGCCCAAAATTTTTTCATTTTTACTCTCCCTGCGCGATGATGTCGTTTTCCGATGCGATGGAGGCCCATCTAAAATCGATATGCCCCATCGAGGATAAAACAACATCTTTTAACTGCGGTTGATTAACATATAGCATGGAATAATAAAAAATGGGAATAATCGGCATGTCTTGCATTAAAATCCTTTCACTCTCTGCTAAAACTTCCTTACGAAGGGAGGCATCTGCGATTTCGGAAGACTTTTCAAGAAGAGCAGTAAATTTTGGATTTTCCCAATGTGTGTTATTTGATCCGCTATTTTTATATTTAAAAACTTCTAGAAAGTTGATGGGATCGGGGAAATCCGCTGTCCACGATCCAATGGACAAGCTATAATCCTGCTTGGAAATACGATCGATGTATACTTTGGACTCAACCGCTTCCAGTTTTATCCGAATTCCAGACGCTTCAAACCACTGTTGCTGCAGAGCCTGAGCGATGAGATGAGAGCGCTCGGAAGAAGGGTAAATTAAACTCAAGTCAGCCAAGGCCTGCTTGTTTACACGAGATGAAGCCAATACTTCTGAGAACATTTTTTTTGCAGTCTCAACATCTGCATCTTTAAAATAAGATTCTTCCTGGATGTTTAAACACGTAGGAACAAGACCTGTTGCAGGCGATTGATTTCCCTGAGTCACATGCTCAACGATGGCTTGGCGATCGATGGCTAAAGCAAGAGCTTTTCTGATTGATGGCTGGTTTAAAATCTCTTTTTCCGTATTGACACGGATAAAATATGTCCCGAGCAATTCCTTGGACTTGAGAATATTGCTTTTTTTTAAGTCTGTGATGGCATCGACGGAAATAGTACTTAGAGGGGATCCTGCCCAATCGAGTTCATTTTTCTCAAACATCTTCAGTTCTGTCTCAACTTCAAGCATTTGCAGTTCAATGGAAGTCAGCTTGACAGAAGGAGCGTCCCAATACTTATTATTCTTCACGAGTGTCAAATGGTCTTGATGTCTCCATTCTGAGAGCTGAAATGGCCCATTGCAGACATAAGTGGAGACATTCTGCGCCCAGGAAGATGTTTCTTCGTCGACTTTTTGATTGACAGGGAAAAAAGCAGGGATTGCGAGCACCTCCAAAAAATAGGGAGTCGGATTTTCCAACTCAATGACCAGCGTTTTGGAATCGAGCGCTTTGGCACCAAAGACGCCGAAATCCATTTTTCCGTCTTTGATCGCTTTCGCATTTTTAACGACATAAAGGTGGAAAGCCGTATCGGAAGGAAAGTCGGCGGACAACATTTTTTTCCACGCATGCATGAAATCAAAAGAAGTCACAGGATCTCCATTTGACCAAACACTGTCTTTGAGATGAAAGGTATATGTTTTTAGATCGGTAGAAACATCAACGCTTTGTGCAAGGGCCAGTTCTATGTTTTCGTCTCTATTCATTCTGACGAGTCCTTCAAAAAGCATACGTGCAATCGTCTGGCATTTTAAGTCTCT
Source organism: Chlamydiia bacterium (assembly GCA_021324995.1). Taxonomy (GTDB): domain Bacteria; phylum Chlamydiota; class Chlamydiia; order Chlamydiales; family Rhabdochlamydiaceae; genus CAJCIW01. The sequence goes on along the minus strand of JAJPIB010000069.1, from coordinate 16,102 downwards.
AACCTTTCGTGGATCCAATGTTTGGGGCTCACCAACGATGTTTATTTTTATAGTGTTTCCCGGCATTTTTGTTGCACCTTCTGAAGAGGGTGATTGACATCCAAATCCGATCGCAGTCAAAATCAAGCTTAAATAAATCATACAACGACGCATCGAATAGCCCTTGTGCTACATTTTGGTGAATAGCCTTACTGTATCTTAAGGGTTTTGTTGAATGCAATCGTAACCTTTGTACATGTTTGGATTGGATGTCTCAGCACGCGTTTGCAACCACTCGATTTCCGACGCCGGTTTTTAATACGCCAGTGATTTCTTCTTGCTTTGGTGGGAAAAATGGCGACGAGCTTTCCCTCGATGATCAAGGCTTGATGCGCTCTGTCGAAACCATTCTGTTTGCCGGGACTTCCATCGAACTGCTCCAAAAAATGCAACAGCCCTACGTTTGGAAAATCCAAACAAGAGAGTATCCTTATCCCAACGACCTTTTCATCGATGAGCGTTTCATCGAAAAAATAAACTTCGATTACAAAAGAGAGATTAAGCTTCCTTCAATGGCGCTGATTTTAAAAACGATGCAAGAACTGGAAAAAACGCGTTATATCTGGGGAGGCAATTGGCCTCATGGAATCGACCCTCTTCCCAACATCTATCCCAGCAAATCCCATTTCCATCAACTTCATCCTCTGATTCAGGATATCTGGTCTCTAAGAGGTGTAGATTGCTCCGGGCTTCTGTATTATGCGACTAATGGTTGGACCCCTCGCAATACCTCGTCTTTGATCGAATTCGGAAAATCTGTAGACATTGAAGGCAAAAGCATTCTCTCCATCTTACAAAAAGTCCAACCTCTCGATCTAATCGTCTGGAGAGGACATGTCGTTTGCATTATCGATCAACACACAACGATTGAGAGCAAGTCGCCAGAAGGGGTTGTAAAACTCAATGCCTACGACCGCCTTTATGAAATCATACAAGAGAGAACCCCTTCTAATCACATTGATCCTGGTGGGCAACCTACTTTTGTCATACGCAGGTGGCACCCCGATGCAATTGTTTAGAAAAATATGTTCATAGATTCTTGCAAATCATTGATAAATCTTGCGAGATGAACTCCGTCGCAAACAGCGTGATGTGCTTGGATCGCAATAGGCAACCCTATTTTTCCATTCTGCTCGAAATACTCTCTGCGGTTCCATTTCGAAACCTCGATCAATGTGAATCCCATGCAATTGCCTCTAAAAGCGAACAGACTATCAGAAATTCTTCGAAAAAACGACCAAAAATCATCGGAAAAAGTTAGAATTATCGGTTCTCTCGAGCAAACTGCGCAGCGCCGAGCAGAGCCGTTTTTTCGTTTAAGACAACTTTCACGGGAATTTTAGAAAGGATAGCAGATAGTCTTCCTTTATCCGCAAAGGCCTTCATAAATTGATCTTCTTTCAAGAAGGGGAGAATATGGGGTACAATGCCGCCGCCGATGAATATGCCCCCCATCGCAAGCACTTTTAAAGCTAAATTCCCAGCTTCACTTCCTAACACACTTGCAAAAAGACGACAAGCGCGCACGCATGCCTGACATTCGCCGCTTATCCCTTTTTCTGTGATGACATGCTGAGGTGCATTTTGCCGCATCAGAGAAGCGATCGAAGACTCTTCCTTTTCCCGCTTTGTATCGATAAGGAAGCGATAGAGGCTATGGAGCCCAGGACCAGAGAGAAGCCTTTCAAATGAGACGTGTCTAAACTGCTGCCTCAAATAATGGAGCAAATCGATCTGCTCTTCCGTCACGGGAGAGAAATCGCAATGCCCGCCTTCACTGGAAAAGGGATGGTGCGTTCGGCCGTCCCAGTAAATTCCAGCTTCGCCAAGACCTGTTCCAGGAGAAATCAACGCTTGATTCCCTTCGATGACCTGGCCAACGTTGATAGTTGCAAACTCTTGAGAAGAAAGACAGCGGAGTCCCCAGGCATTGGCTTCCAAATCGTTGATCAGATCAACCTTGGGGATATTGAGATCTTTTTCTAAAACTTTTGCGGAAATTTCCCAAGGAAGATTGGTTGCTTTACAGACTCCGTTACGGATGGGCCCCGCGATGCCGAAACAAGCGGCGCTAATATTTTTTCGACTTTCATGCGATAGAAACGTTTTAAGAAGTGCGCTGAGAGTGGGAAATTTGCTGCTGGCAAATTTCTCTTCATCGATGCACGTGATCCCCTTTTTTTCTTTGAAAAGAGCAACTCGTACTTTCGTCCCTCCCACATCTCCTGCAAGTATCATGCTATCTCCATAAGATTACTCTTTGTACAGATAATCTAATGTTTTAAATTACTCAACATATAGCGGCTTGACAATTTTAAAAAAATATGAAAAAACCAGAAAAAAAAGAGAATTCATGATTTATTTAATTGCTTTCGTCTCCGCCATCACAGGTTTTTTATTTGGATTTGACGAAGGCATTGTTTCTGGAGTGCTACAAACGATCTCAAAAGATTTTAAACTCACACATTATGAAACAGGCTTTTTAATGGGTCTGCTACCGTTTGGAGCCTTATTTGCCGCGTGTCTTACAGGAAGGTTCTCTGACTGGGTTGGGCGTCTACGGGTCATTTATTTGATTGCTATCCTCTTTTTTTTGGCAACGATCGGTATTCTCGCGACGCACTCTTTTGCCGTTTTATGCATGATGCGGGTTTTACTCGGCATTAGCATTGGAATGTCTGTCGTCGTCACACCGCTTTATATCGCCGAAACAGCGCCGGCAGAAATTCGCGGAAAGCTTGTCACTTATTTCCAGCTCGCGATCACTCTCGGCATCCTCTCTGCTTATTTGATCAACTTATTCGTCGTAGGAAAAATCTCCTGGAGATGGACCTTTGCAACAGGTCTGATTCCCAGCTCAGCGCTTTTCATCGGAGCTCTTTTCCTTCCCGAAAGCCCTCGATGGCTCTTCCTTAAAGGGAAAATGGGGGAAGCCCACAAAGTTTTATTCCGACTTTATCCCAAAAAATTTAATCCGGGCCGCGTCGAGCATGAGCTTGCAATCATCAAAAAATCAATGATTAAAAAGCAAAGAGCAGGAATCTGGAAAGAGCTCTTTTCCAAGCGCGGATTTTCTTGTTTGCTGCTCGGAACTGGACTCTTTTTCTTCCAGCAACTCAGTGGGATCAACGTTGTTATTTATTTTGCTCCGCAAATTTTTCAAAAGATGCAAATCGGTACGACTTCTGCGGTGCTTTTAGCCACGGTGGGTCTTGGAACAGTGAACGTCTTGATGACAGTTGTAGCGATGCATCTTGTCGAGAAAATAGGAAGGCGACCTCTTCTTCTGATTGGATTTATTGGAGCGGCTGTTTCTTTGGGCATGATTGCTCTCTTCACTCAATTTGAGGGAACATTGTTCAAAGGACTTGCAGCGCTGTCGATTTTTCTCTACATCGCCGCATTTGCTGTGAGCCTAGGCCCTTTGCCGTATATTTTAACTTCTGAAGTGTTTCCGCTAAAAATCCGCGGTCAAGGAATGAGCCTTTCGGCTGCAAGCAACTGGGCTTTTAATACACTTGTCGTTGCTTCCTTTCCCATTTTGTTAGAGCTCTTAGGAATTTCTCGCGTCTTCCTATTTTACTCTTCGGCATGTGTCCTCGGATTGCTTTTCTGCTTATATTACGCGCCAGAGACAAAAGGACTTTCTCTCGAAGAAATAGAAGAATATGTGCATTCGCGAAAACCTTTGCGCAAACTGGGGCGGCCTAGTGCTCTGTAAACAAAAATATTGCAATATTTTTGTTTACAGAGCACTAGATGAAAACCATTCTAGAAGACTCCAAAGAAGAGATTAAAAGGGTATCAACATGGGCATGAACTACGACATCATCATCATCGGATCTGGAGCTGGAGGGGGAACGATCGCCCATGCACTGGCAGACACGGGTAAGCGCATTTTGATCATCGAAAGGGGAGGATTCCTACCTCGTGAAAAAGAAAATTGGGATGTAAAATCCGTCTTCATAGAAGGACGCTACAATCCAGAAGAAATATGGAAAGATAAAAAAGGCAAACCCATTCATCCCGGAACCCATTACTACGTCGGCGGCAACACTAAAGTCTATGGAGCCGCTCTTTTGCGACTCCGAGAAAAAGATTTTGAAGAAATAGAACATAAAGGAGGGATTTCTCCAGAATGGCCGCTAAAATATAAGGATTTTCAACCTTATTATTTGGCTGCAGAAAAGCTCTACCAAATCCACGGACAGAGAGGGGAAGATCCCTTAGAGCCCTACGATGCCCATCCTTATTTCAAGCCCCCCGTCAGCCATGAACCCCGTATCCAATTCATTCATGACAAGATGGAAGAAATGGGATTAAAACCCTTCCATCTCCCTTTGGGACTTCTCTTAAATGAAAACGACCACGAAAAAAGCGCCTGCATTCGTTGCGATACTTGCGATGGATTTCCTTGCCTTGTCGATGGAAAATCGGATGCAGAAGTGATTTGCATTCATCCTGCTCTTAAACATCCCAATGTTGAACTTCTCCTCTATGCCAAAGCTTTATGCCTTGAAACAGATCGAGGAGGAGAAAAAGTTATAAACGTTGAAGTCGACCGAGATGGGAAAAAGGAGGTGTATACTGCCGACACCTTCATCGTTTCTTGCGGCGCGATCAATTCCGCCGCTCTCCTCTTACGGTCGAAAAATGATAGACATCCGCGTGGGCTTGGAAATAGCTCCGATATGTTGGGAAGACATTATATGTGCCATATCAATTCTGCGATGGTTGCTCTATCCACAACATCTAATTTTACCCATTATCAAAAAACTCTGGGGCTCAACGATTTTTACTTCGATGCCCCCGATTGGAAGTATCCTTTGGGCCACATCCAACTCCTCGGAAACGTAAAAAGCGATATGTTAAGAACAGGAGCACCTCCATTAACTCCCAGCATTGCTTTGCGCGCAATGGCAAATCATGCGGTGGGCTGGTGGATTTGTAGCGAAGACCTTCCCGATCCTAACAACCGTGTCGCTATAAATGAAAATAACGAAATTGTTTTGGACTACACTTCAAGTGATGAAGAAGGGCATCACCGCCTTATCAAAAAGCTTAAAGGAATTATCAAAAAAATCGAGCCCAGTCTTTTCCTGACGCAAAGAATTCCTATCGAAGGCGTTGCCCATCAAGTGGGTACTTGCCGCTTCGGGAATGATCCAAAAACCTCTGTCCTTGATACGAGTTGTAAAGCTCACGACCTCAACAACCTTTATGTCGTTGATGGAAGCTTTTTCCCTTCCAGCGGCGCGGTAAATCCCGGACTCACCATCATGGCAAACGCTCTGCGCGTTGCAGATATTTTAAAAAAGGAGCACTTGTAAGCGATGAGCATTAAAATTAAGCTGCTACACCCTCTTACCCACGATGAAAAATAGAGCTCCATTTCTGCGCGGTGCACATCCTCTGAATTTAGGCATTTTTACAGTGTCGTTAAGCATGCTTTGCAGCCAAGCGTACACAGAAGTAGATTGCAATGCTTTGTGCGGGGTAACTCTCGGGCAGACAAACACAACTTCTCAAGATTTGCAAAGCTCTGAATCAGAGCCCAATCCATCTTCAGATCTGCAAATCGGTCCTGTCGATCATCCTACAACGCCCAATGATCAACCCGTATCTCCTCCTCAAAACATGACGCCGATTTACGATGAGGGGTACTGGGTCATCGCTCCCGATAAAAAAATGCGTATCGGAGGCCTTTTGGAAATCGATGGTCGCTTTTTCACTGCATCGGATAGAAATCATACCAGCTTTCTCATTCGAAGAGCTCGGATTTTTGTAACTGGCAATATTCACGAGAACTTTAACTACCTGGTCATGGGGAGATGGGATTTTAGTCACGCAGGCCTTGAGTATGCATGGATAGAATCGCTAGAACCCTCTTATATCCAAATACGCGCAGGTCTTTTCAAGGAGCCTTTTAGTTTGGAACAAAGCTATGCCGATACTTATTGGGACTTCGATGAACGCAGCGTTGGCGCAATCAATTTTGCTAAGGTGCGCGATATTGGTGTCATGACCTACGGATTATTCGCCTACGATTGCATCGAGTATGGAATCGGGGTGTTTAATGGAAATGGGGAAGGTCTCGACAATAACAATAATAAAGATATCGTCGGCCGCCTCGGCCTTTATCCCTTTTATGTTGGAAATAGCGCTCTTAAAAACCTGGGCCTTGGATTCTCATGGTCTGTCGGAAAGCACAATGAAAATCTATCGAGTACCGATTTTTTTACAGGAGTTGAGACTGCTTTTTGGAAATGGACGAATGCCAAAGTCCATTCCCGACGTACGCGTCTGGGAGGAGATATCGAATGGCTTTACAAATCCGCCGCCATTCGGGCAGAATATCTCCGCGCAAACTGGAATAAAGTACAGGACAAAGACATCTCCGAACCTTTTATCGTCAACAGCGGCTACGTCGAATCCTCTTATTTTCTCACAGGAGAAAGCCAACCTGGAAATGCCAAAGTAGTTCCGAAACACCGCCTTGATTTTAAAGGAGGCTGGGGGGCTTGGCAGCTCGCAGGACGCTATGAGATGTGCCATATTTCAGCTGAACCTTTGAAAGCAGGGCTTGCGCGAGGCGCTAATTCCCTGAAAGGCCCGACCTTAGCAGTAAATTGGTTTTGGAATTCCTATCTGGCTTTAAAAACCGATTGGCAATACCTGCGCTTCAACCATGCAATTCCCAACTCCTCCCACGCAAAATATGAATCGGTCATCATCACTCGTCTACAAGCTCAGTTTTAATTCTTGCTCACGAGAAATAATCGATGTCTATCTGGATCTGTCAGAATTGTTCCTTTTTGGAACGATTCCATCCCTTCCACAGAAACCGCTTTCTTGGAAAAAAGTTCTAATGCATCCATGACAATCAATGTTGCATTTTCAATAGCATGATTAGCTTGGGTATCTAGAGGCCTTTTTCTTCCGCCAGAAGGATTAGCGTACTCAAGAAATTCTATCCCAATTCCTTGAGAGCCGGGGAATTGCAGATTGGTAATTTTAACTTTCGCACCCGTTACACCAGAAAGCATCTCCTGTTCTACTCCGTAGTTCAAACTGCTGCCAACAATTTCCATGCCCAAAAAATCGCGATAAAATTTTAAGCTTTCTTCTGTGTTTGAAACTGCAATCGCTGTGTGATCGATTCCTAAAAAAAGACCTTTTTTATCTTGCCAAACAGGGGACCCTTTGCCAGGAGGAAAATAGATCAGTTCCAAAGGGTGTCCATCGGGAGATCGAAAGTAAAACGCTTTTACACCCGCAGCAGCCTTGTTCCAATCGGGAATCGTTTGAGGGGAGTGAGAAATAGGTTGAATTCCGTAAGCCACAAGCTTATCGTGCGCTTTTTTCATATCCGACACGACGATGGCGATATGCTGGAACCATAAATCATTGCTCCTTGAATCCTGAATGTAGGGATGGGGATGCTTCTGATCAAATTCGATTAAATAGCTAAATTGATCGCCTAAACGTAGCTTAGCAAGCTTTGCTTTGCATTTAGGAAGCTTAAATAACACATCAAAAGATTCTCCGGATAACTCATGCATCTCCACCCAAGTAAATTCCAATGCCTCCGTGTAAAACTTGATCACTGCAGTGAGATTGGAAACGACATGAATGATTCCGCGTACATCGCTCATCTTTAATTCTCTATATTTTGTTTGGACAGAATTTTAATATTAAAGATCCAACTTTTTGTCTTTTTTGCTATGATCTTAGAAATACCGCATGGATCAATTTTAAGGAAGGTTTACCCATGTCTCATCCCAACGATACAGCAAAGAAAAAAGCGCTTGAAGCTGCGATCTCACAAATCGAAAAACAATTCGGCGAAGGATCAATCATGGCTTTCGGCAAGCACGCTTCGCGAGAAATGAGCGTCATTAAAACTGGAGCGGTCACGCTAGACCTCGCTCTTGGCATCGGCGGCGTTCCACGTGGACGCATCATTGAAATCTTCGGACCTGAGTCCTCCGGAAAATCAACACTCGCCACACACATCGTTGCCAACGCTCAAAAAAATGGAGGCCTTGCCGCTTACATCGACGCCGAGCATGCCCTTGATCCTGCTTATGCCGCTAAAATTGGCGTCAACCTCGACGAGCTCATGATTTCTCAACCCGATTCTGGAGAAGAGGCGCTCAACATCGCAGAAATGCTCGCAAGATCCAATGCCCTTGACGTCATCGTCATCGATTCCGTGGCTGCGCTGGTTCCTAAAAGCGAGTTGGAAGGAGAGATCGGCGATTCTTTCATGGGACTCCAGGCACGCATGATGTCGCAAGCCCTGCGCAAACTGACAGCCTCTCTGTCAAAAAGCAACACATGCGCCATCTTCATCAACCAAATTCGCGAAAAAATTGGAGTGATGTTCGGCAATCCAGAAACAACAACAGGGGGGCGCGCCCTTAAATTCTATGCCTCAATCCGCATGGACATCCGACGTATCGGAGGAATCAAAGGACCGGACAATACCGACATCGGCAACCGCGTCAAAGTGAAGGTTGTAAAAAATAAAATGGCGCCCCCCTTCCAAGTCTCTGAATTCGATATCCTATTTAACGAAGGGATTTCACGGATTGGCTCGATCCTCGATCTCGGCGTCGACATGGGGATTGTCGAGAAAAAAGGAACTTGGTTCAGCTACAATGGAAACCGCCTTGGCCAAGGAAGAGAAGCTGCGCGCGATGAGCTCAAAAAAAATCCCAAGTTTGTTGAAGAGATTGAAAAAGCGATCCACGAAAAAGTCGCTTCCGGAAAAGTCGTCATCGCTAAAGAAAATGCAACCACTGCCGATCTCGCAGAAGTCTAAAAAAACGAAAAAGGGGCCTTCACTAACCAAGGCCTCTTAATGTTTCTCTTTGCCACTGAGTGAGATAGGCCACTCTGTCGGTGAGGGGAGGATGATGCTTATCTTTTAGATTGTTTCCTCTTTCATCGATATCTCTTTGTGCAGCAAAAGAAGATCGCCTTAATGCCAAATGCCGATCAATCGAGGATTGAAAATAATAAATTCCCCCTTTGGCATCGTTCAACATTTTAACTGCATCCAAATCCGCTTTTTTTTCCTCTTCAATCATTGATAGCGCAGCATGTCTTTGATGAGCTAAAGAACCACAAATACCGCCAACTGTCATCGCGATCGCAATCCCGCAAACGCCTACAGTAATTCCTAAATGCACAATAGGTGCCATCGACACAGTTAGAAACAGCAAAAAAAACGCTGCCATGATTCCACCGAGAGCAATGCTATCATAGAGTTTTATTGCTAATCCCTCTTGGAAATGGGCGAGATGAGCAAGTTCATGGCCAATAATAAAATCCTTACCCTTTTCAAATAGGGAAGGATCCCTGAGAATATAGATGAAATTTTTTAAAATTTCACGATCGGCAGGGCGGCAAATAGTCGTTAGGCCTAGCTCTGCAATTTTCTCATTCATCCAGCCAGCAACTTCATTTAAAAACCGCGAATCATTAAAGCGAGGATCGCTCATATCCCTAATCCGAAATCGCTCGGGAATATCCTCATATTTGAATAAAAACCAAGAAGGGAGACAAATACTTTTATTCAGCAGTTGAGCGCAAGCTGATTCGTGAAACTCAATAAAAGAAAGATTTACTGGAGAGGAAATATTCATGCGCCTTTCATAATCGCGCAATTTCGTTTGAAATTCCCCAACTCTCTCTTGGTAATTAAATCGAGAAACACTTGTGGTCATAAAAAGTTTAAGCCGGTGCTTTTGCATTCTCAATGGCGTATCGAATGAGGATATCGCACATTTTTTCAAAGGAGGGAGTAAGAAGGTTGAGATCTGAAAGTTCATTTCTGAAATGCCGCATTTCCTCATCAAACAGCAGCAGGCCCCGCTCTCTGCCGATTAGACGGGCGATGCTGATCTCACGCTGTTTCTTCTCATCCTGGAGCAAATCTGCGAGATCGTCGGCGATCTGAAAAGCCAATCCAAAGTGGTAAGCCGCTTTTTTGACCTTTTCTAATTTGCTGACATCTCCGCCGCCAAAGAGCCACCCGAGAACAAAAGAGACCTCAAAAAGAGTCACGGTCTTTTTGTAGATCACCTGTTTAACGGTCTCCAAATTTTGATTCGGTGGGAAAAGATCCAAGAATTGCCCGCCCGTCGCTCCTAAAATTCCGGCGCACTGCGTCGCTGATTCCAGGGCCAGTGTGCAAGCTCGGTCGCTAAAATGGGAAAAAGGTGGACCTGCGTCTTGCATCACCATTGCATTGCTATGAATTTTTTCAAAAGCTGCTGTGATCAATGCATAGCTCGATAGAAGGGCAATCGCTTCCCCGTAAACTTTATGCAAGGAAGGCTTGTCGCGCCTTTCGTCATCGTTATCCATGCAAGGCAGATCATCTGCAATTAAAGAAGCAGTGTGGAAAAATTCAACAGCGAGCGCAGATTCATAAACATTCAAACCATTTCCTAAAGCTTCTGCAATAAAAATGACGATGAGAGGGCGGAAACGCTTTCCGCTAGTTGTAAGAGCATACTCACACGCATCGCGAAGTTTAGTTTTTTCTCCAAAAGAAAGAATGCTTTTAGCTATCGCTTGTTCAATCTTATCGCGGTGAAAAAAGAAATGAGAATTCTCATACTTATGAGACTCTCCCAATGTTCTTTTAACCGCTGTTTGCATGACCATTTTTTTACTCCACAATATTCTTCATTGACGGCTTTACCTTGCCGTTTTCTGAAACAAACCCATAAATATTTAAACAGGGAAAACAAAAAGTATTTTTTCCCAAGATCGTTCCAGGATTGAGTACACAGTTGCATCCCACTTGAGCCCCATCGCCCACAATAGCTCCCAGTTTATGCAATCCAGTATCCACCTTCTCTCCCTGAACGACCACAAATACAGGCTGGTTGTCCAACCTTAGATTTGCACACTTGACTCCAGCGCCCAGATTGCTTCTGTTTCCCAAAATGGAATTGCCGACATAATTAAAATGTGCCGCTGCAACTGCATTCAAAAAAATGGAATGCTTCACTTCAGTGTCGTGTCCAATGACACAAGCATCGCCAACGAGCACATCGCCGCGAATATAAGCTCCGTGACGAATGCTGCAATTTTTTCCAATCACACAAGGCCCTTGAATGAATGCACCTGGCTCAACAACCGTTCCCACTCCAATAGAGATCAAATGAGGATTGATCAAATGCACCCCAGAGGGAATAGCGACTTCAATTTTCCCTAATTCCATCGCATTGAGATATTCTTTCAACTTGCTCAACGCTTCCCACGGATATTGGCAACCTTCAAAAAGCGAAGCATGAGAATAGTTCTCTAGAGAAAAAAAATGTTTATGGTCCATTGCAATGGTCATAGGATCCTTGCTTATGAAAGGCCATTTTAAAGATCTCAGACTTATTTTAAGAGGGATTTTTTGCTAAAATTTTATTTACTACCCCTTGGATGCTTTCGGATTTTCTTTTAACTATAGGTATATATAAGAATCTCTTAGTCTTCTTGTGTTGTGGAAGTGTTCATAACCCTCCAAAAACTAGGAGAGAAATGATCTGTTCATAAATTGTATAAACAGTGGTCATAAATCAGGGGGTTTTAGACAATCTTCAGTTTATGAACAATCTGTTGCGACAGTTTATGACAGAATTTTCCACACCGCTCAGTTGCCAGTACTTTCCTTTATGCTCAGGGTGTAGCGCTCAGGGCGATGTTTCATGTCCCCCTGTTTTAAAGGATATCAGGAAATTTTTTCAATCAATGGCACCCCATATTTCCCTTCCATTGACAACTGGAGAGGTAACGGGATGGCGGACGCGTTCCAAACTCGCCGTTCGGGGAAATGCCCGAGATCCTCAAATCGGTCTCTTTAAATCCCATTCCCACGATGTCGTCTCTATCCCGACATGCCCATTGCATCATGCTTCAATTAACTCGAGCTATGCAAAAATCAAAGAGGCGATGATTAGACACCAAATCGAGCCCTATGATGAACATAAAGGATCGGGAACTTTACGTTATCTTCAATTTGCTGTTGAACGCAAAACACGGAACGTGCAACTCACTCTTGTTGTGAATGAAAAAAAATCTTGCGTCGATGAATTTGTCAAACAGCTTTACAGAATGGGAGGTTTTCATTCCATTTGGTTAAATTTTCAGCCTTTTCAGACCAATCGCATTTTTGGCGATGAGTGGACGCATTTACTGGGCGAAGAGTATCTATGGGAGCATCTGGGTTCTGTTGAGTGCGCCTTTCATCCGGCATGTTTTTCTCAAGCCAATTTAGCCCTATTTGAAATTGTTTTAAATCGTATCGGTGAATGGACTCTTCCAAACGCTAAGATTTTAGAGCTTTACGCTGGGATTGGCGCGATAGGTTTAAATGTTGTCTCTTCGACTAATCGAGTCACGTGCGTGGAGATCAATCCTTTTGCTTTGCAATGCTTCGAACTGAGTCGACAAAAACTTTCCCCGGAAACGAGAAACAACATTTCGATGCAAGTTTCCCCTTCGGAAGATTTGGTTGACCTCATCGCAGAAAATAGAGTCGTTATTGTGGATCCGCCCCGCAAAGGGTTAGATTTTAAAGTTCTGGAGGTTTTGTGTAATGCGCTCGCGGGAACGCAACTGATTTACTTAAGTTGTGGGCCGCGGTCTTTTCAAAAAGATGCTGAGAAATTATTGACATATGGTTGGAGAATTCAGAACGCTGAAGCATTTCTGTTTTTTCCAGGAACGGATCACGTTGAAGTCTTGTGCACGTTTACAAAAGAATCTGGGTGATAGGATTTGAACCTACGACCCCAAGCCCCCCAGGCTTGTGCGCTACCCAAGCTGCGCTACACCCAGATAAAAATTAGACAGAAGTGAGACCTTCGAATTGAAACTCTGAGCGCTTAAATTCTTTAACACCGATGCGTGCACATTCTTCGATGATTTTTTCAAGGACGTCTCCCGCATGAACCTCTGCAGCGGAAATATCCACAGTGATCGAGGCTGAGAAATTTACCCCTCCTTTCACACCTTTCACTTTGAAGTTAGCGTAAATCGCATCCTTCTTTTTTGAGATATTCTTGAAGCGAATGAGGTTGTTTTCAGCGAGGTCTTTCATCGGAGTTTCCTTGTTTCGTGCTCAGGGGATCTCTATCCCTTCTTAAGTAGAAGAATCTTATGGCTTTTTCTCGGTTTCTGTCAATGAATATACCGATATCAAAGCCATGCTGATATAAAAATATTTCATTTATACCCAACGTGACTGAAAATTTGGTTTAGGACCGAGCCAAATTTTCAGTCACGTTGGGTATATTTATTCTTCCATTGGAGAGGATTGTTTTAAACTTTAGGGTGGTGTTATTATCTCTGCAAATGAAAAAATATAGAGGTGAAAAATGTCAGTTTCAATTTCAAAACAAGTCTCTGAATTGCATGCAATATCTAATATTAGAGAACGCTTTAATTCCTTTGATCGCATGACCACCCAGGAGCTAAGTTCTGCATCCTTTCAGGTTTTGGAACAGGTTGGTCACGACCCAAATTTATCAGGATTCTGTACATCACCAAAATTTACCCTTGGGCATATGGAATCGGCTTATATTACCAGCATTTTAAGTGCGGTTCGCCGTTGTAAGGAGCTCTCCAATACGGTCATCGGTGCGCTGAGGGATTCAGAAAAAAATGAGCTCAAAGATGTATGTCCACAAATTGATACGTACATTGATAGCAAAATCTTTCAAGTATTGAGTAGAATTACTTTGGCTAAAAATTTCATAAACTGTTCTCATCTAAACTCCCCTCTTTATCCGGTTTCGCAAGAGATGTGGAAATTTCAGAACAACAATCATGGAAGGTTATGCTCTTGTTACAATCATATTCATGCAGTCTTTTCTCCTAAAACAACTCAAATTACCATTCGATGCGATATAGGTCTGGAAAATGCGCTTTATATTCGCGGCGTTGGTCCCGGAATGAGTTGGGATAAGGGCATTAAGCTTACAAACAAAGGAGGCGACATGTGGGTCTATGAAGTTCAGGGGGATTTCCCTTATCTAGAATACAAAATCCTTCGCAATGATACCGAATGGGAACCGGGAAAAAACCGTAGATTGGATTGCGGGAAAAAAGAAAATATCTCTCTCAGATATTAATCCTTTTAAGGGTGTTTATGGTTAAGTTTGACCCAAGTTGGAAACAGCAATTAATGGATGAAATGCAACAACCTTATTTCTTGGAGTTGAGGAAATTTATCGCTAAAGAGAAGGAGGAACAAAAGATTATTTATCCCCCTGAATCGCTCATCTTTAATGCTTTTGTCCAAACCCCGTTCGATAAAGTGAAAGTTGTGATCATGGGGCAAGATCCTTATCACGGGCCAGGCCAGGCGCATGGGCTTTCCTTCAGCGTTCCTGAAGGAATACCTTTGCCCCCATCTCTGAAAAACATTTATCTGGAATTGCAGCAGGATTTAGGAATTCTTCCATCGAAAGAAGGGTGTCTATCTTCTTGGGCTACGCAAGGCGTAATGCTGTTAAATGCGACACTTACTGTGCGCGCAGGGGAGCCGAAATCTCATTACGGTAGGGGATGGGAACGTTTTACCGATGCAGTCATCTCTAAGCTCGTTAATCGAGAGGATCCTCTTGTATTTGTATTGTGGGGAAAATCTGCTCAAGAGAAATTGCAGCACGCCTTTAAAGACCAAAGCAAAGCACATGCTGTGCTTACCGCTCCCCACCCGTCCCCTTTTTCCGCGCACAGCGGTTTTTTTGGATGTCGTCACTTCTCAAAGATCAATGCGTTTTTAGAAAAGTGGGGAAAAACACCGATCGATTGGGGTATACGCAACGTGACTGAAAATTTGGTTTAGGACCGAAGCGAAAGCTCCCGGGATTGGCGCGGTCTTAAATCCAAATTTTCAATCACGTTGGGTATAACGCGGTAAGTGTTATTTGATGTATTATTCCTGTAATTAACTGGATTATTTGTTTTGTTAAAATCTAAAATAGAGCTTCTTTTAGAAGGGCATTCTTTAAATGCCCTTGCTAAAGCTAGAGAAAAGTTGACAACCACTTATCGCGAACGCGCGGGTAAGGAGGGTGTTAAAGCTTTAGATTCCGACCAGCAAAGATTAGCATATCTATCTTCTCGCCTACCAGCAACTTATACAGTTGTTTGCCAAGTCTTTAAGGAATTAAAAAAACGTTCTAAGGGCTTATTAATCTCATCTCTTTTAGATGTTGGGGCTGGACCGGGAACTGTGTTACTTGCGGCTGTCGACGCAGGGATTCCCATCATTTCCGCTACTCTTTTAGAAAGGGATCCGGGCTTTATCGCTCTAGGGAAAAAGCTCACCGAAGATTTTGAACAGATAGAAACAAGATGGGTGAGTCAGGATGCGACTAAAGAATTTAATTTAGAATCGCATGATCTTGTCATGGCCTCTTACTTTTTAAATGAATTATTGGAAAAAGACCGCTTTTCTTTGATCGATAAACTCTGGAATCTAACTAAAAAATTTCTTATTATCATTGAACCAGGATCAAAAGTTGCTTATGATTCCTTGATGAAATTGCGCTATCACCTCCTTTCAAAAGGCGCTCATCTTCTTGCCCCTTGCCCCCATTCGGATCAATGTCCCCTCGCAAAAGACGACTGGTGCCACTTTTCAGCGCGTTTAGAGCGCGCCTCATTTCATCGAAAAACTAAAGGTGCTACTTTAAACTACGAGGATGAAAAGTTTTCTTATCTTATCTTTTCTAAGACTCAATTCCAATCTTGTCATTCCCGTGTTTTAAGCCGTCCCTTGAAAGGAGAAGGTTTTGTAAAACTTCAACTTTGTTCTCCGACAAAAATTGAGCAAAAAATCATCACCAAAAAGAATAAAATAGAATACGCATACTCAAAAAAAATTGAGTGTGGGGATGAATATTTTTTCGATTCTTGAAATTATACCCAACGTGATTGAAAATTTGGTTTAGGACCGAAGCGAAAGCTCCGCGATTGGCGCGATTGAATCGTCGCCCCTATTAGAAATAGGGGCTAGATTCGATCGTCCAATCCCGGG